>JANLPS010000351.1:0-10392 GCA_031367385.1 Archangium sp. | reverse complement strand
CGACCCCACCATGCCCGACCCGCTCAAGCAGGTGCTCTCGCCCGACTTCTTGGTGGCGATGGTGGTGGCCGATACCAACCGCGACCCCGAAGAGGCCGACGCGCGCACGGTCATCACCGTGTTGTTGCTGCGAGATTTGTTCAAAGACCTGAGCGACCCGAAGCCCCGAATCATCAGCGAGATTCTCGACCCGCGAACCAAAGATCTGCTCGAGCAAGACTACGGCGCTGACTTCGTGGTGTCGGCCGAGATGACCTCGATGCTGCTGGCGCAGGTCTCGGAGCGGCGCGACCTGAACGCGGTGTTCGCCGATCTCTTCGACTCCGATGGCAACGAGATCTACTTGAAGCGCGCGGCCTGCTTCGCGGTGCTCGATTCGCCCACCAGCTGGCTCGCGGTGCAGCTGGTCGCACGAGAGCGCAACGAAGTGGCGATCGGCTACTTGAAGGCCGGCCAACTGCCCGTCATCAACCCGCCGCAGGGTGACGAGCTCGAGCTGGGGGCGCACGATCGCGTGATCGTCATCGCCGAAGACGACGCCGAAGCCACCGGTGACGAGCGAGGTGGTCAGCTCGCCGCGGCCCTCTCCAAGCCCGCGCCGCAAACCCGTTCGCCACTGCTGCCGCCCGACCCGGTCATGCCGCCAGAATCGAAGGTCATCTCCGCTGGGCCGCGGGTGCAAGGCCCGAGCACCATGCCCAGGCCGCCACTGCCGGTGAAACCCAAGTCGTGATCTACGCGCTGGCCCTGATCAGCGCCGTCACCCTCGCCCAGGGCAAGGTCACTCCTGCGGGAGCGTTGAAGACCGCGCGCACCTTTCACTCCGCCACCTTGCTGCAAGACGGCCGGGTGCTGGTGGTCGGAGGCCGTGGCCTCGATGGTTTGACCACCCTGACTCAGGCCGAGCTGTTTTCACCCAAGACCAAGAAGTGGTCACTCGCCGGCACGCTCGCCCAGGGTCGCTCGCACCACACGGCCACCCTGCTCAACGACGGGCGCGTGTTGGTCACAGGAGGCACCACGCAAGAGTCGTCAGACGATGGCTCGGCGCGCTTCGTCGCCGTGGCGTCGACCGAGCTGTACGACCCAGCCAAGAACGAGTGGCACACCACCGAGCCGATGCACGAAGCCCGCAACGGCCACACCGCGACCCTGCTGGGCGATGGCCGGGTGATGATCGTCGGCGGCGCGAAAGAGCAGCGCTCACACCTCGCCTCGGTCGAGCTGTTCGACCCCGCCACCAACACCTGGAGCTTCGGCCCACCCCTGCACCTCGCGCGGTGGCAACACGAGGCCGTGCGCCTGGCCAACGGCAGCGTGGTGGTCGTCGCGGGCCGATCGAACGTCGGGCAAAACCCGCCTGGTTCTGGCGTGGCCGTGGCGCAGACCGAGCGGCTCATCGACGGAGGCTGGGAAGTGCTGCCTCCGCTCAGCGAGCCACGGCAACGCGCCGCGACCGTGGCCCGCGCAGACACCGTCACCGTCATCGGCGGCATCAGCACCAGCACCGCGACCAACTACGTCGAGACCTGGGCCGCAGGTGCGAGAGGGTGGGCGTTGGGCGACGCGAATCTGACCATGGCGCTCTCTGCGCACACCGCCTCCGTCGTCGCGGGTGTTGACGTGGTGGTCATCGGAGGCGAACCTCCGAATTCAGTCGATACGCGACGCATTCAAAGATGGGACAACGCACGCGCGAAGTGGTGCGACGCGGGCAAGCTCGCGGTCTCTCGCAAGCAGCACACCGCGACCGTGTTGCCTGACGGCACGATCCTGGTGGTTGGTGGGCTCTCCGCGGGTGTGCCTGAGGCCTCGGTTGAATGGTGGCAGCCCCTCAAGGGCACTTGTACCGAGCCCGGCGGCGTGGCCGTCGAATAGCGGCCCTGGTAACTGCTGTGAACAATTGAGCTTCCCCCGTGACGGTGGTTCTCTCCAGAGGAGCATGCCTTTGACCTTTCGCATCGCGTGGCTGTCGAGCGCGCTGATCTTCGTCGGTTGCACCGGGACCATCAGCGGCCCCAGCCCGGGCGTCGTCGACACCAGCGCGCTGTGCGCGGTACCCGCCAAGCCTGTCTCGCCGGGCACCAAGCTCGTACGCCTCACGCACACCCAGTACGACAACACGGTGCGCGACCTGCTCGGCGTCACCACTGCGCCCTCGTCGGCGTTTCAGAAAGACTCGACCTTTCAAGGCTTCAACAACAGCGCGGTTGGCCTCGCCGTGGCTGATCGCCTCGGCCGTGATTACCGCCGCGCCGCTGAAGATCTCTCATCGCAGGTCGCGGCCGGCGCGCTCTCGAAGGTCTCTCCCTGTTCGGCTGCCACCGATGCGTGCGCGAAACAGTTCATCGACACCTTCGGCAAGCGCGCCTTTCGCCGCCCGCTCACCGACGCCGAGAAGGCGACCTACTTCACGCTCTTCAAGGCAGCCAACACGCTGCTCGATGGCACCGACCCGCTGGCGAAGGGCGTGCAGCTGACCATCGAGGCGATGCTGCAGTCTCCGAACTTCTTGTATCGCGTCGAGCTCGCCGAGCAGCTGCCGGTGAACGACATGGTGGCGCTCAACTCGTACGAGATGGCCTCGCGCCTCTCGTATTTGTTGTGGAACTCGATGCCCGACGACACCTTGTTCGGCCTGGCCGACTCGGGCGGGCTGACTGATGTTGCAGAGCTCAAGGCCCAGACCACGCGCCTGCTCGCCGACCCCAGGGCCCGCGCGGTGGTCGATGACTTTCACTCGCAGTGGCTCGATCTCGATCGCGAAAACAACCTGAACCGCGACCTTGCACTCTTCCCCAACTTCTCGTCGTCGATGGCGCCCGCGATGCAGCAAGAGACGTTGCGCTACCTGAAGAACATCATCTTCGACGAGCCCAGCTCGTTCGCGAGCATCTACACGTCGAACTACACCTTCGTGAACAAAGAGCTCGCCGCGCTGTACCAGGTCGCCGGTACGTTCTCGTCGAGCCAGTTCTCCAAAGTCACCCTCGACCCGGCGCAGCGTCAGGGGTTGTTGACCCAGATCGGGTTTCTCGCCTCGCACTCGTATGCGCGCACCGACTCGCCGATTCACCGCGGTGTGTTCGTGATTCGCCGAGTGCTCGGGCTGCCACAAGGAGACCCTCCCGCGGGCATCGACTTCACCCTGCCCCCAGTGGGCTCGGGCGCGATTCACACCACCCGAGACCAAGTCGCCGCCAAGACCTCACCCGCTGGTTGCGCGACCTGCCACGCGCGCATCAACAGCTACGGCTTCGCGTTCGGCAACTACGACGCCGTCGGCCAGTACCGCACGAAAGAAAACAACTTCGACGTCGACACCACCGGCTCGGTCGCGCTGGGTGAGACCACCGTTGCGTTCAAGAATGCCCTCGAGCTCTCGACCGCCATCTCGACCGCCCCCGACGCGCGCATCTCATACGCGGTGAACTGGCTGCGCTACGGCTACCAGCGCGCCGACAATTCTGAAGACCTGTGCGACATCACCACCATGGCCAACAACCTGGGCACTGAGGGCTACGCGATCAAAGACATGATCGGCGCTCTCACCTCGACCACCTCATTTCGCTTTCGCCCTGTGGAGATCACGCCATGAACCGACTGACTCGCCGCTTCTTTCTGCGCGGAGCAGGCGGCATCGCCATCGGCCTGCCCTTTCTCGAGACCCTCGTGCCCCGCACCGCCAGGGCCGCGCCGGCTGACGTCGCCAAACGCTTCGTCGCGTTCTTCGAATGCAACGGCGCGAACATGGACAAGTTTTTTCCCGTGACGCCGTACGGGGCGCTGACCTCGGCCTCGTTCACCGGCACGTCGCTGGCCCCGCTCGCCGGGCTCGAATCGAAGATCATCGTGCCCCGCGGCATTCGCAAGGTGCCCAACGGCTTCAACATCGGCGGGCAGACGCCGGTCGGGTGCGATCACCAGAACGGCATGGGCGGCAAGCTCACCGCGCAGCAATTGGCGGGCGCTGATCACTACGCCAACGGCATCTCGGTCGATCAGTACATGGCCTCGAAGATCAACCCGTCGGGCCGGCCGTCGATGACCTTGAAGGTCGGTCAAAAGGGCTCGGGGGTCACCAGCGTGATCTCGTATTCTGCCGCGGGCAAGCCGGTGCAGGGCGAGAACAACCCCTGGCTCGCCTTTCGAGACTTCATGGTCACCGCGCCGACCGGCCCCAGCACCGCCCAGCGCATCTACGACCGCCAAAAGAGCGTGCTCGACGTCGTGAAGTCAGAGATGGATACGCTCAAGACCAAGGGCCTCTCTGCCGCCGACAAGGCCAAGCTCGACCTGCACTACACCTCGATTCGTGAGCTCGAGATGGCGATGGTCGGCATGGGCCTGCCCGCGTGCACCTTGCCCACGGCACGCACCTCTGAGATTCAAGCCGTCGCCAACGTCGAGGCCGAGGCCAACTACAAAGCCATCGGTCAAATGCAGATGGATGTGCTCGCGATTGCGCTGGCCTGCGGCAACACCCGCGTCGCCTCGCTCCAGTGGAACAACGGCGCCGGCGGCCCCACCTTCAAGTGGGACGGCCTCAACCACCCGTACCACCACCACGCCATCTCCCATAACTCGACCACCGACGGCGGCTCGAACACCGGAGTCGGTGGCGCCGACTACAAGCAGCTCCTGTTCGAAATCGACACCTGGTACGGCAAGCAGTTTCGGTACCTGTGCGACAAGCTGAGCGCGTACACCGAAGCCGACGGCAAGACCGTGCTCGATAACAGCGCCATCGTGTGGATGAACGAGCTCTCCGACGGCCTCGAGCACAACTTCATGGACATGCCGTACGTCATCGCCGGCAGCTGTGGCGGGTACCTGAAGACCGGCCAGTACGTGAAGCTCACCAAGCAAGCGACGACCAAGCAGCTCGTCGATGCGCCGCACAACAAGTTGCTCACCACGTTGATCAACGCCGTCGGCGTCACCGAGAACGGCGCACCCGTCACCAACTTTGGCGCGTACGGTGACCCCGGAGAGTACAGCGAGCTCAAGGCGTGAGGCGCGCGCTCCTGGTGGTGCTGATGGCTGCCTGCAGTGGCAGCGTCGAAGAGATGAATACCGATGGGGGCAAGACCGGTGACGCAGGCGCACAGCCCGTCACCGATGCGGGCAGCAATGGCACCCAAGACGCTGGCACCACCACTCAGGACGCAGGCATAGCCCCAGCCGACGCGGGCCGGGTGTTCTCGACCGACGCAGGCGACTATTTCGGCTCACCGCGCTGTGGCACCGCAGGCGTACTCTTCTGCGACGACTTCGAGGGGCAGGCAGACCAAGCAGCACCCAACCCGTCGAGCTGGTCGCCGGAGTACTGGGACCCCACGAAGGGCTCGGTCAAGATCGACGCCACCCGGGCCGCGCGTGGCTCGAAGTCGGCGCGCTTCACCATCGCGACAGGTCAGAACAAAGCGATGATGTCGCTCAAGAAAATCTTCCCCATCGCGGGCAACCAGTTCTGGGTGCGCCTCTTCTTGTACATGGACACCGTGCCGCTGCCCTTCAAGTACAACGACACCGCGAACTTCCCCCTCACCCACTGGACGTTCGCTCAAGCCACCGGCCCGCACCTCTTCAGCGCCGGTACGAAGCGACCCGAGCTGCGCGCGGGCGGCTTCATCAACACCGCGTTACTGATGAACGAAGACGGCATGGACCGGGCCGAGGTCGGCATCGACGACTCTGGGGCACCCGCCGGGCAGACCGCCTTCCCCGCGAAGAAATGGGTCTGCTTCGAGATGCAGTGGAACGGCCCCGACCAGGAGATGCGCCTCTACTGGGACGGCGTCGAGCACACAGGTCTGCACGTCACCAAGACCCACACGGGCGGCACCAACGACTCGAACCCCCCGTGGCCGATGCCCGACCCCTTCGACACGCTGACCGTCGGCCTGGTGATGTACCAGCAGTACGACAAGATCGGCGCCAACATGAACGTCAACATCGACGAGCTCGCGGTCGACCCGCAGCGAATCGGCTGCAGCCGCTAACGCAGAATCAGCGTGTCGCGAAACGAGTCGAGCCGCTTGAGCTTTGCGACGAACGCCGCCGAGATTTGATTCTTCTGCAGCACCAACTCCTCGAGCTGGTGCTTCGCTTTGACCAGCCCGACCAACCCATCATCGGTCAGCCGGTTCGCGACCAGGCTCAGCCGGGTCAACTGCTTGAGCCACGGCAGCTTCAAGACCTGCCGAGCCCCTTCGTCTCGCAGCTGCGCGATGTCGAGGTCGACCTGCGACAATTGCGGAGCCCACAGGTTGCCCAGCGCGGCCGTGCCTTCGGCCGAGAGACTCACGCCTTGCAGCTCGAGGCGCTGGAGCGAAGGCCACTCGACGCGAAAGAGCCGCTCGAACATCGGCGCCGACACCCGTGACATCTTGAGCATCATCCGCTCGAGGTACGGAGCCTGCAACGCCAGCCCGTCAATCGTCTCGGCATCGAGGGTGGCCGACCGCAACCCCAGCTCGCGCAGCGCCTTTCGCGGCGTGGTCAGCTGGGTACGAATCACGTCTTCGCCATACCCATCGAGCACCTTCAGCCGCCGCGGCAACGGCCAGAGCCCACGCACGGCCCAGGTCGAGCGAAACTCGGTCAGCTCCGTCAGGCGAGAAAGCCCAGGCCCCGGCTCGCCATCGATGACTTGCAGGTCGAGCGCGCGAAGCTCATCGAAGTAGCCTTCGATCAACAGGTCGGAGACCTCTCCGATGATCCCGGTCACCGTCAACCGCTCGAGCTTTCGCAGCGCCTTCGAGGCGGTCAGGCCTTCGCCGTTCACCTCGAGCGAGCGCAGCGAAGGCACCAGCTTGAACAGCTCGTCGACCTCTCCGCGTTGGCCGCTCAGCCGAACGCGAACGTGCTCGACGAAGCCGCGCCGCACGACGTACCCCACGGCCTCCTCGGGGTTGCGTTCGCGCAGGTAGGCCTCGAGCGGCCCGAACCACTCGCCGCGATGCCTCTGCAGCAGCTCTGCTTCTCTCGCGCGCAGCCCCTCATCATCGGGCCGCGCCGCAAGAGCACACTGCACCGCGATGAGCTCGCCCCGCGCATCACCGCGTTCGCTCAACGCGTCGGCGTACACCAGGCGAAGCTGGTCATCGTCGGGGTTCTCGAGGACTTGCTGCAGCGAGGCGTCGCGCTTCATGACACGGTGCACCCTACCGTGAGCACCGCGCCAACCCGTACCGTTCACTGCACCGATGGGGTGGCTTGGCTCAAGTCCAACCCGCTCCCGCCGAAGGCCGCCATCGTCACCTCGCTGCCCGACAGCTCTGAGATACCGGCCCTGGGCTTCGACGGTTGGCGCCGCTGGTTCATCGACACCTCGGCGCTCATCTGCAGCTCAGTCGCACCTGACTCGGTCGCGGTGTTCTTTCAGACCGACGTCAAGCGCGAGGGTACCTGGGTCGACAAGGGCTTTTTGGTCTCGCTCGGCGCAGAAAAGGCCGGAGTCTCGTTGCTCTGGCACAAGATCGTCTGCCGCGCCCCCGCGGGCCTCATCACCTTCGGCCGGCCTTCGTACGCGCATTTGATGTGCTTTTCGAAGGCCAAGCGGCTCGAGAAAGGCCAGTCGTCAGCCGACGTGCTGCCGCGGCTGGGCGAGATGACCTGGGCCCGCGCGATGGGCGTCGAGGCGTGCGAGGCGGTCGCGCACTTCTTGAAGACCCACACTGACTGCGACACCGTGGTCGACCCGTTCTGCGGCCTGGGCACCATGCTGGCGGTGGCCAATTCGAATGGGCTTCATGCCATCGGCGTCGAGCTCTCAGCCAAGCGGGCCGACAAGGCGAAGGCGCTGGCGCTGCGACCCGCTCAGAACCGGCCCTGAAGCAGCAACCGCGTTGACCGAAGGCCCGTGAACCCATGAGCGCTACGACGAGGCAAGCGAGGAGTCGCATCGCGCGCGCTTACGAGGGCTTCAGTGCGCGGGCCACAACGATCAACATTCGCGATTGGTTCTTCAATTGCTTCAGTAAGATAGGAGTCAGCTTCTGCCCCCAGGTGCCATGTCTCCTCTACGACTCCTTCTCATTGCGTCACTCTTCGCCGTCTCCTGCGCGCGCCTCACCGAAGCCCAGCGCACAGAGGCCCTCCAGCACTCGCTGGCGGCGATCGACCCCAACGCCGAGCCACTGCCTCCCAAAGACGCTCCAGTCGACGGCGTGCCCGCGCTGAACACCGAATACTTCTTGGGCGGCAACGCAGAGGCCGAGCGCGCGCTGTTCACCGACTTCGGCCAGCAAATGCAGGCGCTGCAGCAACAAGTGGCGACCACCAAGGGCACCGAGGTCTTTCGCGGCTTTCACGCCAAGTCACACGGGTGCCTGCACGGTGAGCTACGGCCGCTCGCCAGTCGCCCGGAGCGTGCTCGCTTCGGCCTGTTTGCCGAAGGTGCCGCGTCGATACCGGTGTGGGTGCGCTTCTCGAACGGCGTCGGTTGGAAGCAGGAAGACAGCGAGCTCGACGCCCGCGGCATGGCAGTGAAGGCGATCGGCGTGGCGGGCAAAAAATACCTCGACGACGAGCAGTCGACCCAAGACTTCTTGATGACGAACAGCCCGGTGCCGGTCGGTCAAGACGCGACGGAGTTCATGCAATTCGCCCATGCGAACACCAAGGGCCGCCTCGCTGGCCTGTTTTTTCTCATCGGCCACCCCCGCACCGGCAAAGCGCTCTACAAGACCGGGCCAATCAACAGCGCGCTGACCGCGACCTACTGGAGCGGCGGCCCGTACCACCTCGGAGCGCACCAGGCGATCAAGTACCTCGCGCGCCCGTGTGACTCGACGCTCAACCGGGCGCCTTCGAAAGAGAGCCCAAGCTACCTCCGCGAAGACCTCGCGGCCGCGGCAAAGGGCGAGACCTGCTTCCGCTTCTTCGTGCAGTTTCAGGTCGACGCTGAAGAGACACCCATCGAGAACGCCTCCGTCACCTGGGACGAGACGTTTTCAGTACCCGTGCCCGTCGCCGACATCGTGATGCCAGCGCAGGAGCTGGCGCCTGCTGCGTTCTGTGACGGTCTCGTTTTCACCCCGTGGCATGCCATCGCCGCGCACAAGCCCATGGGCAATCACAACCGCGCGCGACGGGTCGTCTACGCGGCGAGCCAGTCAGTTCGCGCCAAAGCCAGTGAGCCTGCCGCGTGGGGCGGCGAAGCGAGCGCGAAGTAGCGCGGTTTACTGCTCGACGGCGATGGTGCCCAAGGGCAGCTGCTGCGCCCCAGCAACCTTCGGGTCGGGCTTCACGGCGTCGGTCGGCGTGTCGATGATCAAGCGGTACATCGACGGGCGACCGGCGTGGGTTGCTGACGGGTTGACCAGGCGAACGCGAACCTGCAGCTTCTGCGGTGCTTCGCTGTAGAGCTGCAACCAGTCAATCGCGTTTCGCTCGATTGAGTTGGCGAGCACGTTGCCCTTGCGGTCGAGAATCTCGAGATCGAAGTCGCTCGGGCGGAGCAAGGTCGCGGAGTCTTGGTCGGCGGGCTTGACCACCACGTTCAAGAACTCGCCTGCGGGCACGTTGAACCGAAAGGTCTGCGTGTCGCCAGCGCGAGCCAACGGCGCGTCCACCATCCATGATGCGTCGAGCTTGTCTTGCTTCGACAGCTCGGCCGCGCGCTCAGGCGTGTACTTCTCGACCAGTCGCAGGGTGCGCGAGCTGTCTTTGGTCCACGCGACGTTCTTGATCTCTGTGACGATGACGCCCTTCGAGTTCACGTAGTCGCCGTTCGCGTTGACGGTGAGGTCTCTGGTCGCGTAGCCGCCGTTGGGCCCGAGGAGGCCGGCCCACCCCGCGTTGTTGTTGATGCCACCACGGCCAGCGATGCCGATGCTCCCGCCGGCCTCGAGCTGCTTGGTTCGCGCGACGATTTCAGCGCCTCCGAAGAAGAAGTCGAACGCCATCGGAGCCAAGATCGGCGCCATCGCGGCGTCGTACGATGCCTTGTTGAGCGCGCCGGCCTCACTGAGTGGCGAACGTGGGTTGCTGAACACGTCGGTGTCGCGTGAGCGGTCGCGGTTCATCCACTCCGCGCTCTCGGCGGCTCGGGCAATGACCGATGACGGCCCCGTGGTGGTGGTGATGCCGATGCCCTCGACCGCCGAGCCAGAGCCCAAGGCGCCCAACGGAGAGCGGTACCCATCGACTGAATCGCGAAAGAGGCCGAGGTTCGGCCCAAGCTGCCGAGACGACGTCGCGCTCGTGTAGAACGGCTGCCCTGCGGCGGTAACCTTCGAGAACGGCACGCCTTTTGTCTTGAACGAGATCCGCATCAAGGGGTTGTCGGCCCAAGACCCACATAAGATGCGGCGAGACAGAGCTGAGGGTGCACGTTCGATTTCAGCAACGCCTGGCGGCCGAGAAAAATGAAGCAATGAGATC
>JANLPS010000274.1:0-5458 GCA_031367385.1 Archangium sp. | reverse complement strand
GCTTGGTCGCCACCGCACCGGTGAAGGCGCCTTTGACGTGCCCGAACAGCTCAGACTCCAGCAGGTTCTCGGGTATCGCTCCGCAGTTGATCGAGATGAACGGCCCTTTGACCCGCGGGCTGTGCCGGTGAATCTCGCGGGCGATGAGCTCCTTGCCGGTGCCGGTCTCACCGATGATCAGCACCGAAATGTCGGTGGGCGCGATCTTGTCGATGCGTTTGTAGACGTCTTTCATGCCCTGGCAGGCACCGATGATGTCGCCATAGGTGTGCTCTTCGAGGCGGTTCTTCAGCTCGGTGTTCTCGAGCTTGAGCTCGTTGACCAGCAGCGCGTTCTGCAGCAGCAACGCGGCCTGCGCGGCGAAGATGGTCAGGGTGTCGAGCGACTTCTTGTCGAAGCGATTCACCAGGCGGTCGTTGCCCAGGTAGATCAGCCCGAACAGCTCGCCCTTGTGCATCAGCGGAGCGCACATCACCGAGAGCAACTTCAGGTTTACCACCGATTCAGACGCGTTGAACTCCGGGTCATCGAGCGCGTCGCTGATAATCAGCGCTCTCTGCGACTTCACCACCTTGGCCACGATTGAGTCAGAGACCCGCTCGATCGCGTCTTCAATCGTCTCGCGCTGCAGGTTGCGAGCGACCTTGATCCGCAGCTGATTCGACTCCATCAAGATCAAGAAGCCCTTGTCGGCGCGGGTGACCTCGATGCACTCGTCCATCAAGATCTCGAGAATCGTCTCGATCGAGTAGCTGGTCAGCAGCCGCTCGCTGAACATCGTCAGCTTGCGCAGCGCCGCCAACTCGCGGCCGGGTATGCCGGGTTGCTCCTGGGTCGAGGCGTCGGGGTTCTGCGAGTCGTTGCGCGCGAACCGGGTGGCCAGGGCGGGTTGCGCCGCCGCCACGTCGACCAGCGAGAAGGTCAGCTCGGTCGTGCCGACCTTGACCACGTCGTTCGCCGTCAGCGCCTCCTCGTCGGTCTTCTTGCCGTTGACCCAAAAGAGCGTCTCGCCGCCCACCTTCCACCCGGTGCCGTCGAACATGATCGCGAAGGCCATCTCAGGCACCTCGGTGTCGTCGAGCACGATGTCGTTGTCGGTGCCCTTGCCGAGGCTGGTGAGGCGCTTGAGCAGGTTGACGTTGCGCGTCTTCCCGTCTGGCGTGCGAATGGTGAGGCTGGCCATAGATGCTCCTCTTTGCTGCTTTCTAGAAAGTAACCGTCAGCCCCGCGCCCAGACCGCCTTGCGTGGGGTAAATCGAAATTTTCGCTGCTGGCAGCGTCTCTTGGTGCTCGGTGACGATCTCGGCCTTGTGATGCCACATCGCGTCGCCAACGCCGAAGGCCCACAGCACGTAGAACGCGATGCCGGTCGAGAGCTTGAGCGTCTTCCACACGTCTGCCTGGCCCTTTGAAATTGCGGGTATGACGCGGGCCCGAACGTCGTAGTCGGTCTTGCCGCTCGAGGTGACGACGTTGTGCAGAGTGACGATGGTGCTGTCGACGTAGAGCCCTTCGATCGCGAAGTAGCTGATCAAGCTGGTCAGCGCGGTGACCGCCTCGAACACCGCGAGGGTGATGCCCCACTCGACGCGGCCCTGCTGAAATTGCCCCACGCCAAAGGGCACGAAGTTCAACAAGAACGAGCGCTTCTCGATCACCCGCACCGTCACCGTCTGGGTCAGCGCTTCGACCTTGCGGCGGGCGTTCTCTTGCTCGACGCGTTGCCGCTCCCGCTCTTCGGTCTCTCGCTTCTCTTGGGCGGCCCTGAGGGCCATCTGCTGCCGCACCAGGTTCAAGGCATCGAAGTTCTCTTTGCGTACACGCTCGAACAGCTTGATCGCCGGAGGAGGCGCCGCGAACGGGTCGAGCACGTAGTCGGGGTTGAGCTGCAGCAAGAGCAAGAAATGCCGCTGCGCGCCCTCGGGGTCTGCGGTGTTGAAGGCCGAGAGCGCCGCGATTCGGTGCAGCTCGATGCGCTGGGTGTCGCTGAAGTTTGCAGCCGCCATCGCGTCGCGGGCTCGCTTGAGCGCCTCTTTGTAGTTGCCGGTGTCGAACAGCGCTTTGGCGATCTCGAGCTCGCGCTCCGGCACCACCTGGGCCAGGGCCACCGACGGCACGAGCAGCAGCGTGAGCAACAGCCCCCAGCGCCTCACGGGCCCGCCTTTCGCTCAATCACCACTGACCGGCCAGGCTCAATCGCCCGGTCGCCGCTGTCGATGGTCTTGCCGCCCAAGATGACTTCATAGCGAATCTGGTGCCGCATCTCTCTCGACCCCTCGGGTGGGGGCACGATGCGAAAGGGTTTGACCTTGGTCTCAGCGGCGTTGCGTTGCTCACCGCCAACGCGAACCTGGGCCTCAGGAGGAAAACCCTCGAAGCTCACGGTCGATGGCTTGAGCGGCGCGGCAAAGGTGATCGCCTCGCGCCCCGCCATGATGCGCTCGGCTCGGGTGATGCCCGCGGGCTCACACGCATCACAGGTCACGGTGAAGTCGTGCTGCCCGGGCGCGACCTTCAAGTGGTGAACCGCGAGCGCATCACCCGAGGGGGCGCCGTGGTCGACTGACACGTACCCGAAGGGGCGCACCAAGACCTGCACGTCAACCAACGGAGCCGGAGCGGGGGCCGCGACCTTCATCACCGCGGGCTTGTCAGTCACCGCGGGCACGGGTGCCGGTGGCTCGAGCGCGGCGACCGGCGCACGGGCCCATTGAACGCCAGCCAGAGTGACATCGGCTGGGCCAAAGCTGAGCTCGGGTTGGTAGTCAGGCGCCCGCGTCGCGACCCGATACCCGGCGCCAGCGCTCATCACCAGAATGAAGCCCGCTCCCACGCCCACCGCTGCCCGAATCAGACGCTTGGCCCGGTGCTCACGCGCGGTGCGGGCCTTCATCGCGCCGAGGAGCGACTCCGCCTTCGCGTTGGTCGGGTCATGCGCCAGCACCTGGTTGAGCGCTGCGAGGGCCTTGGCCGATTTCTTCTCGGTCAACAAGCGTTCGGCCTGCGCCAGCAGGGCGTCGGTCACCCGAATCACGATCTCTTTTCGGTAGTCTCGCGGTGCGAGAAAAAACCGGGGCAGCTCTTCGTGGGCGCGGGTGATGCCGACGCCGGCCAGGTGAGCACCCAGCGCGTCACGCAGTTTTGCCGCGCTGGGGTACCGATTGCTCGGGTTGCGCTGCAGACAGGTCGCGATGATCTCGGCCAGCTCGTCAGACACCGTAGGCATCACCTGCCGTGGGTCGTCGTAGTGGCAGTCGAGCACCCGCCGCAGCGTCGCGGTGGTGTTGGCGGCGGTGAACGGCAACTTCCCGGTGGCGAACAGGTACAGCATCGTGCCGAGCGAAAAAATATCGGCCTCGGCGCCGGCCTCTTCACCCTCGATGATCTCGGGAGCCATGTGCGCGGGCGACCCCACCAGCGCCCCCGTCATCGTCATCTTCTCGTCGCGATCGAGGATCTTGGCGATGCCGAAGTCCATCAGCTTGAGCACGCCGTCGTCGCGCACCATGATGTTCTCGGGCTTCAAGTCGCGGTGAATGACGCCCTGATCGTGCGCGTGCGAGAGCGCGCTGGCGATCTCGTAGAGCACCATCGCGGCGATCTCGGGGGGTTGAAATGATTCTTCGTTCAGAAATTGCCGCAGCGTTTTGCCGCGAATGAACTCGGTGACGATGTACGCCTCGGCCGAGCCTTCAGCGGCGAAGTCGAACACTTCGAGAATGTTGAGGTGGTGCAGCCGGGCGACGGCTTTGGCCTCTCGTTCGAGGCGCTTTCGAGACTCGGGTTTCGTCGCGAGGTGAGGGTGCAGCACCTTCACCGCGACCTCGCGATCGAGCGTCGTATCAAGGCCTTTGTAGACAACGCTCATGCCGCCCTGGCCGAGCTGTTCGAGAATCCGGTACCTCCCGATGTGCCGGCCTACCAGAGACATCAGTCACCGAAACAGATGCCCATGGCCTTCGCCATGCGAACCTTGTCTCCCAGAACGTCGACGTTTCGATCTTTTCGCGACTCGGCCAGCGAGGTGAAGGTGATCTTGCCCTCGCGCAGACAGACCATGTGGTCCCATTTATTGTCGCGCACCAGGTCGAGCACCATCGAGCCGTACATGGTGGCGAGCACCCGATCGTACGCGCTGGGGCTGCCGCCGCGCTGCAGGTGACCCAAGACAGTGACGCGAATCTCGGCCTCGACATGCGGAGCGAGCAGGTCAGCGAACACCACGCCCGCACCGCCCAACCGAACGACGCCGCGCCCGGGAATGTCTTCGGCCTTCGAGATGACTGCCTGGCGCCCCCCGGCGGGGAAAGCGCCCTCTGAGATCGCGACGATCGAGAAGCGCTTCTTGAGGGCCACGCGCTTCTTGATCATCTTCACGACCGATTCGACGTGGTAGGGAATCTCGGGGATCAAGATCGCATCTGCGCCGCCCGCCATGCCCCCTTCGAGCGTGAGAAAGCCGGCGTTGCGACCCATCAGCTCGACGACCATCACCCGCTGGTGCGCTTCAGCGGTCGTGTGCAGCCGGTCGATCGCCTCGGTGATGATGCCGACAGCGGTGTCGAAGCCGAAGGTCTGGTCTGAGCCAGAGAGATCGTTGTCGATGGTCTTCGGGCACCCGACCACCTTGATGCCCTTATGACCGAGGCGGTGACCGATCGAGAGGGTGCCGTCTCCGCCGATGATGATCAGGCCGTCGAGATTGAGCTCGCGATACCGGGCCACGGCCCGGTCTGAGAGATCTTTCTCGACCATGCGGGTGCCTTCGCGAACCGCGTACTGAAAGGGGTTGGCCTTGTTCGAGGTGCCGATGATCGTGCCGCCCTTGGGCAAGATGCCGCTGACCATGTCAAGCGGGAGCGGGATGGCCATGTCGGGCTCGATCAGGCCCTCATAGCCGTTGAGAATGCCGACGAACTCGTGCCCGAACTCGAGCACGCCGCGGCGCACCAACCCCCGCAGCACCGCGTTGAGGCCTGGGCAGTCGCCGCCTCCGGTAAGAACCCCGAGTCGCATACATCCCCGTTTTCAGGCACCAAAGTCAGTGCCGAGCGAGACCCTATGACGGGGGCGCCGCACCGTGCCAGCAAGTAATGACAGATTGGTCGCGGTGCCGAAACTGTTTCGTCTGGCCCCTCAACGTGGTGATTTGACGCTTGGGCGGGGTGCGCATGGTCAAAGTGGCTGCAGTCGGTTTGAGCTTGGTTCTCTGCGCATGCGGTCTTGCGCAGGGCGTGAACAGAATCGACGCCTCCGTTCCCCCCGACGCCGCTGATGCTCATGTTGACATGATCGACGCGGGAATTGAGCTGATCGATGCCGGCAACGCCGCTCTCGTCGATGGGGGAAACGAGACGCTGGTGCTTGCGCTTTCAGCTCAGGGTCCGGTGTTGGTGAGGGGCGTCCCCGACTCAACGCGAGTTACGGCTCACCTGACGGTGAACGGCCGCGGGGTCGA
>JANLPS010000239.1:0-5261 GCA_031367385.1 Archangium sp. | reverse complement strand
GTCTCCGACGGCGAGGTCAGGCGCCCGGTGGAGCTGCTGCCGAATGGCGTCGACCTTGCCCTGATTGCAGGTCAGCGGCCTCACCATGCGCTCGGTGAGCAGCCCAGCCTCGACTTCGACCCGCATGCCCAGCACCTGGGTAGGCGCGGCACCCACCATCGGCGCGGCCGCCTCGATGACCCACCCATTGCTGGCCGAAACCAACCACACCTCGTACCCCGCCCCGCGAAGCCCCTTCACGAGGCCCGCCATCTCGGGCCGGTAATTCGGCCACGCGATCGCCAGCTGCCGGCACCACTTCATCAGGTCGGCCTGCTTCACGCCGGCCATGCACTGCACTGCCCACGCGTAGCCGTCGACCCGACTCTTCGCGACACGCGACTCGTACTCGCGCCACACCTCGAACGGGTCAGGGGCCGAGCCCAGGGCCGGCAGCAGGTCTCCCGCGACCAGCCAGCGAAAGAGGGCCTCGCCCAGGTCTTCGTGCCAGAGCGTGCCGTCGGCGTCGAAGCACGCGAGCTTCTTGGGCTCGCCCGAGGCGAGCTGCTCGCTGACAGCCTGGCGAAACTGCGGCGGAAACGGTGCGAGCCAATCAGAGTGATTCATGGCGCTCTCTTTTTTTGACGTCGGGTCAGGCGGCGGCCTTGGGCTTCGCATTCCACAATGAAGCCATCATCAGGGCGGGCACCAGGGCCAGGCCCGCGAGCACGTAGAACGCGACCGACCATTCGCCATTCGCGCGGTCGAGCACCCACCCGATGCCAGCGCCAGAGAACACCGAGCCGAGCGCTCCAGCGCTCATGGTCAACCCGGTGGCAGCCGAGGCCGCGCGAGGGTGGCTGAAGTCGACGGTCGCCGCTCCGCTCATCAGCATGTCGGGGCCGTAGAGCAGAAACCCGGCAAGCCCAAGCAGCGCCATCGCCAGGGTCACGTGCCCGCGCGGCACCATCGCGAAGCCGACGCACAACAGCGAGAGCCCGAACAACATGATCGCGCTCAACGGCGCCCGGCGGCCACCGAACAGCGCATCGGAGGCCCACCCTGCGCCAACGGCCGCCACGGTGCCGAAGAGCGGCAGCGCCACGGCCTTGAAGGTGCTGTTCGCGAGCGGCTCTCCGTGAAAGCGCGAGATGTATTGAATCGACCAGTTCATGAAGGCGTAGCGCACGGCGTTCGAGCAGAAGAAGGCGATCGACAACACCCAGAGCACGCGGTTCGAGAGCGTCATGCGCAGCACCTGGCCCGCGCTGAGGCGCTCGAATGCTTCGGTTGAGCCCGGGCCACTCTGCGCAGCGCCTTCGCTCATGCTCGGCAGCCCGACGTCTTCAGGCCGGTTTCGAACCAGCACAGCGAAGAGCGCCGCCATCGGCAACAGCACCAACCCGGGCACCGCGAACACGGTGCGCCACCCGTAGCGGTTCGACAGCGCGCCCGCGAGTAGCCAGGCGAAGACGTTGCCGAACATGTAGCAGGTGGCGAGCAGCCCAATCACGAAGCCGCGCCGCTTCGATGGAGTCCACGCCGCCATCGTGCCTACCGCGAGCGACCAGCCAGCCGACTGCGCCCACCCGTTGAGCCCCCAGAGCACGAGCATCATCGCGTACGACGACACCTGCGAGAACGCGAGGTTGGCGAGGCCCGCGCACACCATCGCCACCGTCATCATGCGACGCGCGCCGAACCGCACCGCGAGCTGCCCGTTGACGAATTGGCCCAACGCGTACGCCGCCGCATAGACGGAGGGGATCAGGCCGATCTTTGCGTCAGTCCAATCGGGGAAGTCTTTGAGGATCGCCGGCTGCGCGGCCGAGAAGTTGAGCCGGCACAGGTAGTACGAGGCGTAGGCCAGCCACAGCAGTGAGAAGATGCGCACCTGCCAGAACAGCGGGCTCGGCGACCCTGCTTTGACGTCGTTCGGGGGCATCGGGAGCCCACGGTTTAATCATGTCTCGCCCGGCCCGTGCGTAACGAAACGCCCCGTTCGCGGCGGGGGCAGCAGCGCGTACGCTCAGGCCTCGAGGCGCGGCCGGTTACTGGCGGTACAGCACCGAGAAGTTCGAGCCGGTCTCGCCGGCGATGTCGGGCAACCCATCGAGGTTGAAGTCCATCATCAGGTGGGCGAAGCAGCCGTTCGAAGCGAACGACACCGGCCCTGAGTTCGAGAAGCCACCGGTGCCGTCTCCGATGCGAAAGTACATGCCGCCGCAGGTCGACAGTTCGAGGTCGTTCTTACCGTCGCTGTTGATGTCGCCAATCGTGACGGAGTTGGGCTGCGTCGGCAGTGAGATCAGCACCGAGGTCGCGAAGCCGCCGACCCCCGTGCCGAACAGCACGCAAACGCCGTTCGCCGAGCAGGTCGCCGCGATGTCGACCTTGCCGTCGCCATTCAAGTCGCCGGTGGTGATGTCGCCGATACCGCCACCTCCGCTGACCGACAACGGGGTCGGCGTGTTCACCAAGTGACCCGCGCCGTCGCCGATCAGCTCGAGCATGGTGCCTCCGGTGGTGCCGACCAGCACGTCGAGCTTGCCGTCTCCACTGATGTCGGCGACGGCCACTCGAGTGAACCCGACCGAACCGGTGAGCACCAAGTTCGTCGTGGTGGTGAAGCCACCTGCGCCGTCTCCAAGCAGTGCGTAGAACGCGCGATAGGTGCCCGTCGTCGCGAGCACCAGGTCAGGCTTGCCGTCACCGTTCAAGTCGCCGGTGCCAAGCGCCACTGAACCCGAAGAGTGCGCGGGGTCGAACGCCGTCGCGACGGGCGATTGAAAGGTGCCGTTGCCGTTGCCCTTCACCAGCAACACGTCGCTCGAGTTGACGCCGACGATGTCGGTCTTCCCGTCTCCGGTGAAGTCGATGGCGACGAAATCAAGCATCGACGTGCCCAGACCAAGCGCGGTGAAGGCCGAGAAGGTGCCGTTGACGTTGCCAGTGGCGATGACGATGTCGCTGCGGTTGTTCACCGGGCTCAGGAGGTCGAAGAAGGCGTCGGCATTGAGCTTCGCGGCTTGCAATCGGTAGTACCCGGAGCTCGCCTGTGACGGGCCGGGCGTCACGAAGCCTGTGTCGCACTTCTTGGTCGGCGTGCCACCGCAGAACAGGCTCAGGCAATCGGTGGTGACATTGCAGGTGCTGCCCAAGCCGCACGCCGGGCAGATGGCGCCGCCACAATCGACGCCGACTTCGTCTTGATTCTGCAGGCCATCGGAGCAGCTCGGGTCAGCCGAGCAACGGCCCGCGACGCAGAACCCCGATTTGCAGTCGGTGCCAGCCAGACAGCGTTGCTGATACGCGCATTTCTTCGGGCACGAGCCACCGCAGTCGATGTCGCTCTCGGTGCCATTGCCGACCATGTCGGTGCAGACCGGAGGCTGGCAGACGCTGTTGGTGCAGACCTTGTCGATGCAGTCGGTCGGGGCGTTGCAGTGCTTGTTGGTGGTGCACTTGGTGGTGCAGGGGCCGCCGCAATCGACGTCGGCCTCGGTGCTGTTCTTCGCTCCGTCGGTGCAGCTGGGCGCGGCGCAAGTCATGGTGCTGCCGCAGCGCCCCGACTGGCAGTCACCGTTGACCGCGCACCCGCCGCTGTCAGCGCAGCGCGCGATGCAAACCGGCCCACCGCAGTCGATGCTGGTCTCGAGGCCGTTCTTGACCGTGTCGGAGCAGGTTGCCGGCTGCGCGCAGATCGACGAGGTGCAAGCGCCACCGGCGCAATCGCCGTTGATCGAGCAGCTCTTGCCGCCGCCGCACTTGGCCGGGCAGCCCCCGCCGCAGTCGATGTCGGTCTCGGTGCCGTTCTTCACCAGGTCCATGCATTGGCTGGCGGAGATGCAGAGGCCGTTGTTGCACTGGTTCGAGGCGCAGTCGCCGTTGCCCTTGCACTTCTTGTCGAGCGGGCACTTGTCGGGGCAGCTGCCGCCGCAGTCGACGTCGCTCTCGGCGCCGTTGGCGACCGTGTCGGTGCAGGTGGGTTGCTGGCACGTCATGGTGTTGCAAATGCCGTCTGCGCAATCGAGCGCGGCGCCGCAGTGAGAACCACCGGCGCACTTGAGCGGGCAATTGCGGCCGCAGTCGACGTCGGCTTCGGTGCCGTTCTTGACCCCGTCGGTGCAGCTGGGCGTCGAGCACATGCCGCCCGCGCTGCAGGTGCCCGAGACGCAGTCGGTGCCCTTGCCGCAGCCACCGGCGTCGTTGCACTTGCGCAAGCACGAGGGCCCGCCGCAGTCGATGTCGGTCTCGAGGCCGTTCTTGACGCCGTCGGTGCAGGTGGGCGCTTGGGCGCAGACGTTCGACGCGCAGGCGTTGCTCGCGCAATCGGGGTTGCCCAGGCAGCCGCCGCCAGCGCTGCACTTGGTGGGGCAGGAGCCGCCGCAGTCGATGTCGGTCTCGGTGTTGTTCTTGATGCCGTCGGCGCATTGAGCCGACGAGGTGCAACGGCCTGAGGTGCACTCTGCTGAGAAACAGTCGGTCTTGACGCCGCAGGCTTTGCCGTCGGGGCAGGGGCGGCAGCCGCCACCACAGTCGACGTCGCTCTCGAGGCCATCTTTGACCGCGTTGCTGCAGGTGGCGGCGGTGGTGCACTTGCCTGAAGCGCACGAGGCCGAAGCGCAGTCGGTGGCGGCGTTGCAGGTCTTGCCGAGGCCGCAGTCGGGGCAGGCACCGCCGCAGTCGATGTCGCTCTCATCTGCGCCGATCACGCCGTCGGTGCAGCTCGACGAGACGCACGCGCCGAGTTTGCAGATGCCTCCGCCCGGGCAGACGACGCCGTAACACGCGACGTCGTCGCAGCTGCCGTTGACGCAGAGCAGCCCGACGGTGCACGAGTGGGTGGCGCAGGCCGTTTGAACGCAGGCGCCGTTCAAGCACCCTTGGTCGGAGGGGCAGGCGACGCCGAGGCAGCTCTTGTCGGTGCAGCGGTCGGCCGGGCAGACCTGAGAGGCGCTGCAATCGGTGCCGGCGCAGTCGTTGGCGTAACATGCGCCCTTGACGCAAGACTTGCCGTCTCCGCAGGCGGTGCCGCACGCGCCGCAGTTGAGCGGGTCATCGTCGAGGGTCACACAGGCATTGCCGCAAGCCTTGAACGGGGTCTTGCAACTGACCTGCGGAGGGGTCGAAGGCCCACAGGAGACCAACACGAAGAGGGCCAAGCACCCGGCGAGCGCACCGATTCGAGTTGTCATGGCGGGCATGTTGCCCTCGGAGGTGCAGGGGCGCCAGCGATCTTCGCTGACCTCTCATGGTGAGCCCGTCGAACCACGGCCGCT
>JANLPS010000234.1:0-3869 GCA_031367385.1 Archangium sp. | reverse complement strand
GCCATCTCGAACAACGAGCGGGTCAGCTCGATTTTGTCTTCGAACAGCTCGCGCATCAGCTGCGCGACCTGCTCATCGTCGAAGAGCTCGGGGCACGCGGTCTCGATCGCGCGGGCGAACGCTCGGCCTGAAGCAAAGCGCGCATCGGGTTCTTTCTCGAGCCCCTGCTCCACCACCTGGGCGAGCGCGCGAGTCACCCTTGGGTTCACCGTCTCGAGTGGCTGCGGCGTGAAGTGCACGATCTTCTGCATCATCTCGGTGTCTGACGGCGCCGAGAACAAACGGCCCCCGGCCAGCAGCTCATGAAACATCACCGCCGCGGCGAACAGGTCGGTTCGACCATCGAGCACCGAGTTAGTGACCTGCTCCGGCGACATGTAGCCAGAGGTACCCTTGATCGTGCCGATCAGCGTTCGGTTGAGGCGGCCCTTGGCCTTGGCGATGCCGAAGTCGATGATCTTCACGTAGCCCGAGTAGGTGATCATCATGTTCTTCGGGCTGACATCGCGGTGCACCACGGGCATCGCTTGCGCGGTCGCGGGGTCGGCGAAGTGATGCGCGTAGTGAAGGCCGAGCGCGATGTCGCGAATCACCCGGGCCGCGAAGCCGACGGGTATCGAGCGCTGGTACTTCGCCGCGCGGCCGATGACTTGCGCGAGGTTTTGACCGACGACGAGCTCCATCGCGAGAAAGAGCTCGCGGGAGGGCCCGGCTTCACCGAGATCGAAGACCTGCGCGATGTTCGGGTGGCTGAACGCGGCGGTGATGCGGGCCTCGTCGAGAAACATCTTCACGAACGACTCATCGCGCCGCACGTCGGGCAAGATCTGCTTGAGGGCGACGAACTTCTTGAAGCCGCCGGGCCCGGGCAGGTAGGCCAAGAACAGCTCGGCCATGCCGCCGACCGAGAGGCGGGTCAAAATCTCATACTTGCCGAGCCGGCGACCCCGATCGAAGTCTTCACCCGTGGTGGCCATGGCGAGCCGACCCTACACCGTTACGCCAGCAGGCCGACGACCTCATCTGCGATCGCCAGGCTCGCGGTGAGCCCGGGTGATTCGATGCCGAACAGATTCACCAGACCCGCCACGCCGTGATCGGCCGGCCCCTGCAGCACGAAGTCGGTGAAGGGCGCGCCGTGCCACTCGAGCTTCGGCCGCACACCGCTGTAGGCCGGGTGCAGCGACCCTGGCGGCAGCCCGGGCCAGTATTTGCGAACCGCGGCTTCGAAGGCCTCGGCACGCGAGGCGTCGACGCGGTAGTCAATCTGTTCTGGTGAGGCGGGCTCAATCCACTCCACGTCGGGCCCGAAGCGCGCCTGGCCGGCCAGGTCGAGCGTCAGATGCACGCCCAGGCCCGCGGCCTCGGGCACCGGGTACACCAAGTGCGAGAACGGAGCGCGGCCACTGAGCGAAAAGTAATTGCCCTTCGCGAAGCGCGCCGCTGGTACGTGGCTCGACGACAACCCTGCGACGCGCGCGGCCAGCGCCGGTGCTGACAACCCCGCGGCGTTGACGAGCCAGCGAGTGGCCAGCTCCATCGGAGCCTCGCCGCCGACCTGCAGCACGTGCACAGACCCGCGAGCCTCGGCTGAGATCACCGGTGACCGGAGCGCGAGCATGCCACCGTGCGCCTCGAGCTCACTCTGGAGCGACCGCATCAAGCCGTGACTGTCGATGATGCCCGTCAAAGGCGAGTGGAGCGCAGCGACCGCTGCCAGCTCCGGCTCGAGCTGGTGCACCTGGGCGTGGTCGAGCCACGACAGCTCGACGCCATTGCGTGCGGCCTGCGCCTGAAGCGAGGTCAACCCATCGCGTTGCGCTTCGGTGGTCGCGACGATCAGCTTGCCGCAGCGCCGATGTTCGACCCCGCGAGACTCGCAGTACGAATACAGCTGCTCCCGGCCTCGAACGCACAAGAGGGCCTTGAGCGAACCGGTGGGGTAGTAAATCCCCGCGTGAATGACCTCGCTGTTGCGAGAGCTGGTGCCGGTGCCGATCGACCGCTCCGCCTCGAGCAGCACGGTCTCGAAGCCGCGCAGTGCGAGCGCCCGCGCGACGGCGAGCCCAATCACGCCGGCGCCAACCACCGTCACTCCGTTCGTGCTGAGCGAAGTCGAAGGGCCCATCAACGCGAGCGGATCTCCGCGCCCGTACACTTCCCCTTGAGTCGCTGCCGCACCTTCTGAATCTCCACGCGCAGCGCCTCCGACCTCGGGGCAGTCGCTTGGGCGATGAACTGCCGCGTCCACTCCGACGCCACTCGCTGCAGCGACTGCGTCATCTCAATCAGGCGGGCCCGATGCCGAAACTGCCGCTCGGTCAACGGCGGCGTCTCATTCAAGTAGTAGCTCGCGCCCATTCGATACCCATGCGACGAGTTCTTGCCCGCCTGCGCGACGACCTCTTCGCACGCAGTTCGGTTGCGAACGTACCCTCGCCCGAAGGTCTCGAACGACTCCATCGCGGTCTCGTCAGCCAGCGGCAGAATCTGCGCCTGCGCCTGCCGAATGACGCCACACACGTCGAGCCACGGTGCCCCCGCCGTGCGCCACTGCAGCGTCTTGAAGTCTGAGGCCGCGTTCACCACCGCTTCACGGGTCGCGAACGCATTGGTCTCGAGCATTGCCAGCGCGAAGTCTTCGAACAGCGCGTGGTAGGTGCCGACGTACCACGCCGAATCGACGATCTGCCTCGAGAGCGTCTCATCGTGCGCACACCGCGCCACGCCCGAATCAGGAAAACGCTTCGACAAGTTGCGGTCGATGTCGCAGGCGAGCCGGTGAATCGCGACCGGCATGTCGAGCATGTCGCTGTTGATGACGAGCTTCACGTGAAACGGCTGCGCCATGTCTTGCAGGTAGTGAACGGCGTCGGCCAAGAACCGGTAGCCCCAGTATTCGTGCCCACTGTCGAAGGCGACCAGCGCGAGCTCATAGTAGAGCCGCATGCGTTGGTCGGTCTCCTGGCCGTTGCCGAGGTTGACGCCCATGTACTCTTCGCCCGGCGTGTAGAAGTGGCGGAGCGCGCGAGTCGCGGTGCCCGACTTCGCCTCGGCGAAGGCATTCGAGCTGGCCAGGCGCTCGACGTCGTCATCGAGCTTCCAGTCGGGCTCGTCTGAGTAGGTGGCGAGCACGCTCCTCGCCGCGGCGCGGCCGCCGACGCGCTGAGGGTCGGTCGGTGAAAACGCCGCCTCCGGGTACAGCGTCAGAACGTTGAGCGCTTTTTCCCACTCGGGTTGAAACGAATAAGGCACGTCGCTTTGGTAGAAGAGCTGAAAGTCGCGCCCCACGCCGTCGAAGACGGTGTCTCGCGCTTTGTCCCACGTGCACCGCTCGCCGAAATTGTGGGTCAGAAACGCTTCGATGCGCTCCACGTCGACTTCGCGATCGAGGGCTGGTTCACGCACCAGCGCCGCTCGGGTCAGCACCTGATGCTTGTCCCACGCCTGGGTGGGCTGCCCCAGGCAGAGGCCAAGCGCCAGGCACAGCTTCAGACCGGTTCGAAACGCCACATTCATTCGCGCACCCTTCGTACCATTGTCGCGCGCCAACGTTCTGCCGAGCTCCAAACGCCTACCCGTGAACACAGCGGGGGTGCTTTCTCAAAACAGGTGCACCGGCCACCCGCGAGACGCCGCGAGCTTCGGCAGCTCGGCGCCAGGCTTGTCATGCCGGCCGACCACCAGCGCCAGCGAGGCGGCTTCGAGCATCTCGAGGTCTCCCAGGCTGTCTCCGACGGCGAGGTCAGGCGCCCGGTGGAGCTGCTGCCGAATGGCGTCGACCTTGCCCTGATTGCAGGTCAGCGGCCTCACCATGCGCTCGGTGAGCAGCCCAGCCTCGACCTCGACCCGCATGCCCAGCACCTGGG
>JANLPS010000232.1:0-12401 GCA_031367385.1 Archangium sp. | reverse complement strand
GCCAGGGTGCCGTTGTGGCCACTCAGCACGGCGTAGGCGGCGTGGGCCAGCCAGAGAGCGCTCATGGCGCGTGAAAACATCACACCTGCGCAGCAAAACCAGTTTCAAAAGGGGCAATTGCGGTTTGTCGCACACCGGCCTTCAGTGAACCAGGCGCGACCTGCGACGCCGCAGTGCTGCGAGTGGCCCCACAATGCCCCACAGCATCAATGCTGCCGGTGCCGCGCTGCAGCCCCGTGGCGGCTCGACGGGAGGAATCACCGTCTGACAGTCGAGCGTGATCGAGGTCTTGATCGACAGCGGGGCTGACCCCATCACGCGGCCGATGAGCTCGACCTGGTGCGTACCGATGCTGACGCCGACGTTCGCCGGAGCGCCCGGGCACCCGCCGTAGACCTTCAGCACCCGAGGGCCGGCGACGTATTGATGCGAGTACGACGGCAACGGGGCCAGGGTGCCCTCGGCGCTCATCGCTCCGACTTGCTCGGTCGCCCACCGCTGGCCGTCGACCAGCAGGCTGAGCTCAGTGACCGCAAGAAAGGGGGTCAGCTCGGCCGACGGTTTGAACGTGAAGATGGCGTACGCGCCCGGCACATTCTCGGCGCAGACCGCCGACGCGAAGACCTCGGTCGGGCCGTGACCTTGCTCGGTGATGGTCAGCGTGCCCAGCGAGGTCGGCAGGGTCGTGGGCTCAGTGGCGGTGAAGGTCAAGTCATACAGCGGGCTGTTCGAGGCATGGCACAGGGTCGGGTAGTGCAGGTGCAACGTCTCGCCCGTGGGCAGCGCCGCGACCGGTTTGATGATCACGACCTTGCCGTTGCCTTCGTTGGCGAGGGTGATGTCGAGGGTGCCTCCATCGGCGCGGGTCAGCGTGATGCCGGCATCGAGGCTGTCGGGGCCGCCGTAGTTCGCGACCGGCGCGGTCAAGATCAACGCCGGCACATTGGAGGGGATCGAGCCTCCGTCATTGACCGTAAAAACCCACGGATCGCTGCACGGCGTGCCGACGCAGGCGAGGGCGACGGCGGGCACCACGGCGAACACCACAGCTGCAAGCTTCGAGAAGCGCATGGCCTTCAGACACCCCCGGCGAATGTGTGGGACATTTGGGCTTGGCGGGTTCGTGCGGGTAGATGCTCCTGCACAAGCTCGATGTCCCATACGTGATGCCGCACACGATGGCCTTCGTGGTCGACCGGGCGCGGTTGTCGCAATTTCGCCAAGCGTTACGGGCGGTTCTCGAAGACGGAGTGGCCGAGCCGATGCGTTCGTTCTGCGCCTCTCGCCGCAACGCCTACCTGCGCGAGCGCAACCAGGCGCGGGTCAACATCGACGTCGATCAGATTCGCCAGTGGCATGCCCTGGCCGAGACCAAGACCCCGGTGCTGCCTCCGAAGGGCTTCGTGACGGTGCCAGCGCACCGCTACCTGTCTTTTCTGCAGGGCAGGGCGGGCCTCGAGATCGGTCAGAAATGGTCGCTCACCGCGCTCGAGAAGCTGCGCAATGAGCATGATGACGAGCGCTACGAGTTGCCCGAACCGAAAGACGTCTCATGGGCGCGCGATCTGCGTTTTCGCATCGCCGATGGGCGCGAGCTGCCCAACGTGATCGACCCGACCGCTGACGTGGTGCTCGGCTTGCCCAAGAGGCTCGACTTTGAAGACATGACCCCGCTCGAGGTGCTCGAGCTGGCGCGAAATCAGCTGGGCGGGCAGCAGTTGCTCGAGCTGCTCGTCGACCCGTTCACCCCAAGCGTTGGCCCGGGGCCGTTCCTCCCGATTCCTCCCAACGCGACGCCGCTGCAAGACCCGACCTGGCCGGTGCTGCCACTCTTCGCTGTCACCCACGCGAATTGGCCGCTGATTCAGGGGCACATGCTGGGCGGCAAGGGCCTGCTCGAGGCTGAAGAATGGGTTCGCGGCGCGCTGCCTTCGCGCAAGTGGCACCCGCTGCCCGAGCTGACCCCCGTCGATGGAGCCGAGTGGCGCGGGCTGGTCAAGTCGCACTGGCCCCGCTGCGTCGACCGCTTCGCCAACACGCTCGCCCACGCCTACCGCAGCCACGAGGCGGTCTTGTTGATCAACGCCGAGCTGCCGAATTCGTACTGGGCCGGCTCGACCTGGCCGGTGGCGGCACCAGCGGTCGATTTCGCCGGGCAAACCCTGCGAGAGGGCGATCGGGTGCGGTAGCGAATCGAAAACGCCTTATTGATGTACAAACGACTCAGGTTTAGATGCCTCCCACTCTTTGTGGAGGATGGACCGATATGACGTTCACTGTCTTGGTGGCTCTCGTTGCGTTGAATGCCGGCCCCTCGATTGCTCGCGATGCGTCGCTGGTCGGCACCGAGGCGCACCACAAGGGCTTCCTCGTGGCGCAGAATGACGCTCCGCCGCCACCGCCTCCGCTCGAGCAGGCGCCGCCGTCTCCGCCGCCCTCCGCGGCGAACCTGGTCCCCACCGGCAATTACGATGGGTGGTCGGTCGAGCAGCTCCGCGCTGAGTCGCGCCGCTTGAGTGACAACCGCCCCAGCATCGTCGGGCCCATCGTCTTGCTCGCGGTCGGCGCCGGGTTGGGCTTCTTCATCGGCGCACCGTTCACCTACCTCGGCGTCGCGTACTTTCTTGCTGGGTATGGGGTCGGCGCCTTGGTCTTCGGCCTGGCGGTGCTGCTCCCCGCGATCGCGATGATCATCGTCGGCTGTATCTGGCTGGGCGCACGAATTTCAGAGCGTCGCGCCATCGGAGAGCAGATTGACGAGATCGAGCGCCGAATTCCCAACGCGCCTGGTGGTGGGGGCAACCAGCCTGCCGGCGTGCGCTCGGTCGAGCAATACCGGCCGGTGGGCCCGATGATGGAGCTGGCGCGGTTCTAAGCACAAAGCTTCGACTGGCACGCTTGCCGCTGTACAAGCGCGCCAGGTGACGACCGAGGGCTCGAAGAGCGGCCGAAATGCCGCGTTGGTCGCCGCGGGGATCTTGCTCTCGCGGCTGATGGGCCTCGTTCGGCAGAAGCTGCTCGCCCACGTCTTCGGCAGCGGCCTCGAGATGGCGGCTTTCTCAGCGGCCACCCGCATTCCCAATGTCTTGCAGAACCTGCTCGGTGAAGGCGTGCTCTCCGCCTCTTTCATACCGGTGTACGCGGGGTTGCGGGCCAAGCAGGCCGATGACGAGGCCGTGCGCGTCGCTGGGGCGGTCTTTGGGCTGCTCTCGTTGCTCGTCGCGGGGTTGGTCGCGCTCGGGCTGGTGGCGGCGCCGATGCTGGTCGGGGTGATCGCCCCCGGGTACACCGGCGAGGCGTACGAGCTCACCGTGCAGCTGGTGCGAATCATCTTCCCCGCGACCGGGGTGCTGGTGCTCAGCGCGTGGTGCCTGGGCATTCTCAACAGCCACAAGCGCTTCTTTCTCTCGTACGCGGCGCCGGTGGTCTCGAGCCTCGCGGTGATCGTCGCGGTCGCGATTTTTCGGCACGACGAGGTGCGAACGCTCATCGTTCGAATTGCGTGGGCCACCGTCGCCGGAGCCGTGCTGCAATTCGTCGTGCAGTTGCCTGCGGTGCTGCGGTTGTTGGGGCGCCTGCGCGCGTCTCCGTCGTTCTCGTTGCCCGCGGTGCGGTCGATTTTCTCGCGCTTCGTGCCTGCGGTGGCGGCCAGGGGAGTGGTGCAGATCAGTGCCTGGGTCGACACCGCGTATGCCTCGCTGATCACCGAGCGCGCGGTCTCTGCGTTGACCTATTCGCAGACCATCGCGCTGTTGCCGGTGAGCTTGTTCGGCATGTCGATCTCCGCGGCCGAGCTGCCCGACATGTCGGCCGACGCGACCAAGAGCGCCGCTGAGCGTGATGGGTTGCTTCGAGAGCGGCTCAAGGCGGGCCTCGAGCGCATGAGCTTCTTCGTGGTGCCCTCGGCGGTGGCGTTCATCGCGCTCGGAGATCTGATCTCGGGGGCCCTGCTGCAAGGGGGCAAGTTCACGGCGAGAGACTCGCGGTACGTCTGGTACATCTTGATCGGCTCTGGCATCGCGCTGATGGCGCAGACCAGCGGCCGGCTGTTCTCGTCGGCGTTTTACGCGCTGAAAGACACCAGAACGCCGCTGATCTTCGCCGCGATTCGCGTCACCTTGGGCATCGCGCTGGGCTACTACGCGGTGCGCATTTTCCCCGGGCAGGTCGGGTTGCCCGCTGAGCTCGGCGCGGTGTTCGTCACCGTCACCACGTCGGTCACCGCGTGGCTCGAGATGCTGCTGCTGCGGCGAGCCCTCGCGCGTCACCTGGGCGGCGTGCCGTCGATTGCCGGGTACCTGAGCCGGCTGTGGTTCTCGGCGGTGCTGGCTGCAGCGGTGGCGCTGGGGGCCAAGGTCGCGCTCGCCGCGTACTTCGGCCCGTCACCCGGCACCGCGCTGGAGTGGGGTGGCTTCTTTCTCGCGCCCCCCGACTTGCCAATCTTACCGGTTTCGATTGCGATTTTAGGGGTTTACGGCGTGATGTATTTCGCCGTCACCTTCTCGTTTGGGGTACCGCAAAGCAATGCCGTGATGCGTCGAGTTTTCAGACGCGTGTCGAAAACGTGAAACCAGTTCGATGAGGGTTGCGTAAGAAGGCGACCTGAGACGCCATCAATTCCGATCGGCCTCTCAAGGCACACTTCAGGAAAATCGAAATCATGACCAAAACCATCAAGGGTGTTGTGTTCGCTTCGGCCGTTGCCTCGATGTTCGCGGGTGCGGCGTTTGCCGGCGACAAGGCTCCGATGAAAGACGCGAAGGCCGCTGCCAGCACTGAGATTCGCTGTGCGAACGTGAACGAGTGCAAAGGCAAGGGCGCCTGCGGTGGCGCGAACCACGGCTGCGCCGGTCAGAACGAGTGCAAGGGCAAGGGGTGGATCAAGCTCTCTGAGAAAGACTGCAAGGCCAAGGGCGGCGCGGTCGTCGCTGACGCGAAGTAACTTTGGGCACCGGCAGGCTCACTGAAAGGCAACTCTCATGGTGAGCCTGTCGAACCACGAACCCCTCCGAGGCCACGGGGTCGGCCTTCGATCGAAGCACTACGGCGAATTCTTGACCTCGAACCCGCCCGTCGCGTGGGTCGAGGCGATCTCCGAGAACTTCATGGGTGTCGGGGGTCGCCCCCTCGCCGTTCTCGAAAAAGTACGCCGCGATCGACCCGTCGTTCTGCACGGAGTCTCGCTCGGCATCGGCAGCGTCGAACCGCTCGACGAGGTCTACTTGAAACAGTGGAAGGCGCTCATCGAAGCCATCGAGCCCGCGATGGTCTCTGATCACCTCTGCTGGGGCCACGCACATGGCCGCTATTCACACGACCTGTTGCCGCTGCCGTTCACCGCCGAGGCAATCGACCACGTCGTGCAACGCGTCGACGCCGTGCAGCAGTACCTCGGGCGACGGCTGATGCTCGAAAACGTGTCGAGTTACGTGACCTTTCGCGAGTCAGAGATGCCCGAGTGGGAGTTCATCAGCGAAATCGCGAAGCGCTCCGACTGCAGCATCTTGCTCGACGTGAACAACATCTACGTCTCAGCGCGCAACCACGGCTTCGACCCGCAGGCCTACCTCGCAGGCATCGCGGTCGACCGGGTCGGGCAATTTCACCTCGCCGGCCATCAAGATCGCGGCAACATCGTCATCGATACCCACGAAGGGCAGGTGAGTGACGCGGTGTGGTCGCTGTACCGTAACGCGCTCGAGCGATTCGGCGGCGCAGTGCCGACGTTAATCGAGTGGGACGAGGGCGTGCCCGAGCTCGACGTGCTGCTCGCTGAGAGTCGCAAGGCCGAACAGATCTCGGCCGAGGTGCTCGGGTGAAGCTCGATCAGCTCCAGAACGATTTCTTCGAGTGGGTCGCGGGGTCAGACGAGATCCCCGACGGGCCGGCGGCGTTGGTCGTCAACGGTGGAGCGCTCCAGCCCTCGACCCGCGTTGGCGTGTACGCCGAGATGTACTGGCTTCGAATGCTCGACACCTTGCGCGCCGACTTCGTGAAAGTGCTGCACGCCGTTGGTGACGAAGCGTTCGAAGTGCTGGTCGCCAAGTACATCAAGGCGCACCCGTCGAAGCACTTCTCGCTCGGGCAGTTGGGTCACGCGTTCACTGAATTTCTTCGCGGTGAAGAGCCGGCTCTTGCCGATGTCGCGGCGCTGGAGTGGGCCGAGTCACAGGCCTTCGTGGCCGCGAACGGGCCGGTCGCCGAGGCTTCGGCGCTGGCGGTGATCAACGAAGAGACGTTCGCGCTGGTTCGGTTGACGCCGACTCCGTCGCTGCAGTTGGCCGGGAGAACCATCGTGTGGCGGCGGGGTTTCGAGGTGTTTCATGTCGAGGTGAGCGAGGCCGAAGCGCGTGCGCTCAAGGCACTCTTGAGCGGGGCCGGTGACTTGCCGACCTTGTGCGAGCCGTTCGCCGAACCGGCTGAGGCGTTCACCGCGATCGCCAGCTGGGTGAACGAGGGCATGATCGCCCGAGTGGGGTAATTTCGAACGGGGGTGGTATTGCCCTCTCGCATGACCACCGAACGCCATTTGCTCATGATCCCCGGGCCGATCGAGCTCGAGCCGGCTGTGCTTCGTGCCCTCGGTGAGAAACCTCGCAGCCACGTCGACCCGGTGTTCATCAAGATTTTCTCACGGGTGCTCAAGCAATTGCGCGGGGTGTTCATGGCCCCCACCGGCCAACCCTTCGTCATCGCCGGCAGTGGCACTCTGGCGATGGAGATGGCCGTCGCGAACGTGATCGAATCGGGTGACCGCGCCGTCGTCGTGAACACCGGGTATTTCTCAGATCGCATCGCCAAGATGCTCGAGCGCCACGGCGCGACCGTGACGCAGGTGAAGGCCGCCCCCGGTGACGTGCCGACGCTGACCCAGGTCGAGCAAGCGCTCACCGGTGGAGTCAAAGTTCTCACCATCACCCACGTCGACACCTCGACCGGCGTGCTCGCGCCCGTCAAAGAGCTCGCGGCCCTCGGTCGAAAGCATGGCGCCCTCGTCATCGTCGACGGCGTCTGCAGCATCGGCGGAGAAGCCCTCGAGATGGACACCTGGGGTGTCGATGTGGCCTTCACCGCGTCACAAAAAGCCCTCGGTGCGCCTCCTGGGTTGGCAGTGCTGATGGTTGGCCCTCGGGCCATGGCCGCGTTCAAGGCCCGCAAAAGCCCAGTCGCCTCGGTGTATTGCGACTTCGCCGAGTGGCTGCCGATTCATGAAGCCTACGAGGCCGAGAAGGCAGCGTACTTCGCGACTCCGGCGGTGAACCTGGTGACCGCGCTCGATGCCAGCCTGGCCTTGATCGTGGCCGAGACCATGCCCGCTCGACTCGAGCGCCACCTGCGCGTCGCCGAGACGATGAACTCCGGCTGGGCCAGGTTGGGCTTCGAGACCCTGCCTCGCCGCCCCGAGCTGCGCGCCCACACCCTGTCTGCGTTGCTGTACCCGAAGGGCATCGATGCCAGCCTGGTCAAAGCCATCGCCGACGAGGGCGTCACCGTCGCCGGGGGGCTGCACCCCGACCTGAAGACCACCTATTTCCGGGTCGGCCACATGGGCGCGGTCTCGAAGAACGACCTCTCGGCCACCCTCGGCGCAATCGAGCGGTCGCTGACCCGCCTGCGGGGCTGAAGGGGCTGTCGGGTCGAGGAGAAGAGCCGTTGCGTGGAGGCCTTTCGACGGGGCTGGGAACTCGTCGCGGGCCGTCGGGGGCCGCGGCGGTCAAGGTCTCCGTGAACGAGCTGGCTCCGCGGGTACACAACTCGGGGCACGTCACGGGGGCCTGCCTGCACAATGAGCCAGTTCGACGCGCTCGCCCGGGTGCTCTCGGGCGTGCCCTTGACCTCACCTGAGGTCACATGGGCGCGTGGTGCATGGGCAATTTACTGGGCGACGTGTGGCTGGCGCAGGGGAGGGCGGCGCGCTCGATTTGTCGGCGTGGCGCGCGTTTTCCTGAATGCACGCCTCGACGCCCGACGAGGCCGCTCGAAAAGCGTACCCAAGACGAAACCGGAGTCGCGGGCGTTCAAGACCGACTCGCCCGTCGCTTCCGTTCGACGAGCTGCGGTATGAAACGGCATGCGCCCCGTCATCGTCTCTCTCGCTCTCGCCCTCATCGCCGTCGCTTTCACTGTCACGGCGTGGACAAAATCCCAGGAGAATCAACGTTCTTCTGACTCCATAAACGCGAAGATGGTGGTTGAGCGCGCGACCCTTGAAGCAGCCAAGTTCGGAGAAGACGGCGAGCTCCAGGCTGCTCAGCCAGCCGACCGCGACCACTTCGAGCAGGCGCGCATCGGGCTAAAATACGATGGCGAAGCGTTGAGGGCAGAGCTCGATGAGGCTCATACCAATCGAATCTTGGCCGGGGTCGGCGCGGTGGTGGCGCTGGCTGCATTCACCATCGCTGTGCTCTTGTTCGTTCGTCGACGCCGCGCGGCGTCGGTGCAGCTCGCTGGCTCGAGCTCTACGGCTTCTTGAGCAGATGCTTGGCGGCCGGGCGAATGATCTTTGGTCGCCAACAGCCCAATCGTGTCGATGCTCAGGTGCGCGACCACAGGCCGCAGAAAGACTCGCCGCGCTCGGGCGCCCCGGCCCAGTCGCCTCTTGCCCAGCGCCACCGCTCACCCTCGCCGCGCGAGTACATCTGCTGCGCGCCGGGCTTCGACCGCCGCGCTGACTCTCCGCCGTGGCCCACCAACGAGCACTCGACGGCGCGCTTTTTGGCGGCCACCAGCCAACCAAAACATCTCGCTCACCGTCACCCTCGCAATACCCACTCCTCGGTTGCCCGCTTTGAAGTTCTTGGTGTTTCGTTCGGCTTGATGACCACGGCTCGAGGGCGTCGAGAGGCGTTTGGTGGCTTCGTGGGGCCGCACTGCGCCGGCGATGCAATTCGCGGAGCGAGCTTGATGGTCTGGGCCTTCGCCGATGGTCGCGACGCGGGCCGGGCCATCGATGCGGCGCTCCGATTGCCACGTTCGAGCTGAGCTGAACGAGGCAACTCGAGCGATTACTGGCTGTGGGTAGGTGTATGCGCAACCAATTGCTGGCCATTTCGCGATAACTCCGGGGAGGCTTCACCCATGGGCGTTTCATCTGTTGGCGATACTGGCAGCGCACCCGCAGTCGCCGAGGTCGAGCATGATGAGGCGCCGGCGCCGCAACAGGAGCCCGCGCCTGCCAGTGCTCCGGCCGCCGACGGGAGCGGATTCGACGCCGCCAAGGCCAGCCCGATGGTGCTCAACCCACAGGCACCGCTGCTCGACCTCGATCGCTCGGCCGACACACAGGGTAAAAAGAAGGGCACCAACGATGACTCGATCGGCGACGGGCAGACGACCGCCATGCGCCCGACCACCGTCATGCCCACGTTGCAGCTCGTTGGGCCGCTCGACCAGCGCACCCTGACCGCGGGGCTGTCAGAGACGGCAAAGACTCAAATCGCTGCGCTTTTACGCACTGACTCGCCGTCAGCCAGCGATGCGACGTATGCCTTTGCGAGCCCTTCGTTTCAGGCGCTCGATGCTGATCAGAAAAACAAGTTCGTCGACATCATGGCCACCTGCGGGCCCGAGGCGGCGCAGATGTTGGCGATGGGGTGCGAGGTGTGTGGCGACGTGTGGAGCAAGCGCGCGACCGATGGCTCGACCGTGCTCGACGGGCTCGATCGAATGGCCAAGCAGAGTGGCCTTCAGCCCTACGTTGCTGGCGTGATCGCCGATGTCGTGACGCCTGATCGCATTTGGCAGGGCGACGCACCGACCTGCACCGCCGCGACGATGCAGTTCGAGCTCGCCTCGAAACAGCCCGCTGAATACACCCGCCTGATGACCGGCCTCGCGGTCGACACCTCGGTGCAGATGGCCGGCGGTGCCGTGCTTCAGACAGAACCCGGCAGTGCCCTCAAGGGCAGCATCGACGCTCGAGACAGGCGCTCTCCGACCGAGGCTGTCTTTCAAGGTGCGCTGATGGAGTTCGCCAACGGTTCGGAGACGTACGACTTGAACAGGATGCAGAGCAGCGGCAACGGGCAGACCCACCGCGGCCTCAATGGAGATCAGATTCAGACCGCGCTCTCGCAGCTCTTCGGAGTGGACTACCAAACGACCCGAATCAGCACCGATGACGAAGCCGCGACCGCGCTGAAGACGTTGAACACGAGCTTGGCTCCGAATCGGCCGGTGTTGGTCGACTTGGTGGTCGACGACACGACCAATCACTGCGTGGCGTTCGAGGGGTTCTCCAATGGGCGAGTGCACCTGCGCGACCCCGAGACGGGCACGCGCACGAGCATCTCGGAAGATGAATTCTTGAGAAAGGCGGCGGCGATTCACGTTGCGCCCCCTGCCGCTGCCACGTCACCAGTCGCAGTGGGCTCGAGTGGGGCGGGCGCTTCAGCCGTCACGACGGGCGCTTCTTCGGCGACGGCGACGGCGACAGCGACGGTTGCTGATGTCGCGGTGGCGCTCCCGGTGAAGATGTCGAAGCGGCTCGTGCTCGACTGGCTCAGGCGGCTCGGCGTCAGCCCTCGACCAGGTGCAACGCTCGAGGCGCTGCGGCAACAACTGGCCGAGGCGATCAACGACCGCTCCTTTGCGCAGGTCTCGCTCATCGAGAGCGCCATTCGCCGTGAGGCGCTCCAAACCGGTCGCCCGTAACCGCAGGCTTCGGCGATGTGTTTGGGGCTGTTCTGGGGTGGGGCCGGTCGAGTCTCGCCGTGCTCGTCTCACTCGCGAGCTTTCAGAAGTCGACGAACTGCCAATTGCAGGCGGTGACGAGGTCGACGAAGGCGCGCACCTTCGCCGAGAGCAGCTTCGTCGATGGGTAGAGCACGTGAATTGGCAGCGGGGCGGGCTCGAAGTCCTCCAGCACGACCTGCAGCCGCTTCGCGCGCACGGCCTCGATCACCTGGTAGCCCAGCGCCATGGTGAGGCCTCCGCCGAGCAGGGCATGCCCGATGGCTGCGTCTGCGCTGTTGGTGATGAGCGAGGGGGCCAGCGACACCGACTGCTCTTGCCCTCGAAGCGTGAAGGTCAACTGCGGGGCGGCGCTGAGCGCGGTGAAATGAATGAACTGATGCCCTTTCAGGGCGTCTGGTCGGCGAATGGGCTTGTGGCGTTCGAGGTACTTCGGCGCTGCCACGAACACGCGACGCGTCGCACCCACGACCCGCATCACCAGCGTTGAGTCGACGAGGTTTCCGATTCGAATGGCGGTGTCTAAACCCTCCTCGACCAGGTTCACCGCACGATCTCCCAGGGTGAGCTCGCCTTGCACCGAAGGGTACCTCGCGAGGTAGCGGCACATGAGCGGCGCGGCGTGGAGCCGACCGAACACGAGCGGTGCGGCCACCGCGAAGCGCCCCGTGGGCACAGTACGATCAGCCTGCGCGCTCGCCTCGGCTTCGACGACATCGGCAACAATGCGCCGCGCCCGCTCGAGGTAGCGCGCGCCCGCATCGGTTAGCGTCACCGACCGGGTGGTGCGCTGGAGCAACCGGGCCCCAAGTTGCTCTTCGAGCGCCGCCACGAGCCGGGTCACGACCGATGGCGAGAGCCGCAGCCGCCGTGCCGCCGCCGCGAAGCCCTTCAGGTCGGCCACCGTCACGAACGCAGACATCGCCTGAAATCGGTCCATGGTTGTTATTGCTACAATCGCAATAGTGAAGTGTCAATCGCACTCATTGTTGTCGATGTTGCCAGGGGGTATTTCTCATGCACGTCGACCGACTCCTTCGGCCGCCGCACCCAGGAGCACCCATGTCCCGTCTCGAGAACGCCTCCACCATCGATGCCGCGCCCGCCAAGAGCGGCGCACTGCCAACGTTCAACCTCCCCTCGCGCGATGAAGTCTCGGCCTCGAACCAGGGCCTCTTCGACAACCTCAAGAAGCTCCTTGGCTTCGTTCCGAACCTCTACGCGGCGTTCGCTCACTCTGAGACCGCGCTTTCGACCTACCTGGCGCTCGGCTCGGGGAAGACCTCGTTGTCGAAGAAAGAGAAGGAGGCCGTCAACCTCGTCGTCAGTCAGGTGAATGGGTGCCGGTACTGTCAGAGCGCCCACACCGTTCTGGGCAAGATGAACGGCTTCACCGATGAGGAAGTGATGCGAATTCGCGGGGGCCGCGCCACCGACCCCAAGCTTGACGCGCTCGTTCGTCTCGCCAAGGAGATCACGGCGAGCCGGGGTCGCCCGTCGGCCGCGACGGTCGAGGCGTTTTACGCAGCGGGCTACCCGAAGGGTACGCTCGTCGATCTCGTCGTCGCCGTCGGAGACAAGACAATCATGAACTATCTCCACAACATCACGCAGGTCGCGATTGACTTCCCGATCGCGCCCGAGCTCGTCGGCCACTGAGCCCGCGTTTTTGTTTCAACGAGCCCCGGCCGCTCGCAGGCGTGGCCGGG
>JANLPS010000164.1:0-19017 GCA_031367385.1 Archangium sp. | reverse complement strand
ACCTCGCCACCGAAGTCGGCGTGGCCCGGGGTGTCGACGATGTTGACGAAGTGGCCCTGCCAGTTGATGGCCGTGTTCTTGGCCATGATGGTGATGCCTTTTTCGCGCTCGAGATCGTTCGAGTCCATCACGCGCTCGGCGACGTTCTCATTTGAGCGGAAAGCGCCGCCCTGACGAAGCATGTGATCAACGAGAGTGGTCTTGCCGTGGTCGACGTGAGCAACGATGGCAACGTTTCGAATTTTTTCGCGGGGGAACATTACGCGGCCGCCTCTACGCGACTTCGCACATAAAAGACAGCCTACTGACGCAATGCGTGACGTAAGCCTAGCGAAGAGGGTAGAGGGCCTCGCATGTTGTTGCCGCTTCGAACCGTCCCCGCGCTGAAACAGGTCGATTCAGACATCTTTTCGCTGCGTTACTACGCGCACTGCATGCAGTGCACGTTCTGCAACGACTCCTGTTGCCAATACGGCTGCGACGTGAACATCGGCGAGCGCGACCGGATTTTGGCGTTGAAGGCTGAATTGGCGCCCTTCATTTCAAGCCCACCGGAACAGTGGTTCAAAACCGAAGTCTTCGAAGACCCCGAGTACCCGACGGGCAAGTTCGTTCGCAGCCAGACGGCCGACGGCGCCTGCGTGTTTCTCAATCGCAAGAATCGGGGCTGCGGCATTCACACCTTCGCGCTCGCGACCGGCCGCGACTACCACGACATCAAACCGATGGTCTGTTGGATGTTCCCCGTGTGTTGGGACAAGGGCGTGTTGCGGCCGAGCAGTGACATTCGCGACGACTTGCAGTGCAAGGGCGCTGGCCCGACCATCTACGAGATGACCCGGCCCGAGCTGTTGCACGTGTTCGGCGAGCCGCTGGTCAAAGAGCTCGACGGCCTCAGAGAGACCCACGCTTAAGCGATGGCCTGGTTCACCGTGTTCGCGGTGTGGTTCGTCGGGCAGTGGGTCGTGAGAATTCTGTTCGCCAGAGCCGTGAATCGAGAACGCTGGGTCGAGGTGTTGTTCGACTTGAAGCTGCCAGCGCTCGAGACGCTGAGCCCCGAGGCGCGGGTGTGGCGACGCCGGTGGCTCATCTGGTCGCTGGGCGGCATGCCGTTCGCGCTGCTCTCGGCGGTCGCGGGCTTCAGGTCACTGGGCTGACTTCACGGCACGCAGCTTCTTTTTCGCGCTGACCCGGTTTTTCAAGAAGGTCGCGATCGCGTCGTTGATCAGCTCGGGGCGCTCGAGGGGCGCGGTGTGACTGCCGCCGGGCACATACAAGTACTCCGCGTCGGGTATGTATTCAGACATGCGCTGGCTCAGCCACACCGGGGTGAAGCGGTCGATCTCGCCGCCAACGACCATCGTGGGCACGTCGACCTCGGGCAGGTGCTCCCACGCGGAGTGGTCTTTGAGCGAGTCGAGGGTGCGAATGAAATACAGCGGGTGCATTCGCGCCAGGTGCTCCATGTACGGGTAGAAATCGATGCGCTTCATCAGCTTGGGGTTGAGCTCGGTGCGAATGCCGAGGGTCACCGCGAGCTCGGTTCTCACTGCGGCATGCACGATGGCGTTGGCGATGGTGGGCTGCGCCTCGACCATCTTCTTGAGCAAAGGAAAGCCCAAGCGCATCAGCGAATGGTCATGCCAGGTGTCGAGCGGCGTGCCGTACGAGCCGCACAGCAGCACCAGCCCGGTGACCCGATCAGGAAAGCGCCGATGAAACTCGAGCGCGACCTGCACGCCCATCGAGTGGCCGAAGATCACGCCCTTCTCGAGCTTCTCTTTGTCCATCAAGCGGGCGAGGTCGTCGCAGATGTAGTCGATGCCGATGCGGGTGGTGTCGTTGGCGACGCCCGACTTGCCATGGCCCCGGTAGTTCCAATGAAGAACGCGGCGGTCGGCGCTCAGCGGCTCGTTCAAGTAGCGCCAGATGAAGCCGTCGCAGCCCAGGCCGTCGCACAACACCGCGGGCATCTTTGAGCCGGTGCCCCGAACTTCGTACCAAAGGGCAGCTCCGTCATCGGTGAAGAACGTCGACTGCTGGTGCGAGCTCACGCATGAATCTCCGGGTCGTCGCCAGGCTCTTCGCCTGGGCGCTCGAGACCATACTTCTGAATCTTCAAAATGAGGTTCGAACGGCTGATGCCCAGCTCACGTGATAGCCGGCTCTTGTTGCCCGCCGTGCGTTGCAGGCCTTGTGCAATCATCTCGCGCTCGAGCAGCTCGACGGCGTCGTTGAGCTTGCCGATCGGCATCATCGACATGCGGGCTGAGCCGATCACCGAGGCACCGACCGCGCCGTTGACGCCGTCGCGAATTCTGCTCGAAATCAAGTCACCGGGGATGATCTCGACGTCGCCGCCGAGCACGAGCAACCGCTCGATTTCATTCTCTAATTCGCGAATGTTGCCGGGCCAGTGGTAGGCCGAGAGCACGCTTGTGGCGTCGGCCCCGAGGGCCCTGGCCTTCTGCCCTTCGCGGCGGTGTTTGCGCATGAAGTGGTCGATCAGCACGGCGAGGTCGTCTTTGCGCTCGCGCAGGGGCGGCACCTGCACCCGAATGACGTTGATTCGGTAGAAGAGGTCTTCGCGAAACTCGCCCTTCTTGACCATCTCACTGAGGTCTTTGTGCGTCGCCGCGATCACCCGCACATCGACCTGCTTGGGCGCCGTGCCACCCACCGGCGTGAAGGTGCCCTCTTGCAGCACCCGCAGCAGCTTCACCTGCAGCGCGGGCGACATGTCGCCGACTTCGTCGAGAAAGAAGGTGCCGCCGTCAGCGACCTCGAACAGGCCCTTCTTGTCGCGCAGCGCGCCGGTGAACGAGCCCTTGGTGTGGCCGAACAGCGCGCTCTCGAGCAGGTTGTCGTTGAAGGCGGAGCAGTTCTGCACGACGAACGGTTTGTCTTTGCGCGGGCCGTTGTAGTGAATCGCGCGGGCGACGAGCTCTTTGCCGGTGCCCGACTCGCCGTTGACGAGCACGGTGGAGTCGGAGTTACAGACCTTCTCGAGCAGCCGAAACACCTCGAGCATCGGGCCCGACTTGCCGATGATGTTCTCGAACTTGTACTTGTCTGAGAGCTCTGACGAGAGGGTCTGAATCGTCTCGTCTTTCTTCGCCATGTCGCTCTCGTAGTTGGCGATCTCGTTGGCTCCGAACTCGAGCAAATCGCAGACCCGCTCGAGCTCGGCGTCGATCATCACCGGTACGCGCTCGACCGCGCGATCGAGGTCGGTGGTGCCCTGGTTCAGCTCGGCGATCTTCACCTTCAGCAGGTCGCCTTCGCGCTGGGTCACCGGCAAGCGGGCGAAGCCCTCGATGAACAGCATGCCCTCGTACTCGCCGTTGACGTAGAGCGGAGCGCCGATGATGGCGAAGCTCAAATGGCACTCGTGGTACTGGCTTCGGCGCAGCTTCTTGCTGGCCTTGAACTTCTCGTGGAGCACGCGCACCGACGACGTGCAGCGGCGAAACCCTTCTTTCGAGAACAGCGCGAGGCGGCAAAAGTCGTTGGGCGGTGGCGTGATTTGGCCCTTCGCCCAGTCGTACACGGTGCCGTTGCGGTCGGCGAAGGTCAGCTCTGCTCTCCACCATTTGCGGAGCACGTCGCGCAACATCACGATCGTGTGCAGGTTCTGGTATCTCTCGAAGTCCATAGGTTGATTCCCAAAGGTCGTCTTGAAACGCGACACGCCGTATATCCATTGTCCGAAAGCGCGTCAGCCCTTCATTGATAGTCGAGGTTCGAAAAGAAATGCGAATCGTGGGTGGGTCAGCCAGGGGCAGGCAGCTTGTCGGCCCGCAAGATGCTGAAGTTATTCGGCCTACAGCAGACAGAGTTCGTGAGACCATCTTCAACGTGCTCGGCCAGACCTGTGAAGGGCTCGCAGTGTTAGACCTTTTTTCGGGCACCGGCGCGCTCGGGCTCGAGGCGGTCTCTCGTGGAGCGACCCGCGCTGTCCTCGTTGACAGCGGTAAAGAAGCACTCGAGCTCTGCCGTATCAACACGGAAACACTGGGCTTTACCGCGCAAGTAGAAATCATGGCGATGCCGGCGATGAAAGCCATCCTCCGGCTCCGCGCGAAGGGCTTCAACCTGGTCTTCTCTGATCCTCCCTACAAGCAGCAGGCGGCGGTGGCGGTGCTCTCGAAGCTCGACACGGTGATGGCCGAGGGCGCTTTGGCCGTCATCGAGTACGCCAAAGAAGAGAAAGTGCCCGACGTCGTGGGCCGCATGCAGCGAGAAGACGAGCGCCTGTTCGGAGCTACCGTGGTCTCGATCTTCCGATTGACCGGGTCAGCGCCGTGACCCTAATTGGCTGCCGGCCATGACGACTCGCACCGCCATTTACCCCGGCTCCTTCGACCCGCTGACGAATGGTCATTTGTCGCTCATTCAGCGCGGGCTGAAGATGTTCGACAAGGTGATCGTGGCGATCGCGGTCAACCCGAAGAAGCAGCCCCTGTTCTCGGTGGAGGAGCGCCGAACCTTCATTCTCGAGGCGGTCGAGAACGACGCCCGGGTCGAGGTCGATGACTTCGAAGGGCTGCTGGTCGACTACGCCAAGCGGCGCAAGGTCACGGTGGTGTTGCGCGGCCTTCGTGCGGTCAGCGACTTCGAGTTCGAATTTCAGCTCGCCAACATGAACCATAAGCTCAGCCCAGAGCTCGAGACGGTTTTCATGATGACCGGCGAAGACTACTTCTACATTTCGTCGAACATCGTTCGCGAAGTCGCCTCGTTTGGTGGCAACGTCGAAGGCATCGTGCCTCCGGGCGTGCTCGCCGGGCTCAAGGCCAAGTACTCGAAGCCTTAAACTCGCTCACCTTTTCGAAAAGAGCCCATTCTCATGCAGCTTGCTCGCCGATTGAAGTCGGTCAAACCGTCTCCGACGCTGTCGCTCAACGCCAAGGCCAAGGCGCTCTCGGCCAAGGGCAAAGACGTGGTCAGCTTCGCGACTGGCGAGCCCGATTTCGATACGCCGGTGCACATCAAAGACGCGGTCAAGGCCGCGCTCGATGGAGGCTTCACCAAGTACACGCCGACCGGTGGTATCCCCGAGCTGAAGGCGGCGATCGTCGAGAAGCTGAAGAAAGAGAATCACCTCGAGTACACGCCCGAGCAGGTGCTGGTCTCGGTGGGTGCCAAGCACTCACTGTTCAACATCTTTCAAGCGCTGCTCTCTCCGGGCGACGAGGTGATCATTTTCGCGCCGTATTGGGTGAGCTACCCCGACATGGTGCGCCTCGCCGACGGAGAGCCCGTCATCGTCGAGACCGACTCGGCCGATGGGTGGGCGCCTGACCCGAAGGCGATTCGCCGCGCGCTGACTCCGCGCACCAAGGCGATCGTGATCAACAGCCCGTGCAACCCCACCGGCGGGGTCTATTCGCGCAAGGCCCTCGAGGGCATCGCCGAGGCCGTGCGGAGCCATGACTGCCTGATCATCACCGACGACATCTACGAGCGGTTGCTCTACATCGAGGGCGGGTTCTCGAACATCGCGAACGTGGCGCCCGACCTGTTCGCGCGCACCGTGGTGGTCAATGGGTTCTCGAAGGCCTCGGCGATGACCGGGCTGCGGTTGGGGTATACCGCCGGGCCCAAAGAGCTGATCGCCGGCATGCAGATGGTGCAAGACCAGTCGACCTCGAACCCGACGTCGATCATTCAAAAGGGTGGCGTGGCGGCGCTGACCGGCTCGCAAGAGCCGCTCGCCGAGATGCTCGCGCAGTACCGGGTGCGACGAGACCTGATGGTCAATAGCCTCAACAAGATACCCGGGGTGAAGTGCCCGTCACCCGATGGTGCCTTCTACTGTTTTCCCAACATCGGAGAGCTCATCGGCAAGTCGTACAAAGGCACCCCGGTGAATGGGTCGATGCACCTCTCTGAGATTCTGCTCGAAGACTTCTTGCTGGCGGCGGTGCCCGGAGAGCCGTTCGGCGCCGAGGGGTTCATTCGCTTCTCTTTCGCGACCTCGCCCGAGATGATTCACAAGGGTCTGGCGCGTCTGACTGACTTCGTCTCGAAGTTGAGCTGACCCACACGATGACCACGGGCCTTTTCGCGCTGGTGTGGGTGCTGCTCGGGCAAGACGCCGAGCCGGCGCCAGCCGCCCCACCTGAGACCGAGGTCGCGAAGCCCGCGGCGGCAGCGACCGTGGCCTCCGAGGCTCCGCCGCCAGTGCGACGGGGGCCTCCCGACGAGCTCAACCGGTTGCTGGGCAAGCTCAAAGACGCGAACGCCGAGCAACGGCAGGTGCTGCTCGACGAGATTCAAAAGAAGTACGGCCTGGGTACGCCGACCCCGATGGTGCCCGGCGCCGACATCGACGTGGGCAAGTACCGTGAGCTCTCAGACCCCGAGCAAGCCAAGGTGAGCGCGCGCGACTTCTTGAACGAGCTGCTGGCGGGCAATGCCTCGGGCGCGGCGGCCCACTGCGGCACACCGTTCATGATGGAGGACCACCGGTACGACAAAGCCGAAGAGGTTCGCGCGGAGTGGGCCCGCCACCTCCGCAGCAAGCGCACCGATTTGTTGAGCATCTACGATGTCGAGGTGCTCACGCCGGCCGAGATGGAGAAAAAATACGGCAAGCCCCCGCAGCGCCTCGCATCGTGGAACTGGCGGGGCAGCGGCGTGATGGTCGTGGTGGCCAACATGAGCGGGAGGGCGGCGGTGCTGCTGATGCGGCAGTTCGGAGCGGTGTGGCAGGTGGTAGGGTACCATGACTAGGTGATGCGACTGACGCGAGCCGCCGTGGTGGTTGGGTGTGGGCTCGCGATCGGGTGTCTTGCAGCGGCGGTCGCGGTCGTTTCTCCTGAAATCGTGATGACTGACGCCGTCGCGATTGGCCCCTCGGCGGCCCCGGTCGGCGACCCGGCGGTGGCCACCGACGGCACGAATTTCTTGGTCGTGTGGAACGACATTCGCGGAGGATCAGCGGTGTACGCGACGCTGGTCGCGCCCGACGGCACGTTGCTCACGCCGACCGGCTTCGCGATCGCCACCGCCCCGACGAAGCTCAGCAACCCCGATGTGTCGTTCGATGGCACCAGTTACTTTGTGGTTTGGGCGAACGACAAGTCGGGGCGCATCGAAGGGGCGAGAGTGACCGCGGCGGGTGTGGTGCTCGATACGCCGCCCGCCGTGATCTCGTCATCGACTGGCGCTGGCCCCCGAATTGCCTCGGTGCCGGGAGTCAGTCTTGTCGCGTGGGCTGCGCCGGGCTCGGGCCAGTCGGTGGTCAACTACACCCGCCTCGACGGTTCTTTGCGCGTGCTCGATCAGCCCGACCTGCAGCTCAACAGCGGAGCCAGCTCTGCCGCCGCGCCGATCGTCACGACCGATGGCACCGATTTTCTCGTCTCGTACCAGAGTGGGAGTTCGATGGTCGCGGCTCGAGTCAGCGCGGCCGGGGTCGTTGTCGATACGCCTGCGATCACCCTGGGCCCGACCAACGGCCAGTCAGCGGCTGTGCGCTTGCCTGGCGCGTATCTGGTGATTTGGGTAGCGGGCTCCTACGAACTGTACGGCGTTCGGGTTCAGTCAGATGGGACGCTGCTCGATACGACGCCGAACCTGTTGAGGCCAAGCGGGGGCGGCACGCTGCACGCACCGTCAGCGGCGTACAATGGCTCGTCGCTCCTGTTGTCGTGGACGCGAGAAATCGGAGGACGGCCGTGGGACGTTTACGCAAGGCGTTTTTCAGCGTCGTTGCTGCCACTCGATGCGGCGGAATACCCACTCGGGGTCGGCACTCAAGGCCTCGACGATCACGGCCGGCTCGCGGCGAATGCGACTGCGTTTCTCGGAGTCTGGGACACCAACAGCCCCAATGACTACCCGGTCGGCAACATTCTCGGCGGCGTTCTTCCGGCGACGTTGAGCTCGACGACGAGCACGCCGGTGATGGTGTCGAGGCAAGGCAACGCACAAGATTCTCCGGCGCTGGCGATGAGCGGCCCGAACGCCTTTGTGGCGTGGTCTGAAGGCCCAGGGGCCCTGTCCGACATTCGCGGGCAGCTCTTTTCGGCGAGCGGCCCGGTCTTCGACGGAGGGGTGGTCATTTGCGCGGCCTCCGGGCTTCAAGACTCGCCGTCGGTGGCCTCGTACGGTTCGGGGTATCTGGCGGTGTGGAATGACGTTCGAGCGGGCTATTCGAATGTCGGCGTCTACGCGGCGACGATTTCCGGGTCGGGCGTGGTGCTCGCTCCCGACGGCTTCAGCCTGGTGACGACTCCGACGTTTCGCTTCGCACCCTCGGTCGCGGCCAGCGGCACAGAATACCTCGTCACCTGGTCAGACGGCCGCGCGACGGGGCTCAACATCTGGGCAGCGCGGGTGCTGAACAACGCCGCGATTCTCGACCCCGACGGTTTTCCGATCACCAACGACGCAGAAAACCACTCCAATTCGAGGGCCGCCGCCGCGGGTCAACTGTTTCTGGTGGTCTTCGAGGTTGGCGGCCCGCGCCGAATCGGCTTCGTTCGTGTGACCGAGAGCGGGTCGGTGCTCGACACCACGACATTGATTTCAGGCGTGAGCGGCAACCAGTACCTGCCATCGGTCGCCAGCGATGGCACCGACTTCTTGGTGGTCTGGGCAGACCTGAAGGCCGATGGAGGCTTCGGCATCTCGGGCGCGCGAGTCGCCGGCGATGGTGGGGTGCTTGACCCGATGCCGATCTCGATTTCGACTTCTGTTGCGCGGCAAACCGAACCGCGGGTCGCCTTCGACGGCGAGCGGTACCTCATCGCTTGGGAGACCAACACCGACCTCGTCGGCGTGTTGATGACGCGGGGCGGTCAGCTCGAGGGGGCCGAGGCTCAGCTCACGACCCTCAAGATGCCAGCGCAGCGCTTCGGCTTGGTGGCGACTCCCATCACGGGCCGAACGCTGGCGGCCTATGCGGCGTACGATTCTCGGCCTGGGTACGCGACAGGGCGGGTACACGCGCGCTTCATCAACGTGATCGACGGGGGGTTCGTCGTCGACGCGGGGCAACCCGATGCGGGTCAGCCTGACGGAGGAACGCCGGTCGATGCTGGGCTGGTTGATGCCGGGAGCTCGCCCAGCGATGCCGGGTCGCTGAGCGACGGGGGCGCCGCTGGAGACTCCGGCGTGCCGGCCGCTGACGCAGCCATCGCTCTCGACGGGGGCGGTGACGGAGGTGGCGAGGCGTTCGGGGATGCGGGCCTTGCGCAGCACAAAGCCCTCGTCGTTGGGTGCGGCTGTCAGTCGACTGGGCTTGGGAGCGCCGTCGTCGCACTGGCCGTGATGCTCGCATCTCGTCGGCGTCGCACTTCGTAAGTCTCTGAATTCATGACGGATTTGCGAATTGAGCAACTCCTTGGAGTTGGTGTAGGACAATGTAGTTTCGCGCGATCCCCGCGCCGTGTCCCCTGGTGCCTCAATGACGATCAAAACGAACCCCGCTGGGTCACCCACTCGCACCGCGGCGTCGGCTGCCCCTGCTGAGAAGAAGCCAGTCGACCTCGGGCCCGTACAGCCCGAATCGGTCGACACGATCACCGGCCCTGCAGGCCCGAACCACGGCGTGGTCGCCGACTCGAGCTTCGCGCCCCAACGAATCGTGGCGGGCCCGGTGGTCGCACGGGCCGCGACGAAGATTCACTCGATCACGACCAAGGCGCAGTTCGATGCACTCTTCGCCGAAGCGCCCTCGGTCACCGCCGGAGCGGCCAACGAGATCAAATTTCTGGTCGACCGCAAGACGAAAGAGATCTTCTTCATTCCTCCGAAGTGGAAGTTTCACTATTCGTTTTTTCACGACGTGATCGACGGCTCGATGACCGACGCGCGGTTCGATCAGCTGACCTACAACCGCCCCGATCGCCGCTACATCGCCGGCACGCTGACGCGCTACGACAGCTATGTCGACCCGAAGACCGGGCAGAAGGGCAAGCTGTGCTTCAGCCTGTGGCCGACCGACCGCTTCGATTCGAAGGTGCTCGCCGAGGCGCATCACGCCGCGCGCGGGGCGTTGAAGTTTCTGCCCCCGGCGACCGAACTGTCGTTTCGGCCTGGCGGCCCGATTCAAGATCGCCTCGTGACCGAGATGGCGCCCGAGCTGAAGGCCGCCAAAATCGGAGTTACCACCAACCTCGAGATCTCGAAGGCCCTCAAGTTCATGGGGCTCAGCGGGGGCGAAGCGGTGGGCAAGCTGGTGGTGATCGACAAGGGGCAGGCGCCTCCTCCGTTGGGCCGAGGAGACGTCGCGTTGTTCTTGGGCGACGTACCCCCGACCGCTCCGCCAGTCGCCGCGATCATGACCGCGCAGGTGCAGACCTACAACTCACACCTCGGCATCAAGTATCGCGAAGACAACACACCGTACTTTTACAAGGCCTTTTCTGATGCCGAGCTCGCCGAGCTCAAGAAGCTCAACGGCAAGCCGGTGAAGGTGACCGCGTCGAGCTCGAGCGGCACGGTGGTCGCAGCGACCGAGGCGCAGGCCAAGGCCTATCTCGACAAGATTCGCCCCAAAGACCCGATGCGCCTGGGGCCGAACCTCACCGAGAACAAGGCGCTGCCGCTCAGTGAATTGAGCAAGCGCTCCCTTGGCCCAGACGGCCAGTGGGACAAAGCCGTGCTGGCGGCGTACGGGCGAAAGACGATGGGCCTGGTCGAGCTGATGAAGCTCAAAAAGTCGGGCCAGCTCGAGGTTCAAGGCCCCGGCGAGCCTGAAGTCATCGTGCCCAGCGCGCTGATCGGCATACCCGCGAATTGGTACACGCGGTTCATGCGCGAGGCGAAAGACCCGAGCGGTCAGACGTTCTCGGCCCGAATCAAGACGCTGACCGCTGACCCGAAGTTCGCCGATGTCACCTGGCGGGCCGAGCAGCTCAAGACGCTGCGCGAAGACATTTCGGCGGCCACGGTGCCGGCGTCGCTGATGAAAGACTTGAGTGACCAGGTGGCCGCGCCATACCTGAAGCTCGCGCCGGGCATGACCCGAGCGCGGTTTCGCTCGTCGGCCCCAGTGGTCGAAGATGGCGATGGCGGCAAATTGCCGAACATGGCCGGTGCGTTCGATTCGAACTCCGCCAAGTGGAAAGTGGGCGCGACGCCCGCAGCGACGGTGGCGAACGCGGCCGAGGGCATGGCCCAGGCGCTGAAGCTCGAATACGCCAGCGTGTGGAATGACCGGGCCACCTCTGAGCTCGACTTCAACCGCGTCGCGATGGACGAAGCGTCGGTCGCGATGTCATTGGCGGTGATACCGAGCGAGCAAGACGAGAAGGCCAACGGGGTCGTGCGCGTGAACCCTGACCTGGCTGGGTTCTTCTCGGTCACCGGTGAGACCCAGTACGGTGAAAACCTGGTCACGAACCCCGAAGGCGGCGCCGCCCCCGACACGTGGATTGACGGGAACTACGATGTGTTCGGCAGCGGCGAGCCGCGGCAAGACATCGAATACGAGCGGCTCACCAACCTGCCCGTGCCGGCCACTGACCCGTCGCGAAAGCACGCCTTCAAAGACGAAGAGATCAGCAGCACCTACAAGGCGATGAAGGTCATTCGAAACCACTTCGCGAAGATCGAAGGCAAAGTGCCTGAGCAGTACGTCGACGAGTGCGAGCTCAAGATTACGTCTGAGGGCAAGGTGCTGATCAAGCAGGAGCGGCCGTGGGTCGAGTGATGCGCTCGGCTCCGCAGCAGCGCTTGTGCTTCTTGCCGGAGTTGCAGGCGCAGCGTTCGTTGCGGCTGACCCTCGCGGTCTGACGCGTGATGGGGGCTGGCTTTGGCATCAGGTTGCGCTGCGCGGCGAAGCTTCGACGCGTCGCCGCGAGATTGAAGCGCCGGTGATCGCGAGCCACCAGCTGAGCGTGCGGAGCAAAGAGCGCCTCGGCTTCGCACGTGGCAATGAACGGCACGGCGCGGATCAGCAGTGAAGCGCTCCAGATGTTGGCTGGCCGGCTCAGCTGGAGGGCCGGTTCTTCGAGCGCCGTTGGCTCGTTCATCGACGCGATGAGCTGGCGTACGACCTCGCCTCCCTTCGCCTCCTGCTGGCGGAGCAGCCCCTGGGCCTCGTCGAAGAGCGCAGGGTGCGCGACGCCGATGGCCGCGAGCTCGAAGTAGGCGCTGCCGCCTTGGCCGGCGTCGGGCGGGTCTTGCGAGAGCCGATGCGCGAGGCGCTCGAGCCTTGGGGCACCGGTTTTCGCCGAGGCCCACAACGCGCGAGCGCACGTGGGGAGCACTCCGTACCACCAGGCCGTCTCAATCATGAAATCGCTCAGCCCGAACTTCTCGGTCAGCGCAGGCTGCTTCAACACCTCGTTGGCAGAGAGGCCGAGGAGAGTGGAGAGGATACCGAAGCATTGATTCAACGCCCAGAAGCGCTCGACGTATTGGTGACCCCCACGGCTGACTTCAGAGGCGCGCCGGGCGGCTGAGAGCGCCTCGAGATTGAGGAGAAGGAGGTCATGGAGGTTGGGGCGAAGCCTGGGCTGATACGCGGAGACCGCGACGAATTCTTCGCGCGAGAGGGTCGCTGACTCGTTGAGCCGATGCACAATCTGGTGCCCTTGGCCTTTGATGCCGATCAGCTCGTCGGCGAACCGTTCTCGGCGCCTGCGCTCGATGACCGCGCTGAGCTCTCCGCGAGAGACGACGGGGAGATCAGTGGTGGACATGCCCGGGCCCAAGCAGGTGATGAAGGCGCCCTCGAGAGTCACCACGAGGTGTGGGCTTCGAGGCGAGTCGTTGAGGGCCAGCGCGACCCGGCCGCGTTCGGCGCGAGGTGCTTCTCGCTGAATCACCTCGGTGACGATCTTGGTATCTCGGTACACCTTGAGCGCCACATCGAGCTCATTGGCGTTCTCGAGGCGACTCAGGCGCGACAGAAAGTGGGCGGAGTGGGACATGGTGGCGCCCCGCTGTGCACGCGGGAGACCAGCGCTTTTTGACGTCGTTTCGGCTATTTACGGGCGAGCAGCTGTCTACGGCGGAGACTTTTCGAATGCGTTCGGTACTCGGGGCGGTGGTGATCGCGGTGGTCGGTTGTCAGACCGTGGGCGAAGCACCGGTGATGCTCCCAGCCGTGGTTCAGGCGCCCGAATCGCCCGATGCCTGGGTGTTCTCTGCGCGTGAGGCCGGCGCGCCAGGCCCCGAAGTCGAGGTGCTCGTGCAGCAGCTCTCGGCTGATCAGTATCGCGTCACGGTGAACGCCGATGGCAAGACGAGGTCGGCCGAGCTGACCGCCGAAGCCCTGTCGCGGTTGCACATCACGTCGCGCGGGGGTGACGGCGCGCGGGGGGCTCCAGGGCAACCCGGAGTCAGCGGTCGAGACGCGGCACCGTGTGAGCACGGCGGAGATGGCACCAAGGGTGGCGATGGCGGCCCGGGCGGCGCGGGTGGTCGCGGCGGCACGGTCACGGTGTCGGTCGACTGCGGCGCGGCGCGCTGTTCGCCGCAGCTTCGAGCCATGCTCGAGGCAAACATCAGCAGCCAGGGCGGCGCTGGGGGCATCGGGGGTGCAGCAGGCAAGGGTGGTCGTCGAGGCTATGGAGGCTTCGGGCGCTTGGCTCAAACCAGCACCGGGCTCGCACCGGTCGTCGATTTCGGGTGCCAGGCGGGGGTTGAGGGCTCGCCTGGTGAGTCAGGTCTTCAAGGGCACGACGGTCTCGCTGGCCCTGCCGGGGAGCGGGTCTTCAACGAGGGCTTTACGCCGCGTTCTGCTGGCCCCCAATGAAGGCACGAACCGCTTCGACGCACCGCTCGGGCTCTTCTTCGTGCGGCCAGTGCCCCGCGCGCGGCAACTCGGTCACCGATGCATGTGGCCAGGCTTCGCGAAAACGGCCCAGGAGCGCAGGGGTGAAGGCGCTGTCGGCCATGCCCCAAATCAGATGAATGGGCGTGTGGGCGAGCCGGGCCCTGCGCTGCCAGAGCGACTCGAAGAAGGTGGTCGAGCCGGCGAGACTCTTGGCCAATGCCCAGAGCACCCGCTCTCGCGAGTCGGAGTCGGGGAAGCGTGAGGTGTACTGCTCCCACATCGCGGCGGGTCGCGGGCCAGCGCCCCACGCCGACCGGCCAATGAGAAAAGACAAGTTCAAGTGGCGGTAGCCGAAGCGAAACAGGCTGCTGCCGGCGAGCGTGGCCATTCGCCGCATGCGTGGGTCTGCGGTGAAGGGCCAGGCGATGCTGTTGAAAATGACCAGGCGCTCGAGACGCTCAGGGTGATCGAGTGCGCCATCGAGCGCAATCGGGCCTCCGAAGTCGTGCACCACCAGGCTGTAGCGCTCGAGTTGGAGGGACTCGAGAACCCGCGTGAATCGCCCCGCATGGGCTTCAGGCGAGTAGTCGGCGTCGCGAGGTCTGGGCGAGAGGCCGAAGCCGAGGTGATCGGGAGCGATGCACCGGTGGCTCGAACGGAGGCCGTTGATCAGGTGCCGCCACTCGAAGGACCAGGTCGGTGTGCCATGCGAAAAGACGACTGGAGCACCAGCGCCCTCGTCGACCACCGACAGCCCCGCGACCGATTTCACTCCGAACGGGTACTCTTGCCGATCGACCCACGCTGGCGTGTGCATGAATTAGTCAATGATGATTGACGATATAAAGTCAAGTAGGGTTGACGACATGACGCTGTCGAATGCCCAGAAGCTCGCCCGGCAACAGGCCCGCAGCCTGGGGTACGTGTTGATTCGGTGCGGTCAGCTGTTCAATGAGCGCGGTATCGCGAGGGTCAACGCCGCTGCCGGTAAGCCGATGTTGCGCGAGGCCCATACCCGGTTGATCCCCCACTTGCAGGCGCTGGGCGGCATTCGAATCACCGAGCTCGCGCGGCGAATCGGGGTCACCAAGCAGGCAGTTCAGCAGTTGGTGGCTGACATGATCGAGCAGGGCGTGGTGCGCATTGATGCCGACCCCGATGACGCTCGTGCCCGGCGGGTGTTTCTGACCGAGTTCGGGTTCGGCGCGATGATGCACGGCACGGGGCAGCTGATCGAGATCGAGCGAGAGCTGGCAGGTGCGGTCGGCCGGCGTGACGTGAAGCGCCTGCATCGGTTGCTCACGACTTTGCTCGAGGTGCTCGAGCAGGGCGAGTCAGCCGAAACGCCGCCCATGGCGCCAGCGCGAACGTCACCACCAGCCGCAGACCCAGCGCCGCGACGCCCAGCAGCATCGGGCCGTAGCGCACGGGGCCGAAGGGCGTGAGCAACCCCTCGTGTGCGCTGAGGGTCACGTACGCCCACTCCGAGCACAGCCAGGCGCTGACGATGAACGCCGGCCCCCACGCCCGGTGCCAATTCATTGCACGACCTCCGGGCCCGAGGTGAGCATCGCGAGCAAGAGCGCGTTGCCGATGGGCCCGCCCGTCGCGAACCAGGTGCGCTCTTCATCGCGCACGGGCATGCCGAACAAGGTCGTGGTTCGGTAGAGGCGGGTGAAGGCATCGCGCCAGCCGAAGGCCTTGAAGGGCGCCAATGAGAAGCCGGTCGCCGCGACGGAGACCCCGAGCACCACCGGGCCGCTGTCGATGTCGCCGTGGCCTGCCTGCCCGTCGAACTCGGCGACTCCACTGAACCCACCGAACGAGCGCTCGTGCTTTCGAAGTGCCTCTGCCAGCTCGATCGCGAGGCCGCGATCGACGAAGCCTGCGTAGTAGGCGGCCAGCCCGGTGCCGGAGCCTCGCGGTACGTCATGGGGTTGGCCGGTGGGTGACATGCGCTGGTGCACGAAGCCCGACGCTTGGTCGATTTGCACCGCACGGACCTGGCGCACCCAATGTGAGAGCACGGCGGCGTGATCGGTGCCAGTCGCGCGCCCATGCACGGCGATGGCGGCCGCGACCGCAGCCACGTCGGTCGGGTACGCCTCCGCGGGGTAGGTTTCGATGATTGCGTTTGGTGCAGCCAGCAGTCGACGTTCAAATGCCGCGATCAGCGCGTCATGGGCCAGCGCGACCTCGGGCGGGAAGTCGTGCGGGTCGGTCAGCCGCGCGATGCCTACGGCGAGCGCAGGGTAGGCCAGGTACGCATGGCCATGCGTGCTCTCGAGCGCGTCGAAGCCATCTTCGCCACCCCACGCAGTCGTGCCGAAGCCTCGATTTTCAGACAAGAAACTGCGCACCGCGGCGAGGCGAATCGTGGGTGCGAATTCGGCGCGCCACTCGGGGTGTGCCAACACGGCCTGCGCGAGGCCCAGGGCCGTCATCTGGTGGGTGACCAACGCCCATTCGCCGGCGAATTGGTCGCCGGGCGAGGCGGCTCTCGTGGCTGAATCAGCGGCTTCGAAGCGCAGCTGCTCGGCGCAGAGACGGTGAACGAGCTTGGCGTCACTGTCGAGCCAACCCGCTGCGTCACGGCCGTACCACCAGGGTGCGATGAGTCTCACGGCGAGAAGCGCAACGAGTACGAGCAGGAACCGTCGAAGGGGCGTCATGCGCTGACCGTAGGCGCATGGGTTGCTCTGACGAGGCCTGGTTCGGCAAGCGGTCGATCTGCGCTGCTAAGCGGGCGATTGGGCAGGGTGCCCTGTACGTCGTGGCATTCGAGCCCCTGAGTAACTCGAACTGCTCCTCGGTCTCGACACCTTCAGCGGTGACGCGCAACGAAAGGCCATGCATGACCCAGCGCGATGATCGCGCGCACCACTTCGCGCACCCGGTCCGAGCTGGTGACTTCACGGCAGACATTCATTCAGAAGCTCGAGATGGCAGGCGTGATGCTCAAAGAGGCGATGTGGCGCGGGCCGCTGACGCGAGTACCCGAACCCAACGAGGTGATGGAAGAAGCCGCGGCGGTCGCCGCGTACGCTGAGTCTGCACGGGTGCTCAATTCGATGGCCTCGGTGACGCTGTTTCACACCGCGCGCATTCAGCCAGGTGCTCCGCGGCGCGAAGATGGTCGTCGACCTGGGGTGTGGCCCGGCGAATCAACTCGTGCAGGTCGCGAAGCTCAACCCTCAGACTCACTTTCGTGGGGTGGAGCTCTCCGAGCTGATGCTCCTCGATGCGCGCGAGCACGTGAAGCGAGAGGGCGTCACCAATGTCAGCTTCACCCACGGCAACATCAAAAAGCTCGATTTCTTGTCGACCCACTCGGTCGATGCGGTGTTCAGCACGTTGACTCTTCACCATCTGCACGACGCCGCGGAGCTCGAAGAATGTTTCGCCGAGATTCACTTCAATGGTCTTCTCTAGGCGCGAGCTCAGCGAACGTTCTTCGGCACATCTGCAGCTGCAGTACCGACCCGTGCGAGCTTCTTGGCGTGGAGTTCTCGGAGGAGCGTGGTCGCCTCATTGGGGCTCCCGCTTTCAGCTTTCGAGATGAGCTCAAGGGTCTTCTCGATCGCAGACAGCTCGTCGCGGTCAGTCTTGAGCAGCGACTGCACCATTGCCCCCAACGAGGCGTACAGAGTGTTCAAGTCATCTGATTTTCGCAGCGGCCGAAGGTGTGGGTACTTGCCTGCGGTGAGCTCGTTCATTGCTCGGCCCATCACGAACGCCGGCCCAGCGATGCGGTGAGTGATGACGAGCCCCACCATGCCGATGAACCAGGTCAGCAGCACCAGAATGCCGGCGCACCACCAGAACAGATCGCCGGCGCCGTCGAACAGACCCGAGCCAACACTGGCAAGGCCAAGCCGTATCCGGTCCTCGTGAAACACCCTGAGAATGAGGATGCCCCAAAAAGTGGTGAGGCCTCCGCCGAGAGAAGAGAAAATGAGGAAGTATTTGAGCTGAAACGCTCGGTCGACGAGAAACGTTTTTCGCAGAAGGTGGGGTTTCGCGGCCACGATGCCTCTCTTCGGTGGTGATGGGTTGCTTCGGGGGCCGTCAAAGTGTGCCACCGACCCGCGCGGCTTAGTACTCGAGTTGAACAACTTTGTGGAGCCGCCTCAAGCGAGCGTCGTCGCTCGACGCTATGGCTTCTTGACGGCCGGTGGTGCGGCAAGGGGCTTGGCATTTTTGACCTTCGCGTCGAGCCAACGCGTTTGCTCCCAAAGCACATGCAGCAACGACTCCCGCGCGCGGTAGCCGTGCGCTTCAGCCGGTAGCGACACGTAGCGCACTCGACCGCCCAAGCCCTGAAGCGCCGCGAAGAGCCGATCGCTCTGAATGGTGTAGGTGCCTGGGTTGTCGTCATCGGCTCCGTGAATCAGCAGCAGCGGCTCGTCGATTTTGTCGGCGAAGCGAAACGGCGACATGGCCATGTAGGTGTCCGGTGCCTCCCAAAAGGTGCGCTCTTCTGATTGAAAACCGAACGGCGTCAGGGTGCGGTTGTAAGCGCCGCTGCGCGCGATGCCAGTGCGAAACAGGTCAGAGTGCGCCAGCAAATTCACGGTGGTGAAGGCACCATAGGAGTGGCCACCGACCGCAAAGCGTGAGCGATCTCCGACACCCAGCCGCACCACTTCGTCAATCAACGCGCTCGCATCATCGCGAAGCTGTTCGACATAGGTATCATTCGGTTCGATTTTGCCTTCTCCGACAATGGCGAAGCTGGGGTTGTCGACAACGGCATACCCCTGGGTCAGCGCGAAGAGCGGGCCTCCCCAATACGGGTACGCGTACTCATACGGAGAGCCATTGACTTGCGCGGCCGCGGCGGCGCTTTTGAACTCAGCCGGGTAGACCCAGACCAAGACGGGCAGTGGCTTGTCGACGCCAGGGCGAAAGCCACCGGGCAAATAGAGCGTGCCTGAGAGCGTCTGACCGTCGCTTCGCTTCCACCCGATGAGGCGCTTGGTGACATGCGCCAGTTCAGGCACCGGGAGTGGGAAGTGCGTCAGCTGCTTTTCGGGGCCTGGCGTCGAAAATGAGTGAACGAACACCTGGGGAGGCACCGTCACCGACTCTCGGGTCAACAACACCTGATCGCCGTCGTCATCAAGCACGTCTTTGACAGTGGCCAGCTGCTCGCCCTCGGAGCGCCACAGCCGCTCTGACTTGCCCGTGGTCAGATCGAGTCGGTCGAAAAACGGTCGGTCACCCTCGGTCGAAGCTCCGTCACCGATCAGCAGCAGCCGCCCCTTCGATGTCAG
>JANLPS010000151.1:0-4948 GCA_031367385.1 Archangium sp. | reverse complement strand
CGACTTTGGCGTTGCCCGGTTTGCGCGCGGCACGCAAGTTGGCCTCAAGACCCTCGGTCTGACGGGCACCGGCATGACCGTGGGCACCCCCGCCTACATGGCGCCAGAGCAAATATCGATGCACTGCGAAATCGATTTTCGGGTCGACGTCTTCGCACTTGGCTGCGTGCTCTACGAGTGTCTGACGGGGCGGCAGGCCTTCGTCGGTACGAACCGAACGATGATTTGGCTCAAAGTGCTTCATGGAGACCCTCCACCGCTTCGGCTCAAGTGCCCCGAAGCGAGCGCTGCCCTCGAGCAGCTGATGGGTCGTATGCTGGCCAAAGACCCCGCGCTCCGGCCGGTCGATGGGGCGGCAGTGGCTGCCGAGTTGGTGGCACTGGGTGCCATCACTGAGGGGCCCCGCCGCGTCACGCAACCACGGGAAAACATGCCGACTGAGACGTCGGCTTCGACCATCGGCGCCTGGGGCGTGGTCGTGCTCGTTCGCCCGCCTCACGCTGAGTCGAAGATCGCGCCAGAGCCCAAAGACCTCGACTGGAGCCGAGATGTCTCGGTCATTGGTGGGCGGCACGAGTTCAACTACGTGAACTTGCCCGATGGGGGCAAAGCGTCGGTGAGGCGAGGAAACAGCGCCGCCCAGCTCGCCACACTGGCAGCCACCGGTGCCCTCGAGCTCCAGCGAGAGCTCCCCGGCACCGCCATCACCATCGTCTCGGGCCCCGTCAAAGACACCGCACAGCTCCAGTCGCTGCTCGAGCGCACGGCGGTCGTCTGTCAGGCCTCGGCCCTGGAGGCCATTTTTGCCGACTATGCAGACCCGGGCGACCATGTGGACGGCATTCGCATTTGCGCCACCACAGCCAAGTGGCTGGGAAAAGAGTTCAAGGTCGTCGAGATCGACGAAACGTACCGTTTGATGGGGGTGTGAACCGGAGTGCTCTCGCTGGCGAGCCGTGCTTGGAAAAAGAGTTCGAGGACGAACGCCCTGAGGTGAAGACATTCAGCGTCAATGCGGCGATTCAACTCGTTCGGAGTGGTGGTGATACCGGCATCGACCGCAAAAAACCCGCGTCAAAGCCCGCATCATCGCGCTGTTGAAGAGAAACTGTACCCGACGCGCCACGACGGCACCCTCTGCACGGTTCGAATGCGCAGGCGGCCCGCGCCGCTGAAGGGGTGCGGGGCCGTGGTGAGCCACCAGGGTTGGCGAATCGCCGAGAAGCTGCCGTGAATGTACGGGGTGCTGCCCGAGCCGAGCTGACCGTGGCTGTCGAACGGCTGGCAGAAGGCGCTGCCACCCTGGGTGCACGGGCCAGTGGTCGTCCACTGCTCCGGCACGGCGTTACGGCAGCGGTGGAATCCACGAGCAGGTCGAGTCGACCTGGCAGGCTTCGAAGCCGAACTCCTTGCCGTCGGAGCCTCCGTAGCGGCCGATCATGTTCGCCAAGACCGAGCCCAAATCGAACGGCGCGGTGGGCTTCGGCGTGGCGAAGCCATGCTTGCCCTCGGGCGCCAGCAACACGAACATCGTACCGGTCACGCCGTCGACCGCCGGGCTGTACTTGGGCAAGCGCAGCGGTGGGTCGAGGCGAGGCACGCCCCAGCCGTCGTCTCCGTTGTTCATCGCGGCCAGGTGCTCGAGGTCGAGCAGCGTCGAGGCGCCGGAGCTGGTCTTGAAGCGCGCGGTGCGGCTCAAGCCTTCGATTGACCAGCTGTCGATGAGCAGCTGGTTCTGGCTCTTGCCGTAGCGCGGGTCGTTCTTGTCGTACTCGATGAACCCTGCCGCGCGAGAGAGCGCGATGCCGGTGGCGATGGGCACGCCGGTGTCTCCGACCGAGGGCATCAAGAGCATGCGGGTGGCGACGCTCTCGCCGGTGCCGTAGGTCAAGGTGCGGTGCTGCTCCCAGAACGGAGCGAAGTTCATCGGGTCGCCCGCCTCGACGGCGATCTGCGCCAGGCCCAGCATGCGGCGCAGCTCGGGTGCTCCGCGACGAAGCCCGAAGCCGTCGGTGAAGGCCACCAGGGTGTCTCCGCTGGCCCAGGTGCGGTCGGCGTCGACCACCGCGGCGCGATCGAACGTGGTTACCGTGACCATCGGCGTACCGTGCTCGGGCATCACGCAGCCCTCGCGCTCGTGCGACGGCAACGTACCGGCGTAGGCACGAAATTCGAGCGGGTCGCCTTCGTCGGTCGGCACCGCGACGCGAAACTTGCCGCCCGCTTGCACCAGACCGCAGCGGTATTCGTGGGTCTTGTTGTTGATGACGATGACGGTGTCGTTCTGCGCGAGCGACGGCAACGCGTGCACGGCGAGGTTCACCTCATCGCCCTGCCGCTCGGGGCCGGTCATCGTCAGCACGCCGTTTTCGTTGGTGAACAGCGGGGCCAACAGGCGCAAGACCATCGCGTTTCGAACGCCGCCCAGTGATGAGCGGGGGCCGACCTCGCCCAACATGCCGCCGGGTACGATGCCCATCGCGCTGTCGAACTGCGGCTCAACGCCGGCCGCGACGCCTGCCACGATGCCGCCCAACGAGCCGCCCATGATCTGCAAGGCCGCGGTGCCGCCGACATCGACCTTGCCGTCGGCGTTGAAGTCACCGGCGAGCTCGGGCTGGCCGTCTTTGTTGACGTCCAAGGCCCACTTCTGTTGGCCGTCGAACGAGCGCAGCACCCGAACGACTTGCATGATGTCGACCATCGTCTGGCGAACCATGTCGCGGGTGTGAAAGACGTAGGAGGTCCAGTAGTCGGCGCCGGGGTCGACCACGCCGTCGGCGTTGAAGTCGATGGCGCGGCCGGTGGTGATGGCGGTGCCGAACTGCTTGAGGCCCTTCTGCTCGAAGACAGAGTTCACGAGCAGCAAGGTGGTCTTGTCGAGCCCGACGCCGTGGCTGGGCGCGTTAATCGCGAGGGTCGCGACGCCGAAGCGGGCGAGCGGGCCCGCGACCTCGAGGCCGGCGTAGGTGCTGCCGCCATGGCCGTGAATGAAGATCGCGACTGGGGTGGGGCCCTTGCGGTTCTTCGGCACGAAGAGCCAGAACTGCACCGCTTCAGAGCGAGGCGCCTCGTCGAGGTTCCACACCTGTTTGTAGAGCGGCAGCGCCTTGCCCTCCGCATCAACGCGGGGGAAGAACTGGGGTGACTGCACTTCTCCGAGCACGTGAAAGTCGACGAACTTCTGGGTCTCGAGCAAGGCCTGCGAGTCGCTGCTGTTGCCGCCGCCGGTGGCCGAGACCAACGCGGCAAGCAGGCCCTGTACCTCTTGTCCGCTCAGCACGCTGGAGTTCACGCCTGGGCCGCGGGCCTTGAGGTCGAAGAGCTTGCTGATGACCGGCGGGTAGTCGGTCGACAAATGGGCCATCGGGCCGACGCCGTAGAGGCCATCGCGCACCTTCTTGTAGTCGTCGGTGAGGCTCTGGGTGGTGAAGCTCCAGGTGAACGAGACGTCGTCGAGGCTCAGGCCGTAGCGGCCCAGGCAGTCTTTGAGGCCGCCGAGTGCCTTGGTCTGCGAGGCGTGGTTGATGCCGCTGAAGGGTGAGCGAACGGGGTCTCCGCTGACCGAGGTGAGCCGCTTGGTGAGCACCACCGCGTAGGTGGTCGCCTCGCGCATCGGCATCATCGGCTTCATGATCAACGTGTTGGTCTCTTTTTCGTAGAAGTCGACCACCGGGCTGCCGGCCACGCCATCGAGCGTGTTCGGGTGGTCGAGCACACCGTCCATGTCGGTGTCTTCGCCGGGGTCGAGCACGCCGTTGTGGTTCAGGTCTTCTTCGACCTCTTCGAAGGCGAGGTTCACCAGCGCGTGGCGCGGGTCAGACGAGTAGACGTCGAGGTTGGGCAAGGTGGTCGGGTAGTTGCCCTGACCCAGGTCGAGCGGCACCGCTTTGCAGAGCTCGTTCGACGAGGCGGTCACGTCGAGCACCAGCACCGCGTCGTTGTCGAAGTTGAGGTTGTCTTTGTGGTGGCGCGCGATGATGTTCTTCAGGTCGAGCGGCGCGGTGAACGAAACCGAGATGGGCGCCAGCGTGCCCCAGCCCGAGAGCGCGTCGAGGCCCGCGCGGGTCGCTTTTTCCCACTCGGTGGGCGCGATCTCGATGCTGGCGTTGAGGCGCTTCTTGGTCGGTGAGGCGGCGTCGAAGCGGCTGGCGAAGTCGTTGGGCAGCGGCACTTCGGGCAGCGGCGTGTGAAAGACGTCGAACTTCACGGTTGGCCCGGTGCCCGGGTCGGCGGCCTTGAGCGCTTCAGGGGCGGGCGAGGCACAGGCAGCAACGACCAGCACACAGCTGACGACGACGATTCGACGCAGAACCATGGCGCGGTGTAGCCCCTCGGTCGAGGCATTGACAAGCCCGGTGGAGCGCCCGGTGGCGCAGCGCGTCTGCCCCGGTTCAGGGCACTTGCAACACGAGCCCTTGGCTGATGACTGACGTGAACCCAAAGCCCGCCGCGAGCTCGGGGCTCAGCTCGTTGGGCACGCGCCAGGTCTGGCCGGTGGTCTCTTGAATCACGGTGATGGCGTAGCGGCCGTGAGGCACGGTTTTGAGCTGCACTTTGCTCACCGCGTCGAAGGCCTGGGGCGCGATGACCAGCGAGAGCCGGGTGACCGGCGTGGGGGCCTTGTTCACGTGGCCATCGACGTCGAGCAGTTGGGGGAGCAGCGCGCTGAAGTCGAAGCCCGCGGCGAGCACGACCTGGTCGGCGATGCCGTCGGCGGGGGCGGTGAGGTGCTCGTAGTCGACTTGGGTCTCGTCGACGGTGGGGCTGGTGATCTTGCGCACCACGACTTTAGGCCAGAACAGGGGGCGGCCGTCGGTGCCCAGGTCTGGCATGCCGTCGCCGTTCGCGTCGACCAGGTGGGCGAGGAAGAGGGGTTTGGTTTCGGCGATGAACGGGCCCTCGAGAGGGGTGCTGACCAGCTCGAGGGTGGTCGCGGCGGCGCGCG
>JANLPS010000126.1:0-26351 GCA_031367385.1 Archangium sp. | reverse complement strand
TGACTTTTTCGAAGCGCTCGAGAGTGGCGCCGCCGACGCGCTGGGTCGGTGAATCGGCGACGATGAGGGCCGGGTTTTCTTTCTCGAGCGCCTGCAGCTCGCGCATCAACCCGTCGTAGCTGGCGTCGGAGATCTCAGGCGCGTCGAGCGTGTAGTAGCGGTGATTGTGGTAGGCGAGCTGGTTTTTCAGCTCTTTGATTCGCGCTGCGGCATTCGGCGACATGGCGCGCGACTTTCGCCGGCTCGGGCGTTTTTTACAAAGAAAGGCCAACGACGATGAAGCTCAGGGTTGAAGACCTTGGCGCCGCCCCCGGCTGGCGTATCTGCGGGCCTCGAGCTGTATGACGCGCGCACTTCACCCAGTGCGAGCTGTGCCTCCCGGTGAAGAGCCCGGAAGGGCCTACTCCTTGGCGTGAAACGCGGTCAGGGCCTCGGCGCTCTCGAAGGGCCCGGAGTGCGCGAAGGCCAGCGCCCTCACATCGTCAGCCTCGAGGGTGATGCGCTTGCCGAGCGCTTCGAGCGAGCGCTGATTTTGCGCGCTGTCGTCGCTGAAGACCCACGGGGCTGGCTTCATCGTGCCGTTGCTCGCGCCAGTGCCGTTGTCGCCCATGAAGAGCGTGTTGTTGGCGAGGTAGCTGGCGCTGCCGGCGGTGTGGCCTGGCACGGCGAAGACTTTGACGTTGAGCTCGCCGACATTGACCATCTGCCCGTCGGTCACGGTGTTGGTGATTTGAATGCGCTTGGCTTCTGGGGTCTCCATCTTCGAGGGCAGAAACCCTTTGCTTCGCCCGGTGCCGTTGGCGACCGGCACGTCACCGGCGAGCCCATAGACCTTGGCCTGGGTGAAGAGGTGACACCCGGCGATGTGGTCGGGGTGCCCGTGGGTCAGGAAGATGGCTTTCACTGCATCTGGGCCGAGCCCCCGCCGGGTGAGCTCTGCCAGCACGGCAGTTCCTTTTTCGTCGTTGCCACAGTCGATCAACGCCACTTCTTTGTCGCCCGCGGGCAGCACGAAGAGCGCCACAAACCCATCTTTGACCAGGCGCGCCTGGCCGGGCAGGTCGACGCCGTCGACCAACTCCATGTTGCCGGCGAACGTCGAAGCCATCAGGCCGGCGAAGGCCAGCACAGGCACCACAATCAATACGGCGAGGGCAATCAGGGCTCGTTTCATGCCCGCTGACTACCGGCTTCACTGACCCGCTGCACCAGTCGTGTGCGGTGAGAGTCATGAATATCATAGTCATGATTATAAGCATGGCTATGATAACCATCGAGAGCAGGCGCGCGTCAGAGCATCGCGCCCGGGTCGACATCGATGACGACCTTGACGGCCGAGGGCACCTCGTCGAGCACCGCCTCGACCGCGGCCAACGGGCGATGCAGGTGCGCGTGGGTCGGGCCTTTGATCACCAGCTGCCACCGGGTCTTGCCCTTGATTCTGGCGATGGGCGCAGGAGCGGGCCCGAGTAATCGCACGCCCTGAGACGAGTCGGGCAGATGACGCGCCATCAGCCGCCCCAGCTGCTCGGCGACCTGCTGGGTCTGCCCCGGCGACTCTCCCTCGATGCGAATCGCCGCCATGCGGGTGGTGGGGGGCCACGCCATGTCTTGCCTTCGTCGCAGCTCGGCTTCGGAGAACCCGTCGTAGTCGTTTCGAAGCATGTACGCGATCGGCGGGGCCTCTGGGTTGTACGACTGCACCAGCACGCGGCCCGGGTCGACTCCGCGGCCAGCGCGGCCGGCGACCTGGGTCAGCAAATGAAAGGTTCGCTCCGCGGCGCGAAAGTCGGGCAGGGCGAGGGCGGTATCAGCCATCACCACCGCGACCAACGTCACCCCGGGAAAATCGTGACCCTTGGCGACCATCTGGGTGCCGACCAGAACGTCGATTTCACGGCGCGCGAAGCCCGAGAGCAGCTCGGTGAGCTTCTCGTTCGAAGTCACCGCGTCGCGATCGAGCCTGGCCACCCGCGCGCGTGGAAAAGCCTCGGCGACCTCGGCCTCGATGCGCTCGGTGCCCACGCCGAGCTTGAGCAAGGGCCCGCTGCACTGGGCGCATTGGCTCGGCACCGGCTCGGCCCGGCCGCAGTAGTGGCACTGCACTCGGCGAGACGAGAGATGCAGGGTCATGCACACATCGCACTCGGGGCACTTGAGGCTCTGGCCGCACACTTCGCAGGTCAGAAACGTGGCGTGCCCGCGACGGTTGAGAAAGAGAATCACCTGCTGGCCCTTGTCGAGGGTCTGCTGCATCGCCTCGCGCAACGGGTCAGAGAGCACGGGCGGTTCGGTGCCGCGGTTCTCTGGCGTGCGGGGCCGAGTGACGCGCAGGTCGACCAGGCTCACCGTCGGCATCGGGCGGTCATCGACCCGGCGGGTCATGGTGACGCGCTGGTAGCGGCCCTTGCGCGCGTTCTCCAACGACTCGAGCGAGGGCGTCGCGCTGCCGAGCACGACCAGGCACTTCGCCTGATTCGCCCGCACCACGGCCAGGTCACGTGCCTGATACCGCAGCTTCTCGTCTTGCTTGAACGAGGGGTCATGCTCTTCATCGACCACGATGAGCCCGAGGTTCTGCACCGGCGCGAAGATGGCCGAGCGCACGCCGACGGCGATGCGCAGGGCTCCGGTGCGCAGCTGCTGCCAGGCCCGCAACCGTTCGCGGTCTTTGAGCGCGGAGTGCAGCACCGCCACCCGCTGACCGAAGCGGCTTCGAAATCGGCCGACGAGTTGGGGCGTGAGGGCGATCTCCGGCACCAAGATGAGCGCGCCTTGTTCTCGTTCGAGCGCGCGCTCGGCCAATCGCAGGTAGACCTCGGTCTTGCCGCTGCCGGTCACTCCGTGAAGCAGATACGGGGCGTACCCACCGGCATCGAGCGCCGCCGAGAGTTTCTCGACCGCGACGGCTTGCTCTTCGGTCAGCGCCGCCGGCCGGTTCTGCGCCAGGCCTTCGCGAACGCTCGACTGCACCACCTCTGATTCGAGGCGCACGAAGCGGCGCTCGGCCAGCTTGATCAAGTGCCCGCGCGCACCGGGTATGGCGTGAGCGACCTCTTCGACGTTCGCCCGGCCGCCGACCGCGAGCAAATACGAGAGCGTGGCGTGCTGCGCGTACGCACGGGTCAGCGAGCCCAGGTCGGCCTCGGGCAGCGCCACCGCGAAGTGAATCAGGTCGGCCTTGGCCTCCTTCTCTTCGTCGGCTTTGGTGAGCCCCGGAGGCAGCGTCGAGCGCAGCGCTTCACCCAGCGGGTAGCGATAGTGCGCGGCGGCGAAGCGAACGAGCTCGACGATGTCAGGTGTGAACGCCGGCTTGGCGTCGAGCACCGACTCGATGTTGCGCAGCTTCTTGGCGACCTCGGGCGAAGGTGGGTCGGCCGGAGCGAGGTAGAACCCCAGCGCCGTGCCACGGCCGAAGGGCACTCGAATGCGCGCGCCAGGCTCGAGGGTGCCGCGCATGGCGTCGGGCACTGCGTAGGTGAACTCGCCGCGAACAGGGCGGCCGACCGCGACCAGGGCATACGGGCTGTCAGACGGCGGGGCCACGGCGAGCACGCTCTACCAGCATTTCCCGCGGGCGACTCCGCGCAGTTCGGGTCGCGGCGGCGCTGACTGGCGTGTTGCGGCGCACTCGCTCGCTGCCCGTTCTGGCCCTCCCTGAGGTGTTCGTGGGCGTGGGAGCATCGGCGGTCGTCGCGCAGGCCGTGATCTTCGCCTTCTTCGAGGGCCGCGACGGCGAACTTGTCGCCCAACAATGCAGCGCCGGTCTCGATGACCCGCACCATGGCGCCCCATGCGCCGGCCGTGTCGGAGGGTTGCCCCCTCGCCTTTGAAGCGCCGCGGCCCGTGAACAGCATCGACGCCCGCGACGGCGAGAAGCACCGCGCCAGGTCCTTCGTGAGCAAGCCCGGCATCGCGCCGACCATCACCGTCCTCGCACGTCATATCCGTCCGCCGAGAAAAGGTGCGACATGCACTCTGATTGGCCGACCTCCCGGCACCAGCGCCCGAAACGTGTTTTGCAATAAAATCAGCCCGTTCGACGAGGTGTCGCAACAGCGCATTTTTCCTCCATGCGTGCACATTTTCCTCAATGGCAATGGGCAGATACCCTTTGGCGCGGATGAGAACCCAACCGCGTCGTGCCGCACGCCATTTCTCAGCCGCTGTCGGAACGCTGCTTCTCGCGGCCTGCAATGCCGCCCGACCACCGACAGCTCGCTCACCTTCGTGCCCGGTGACTCGAACGACGCCGTCATTCGCGCCGCGCTGATCGCGCCCACCACGAAGACGGTTCAGGTGACCATCTCGAACACGAGCAGCTTCGCGCTCGGAGAAGGCGTCATCTCGACGCTGCCTCCGACCGGCTTCGACGCGACCGCGCTCAACGCGTTCACCGCGTACATGCGCAACACCGCCACCACCCGCGCGGCGGTGCGGCAAGCGGCCCTCACTGTCAACGTCTCGGCCTTCATCGTGCCCCCCGTCGCCGCGAACGGCACCCAGACCATTCTGATCAGCGTGCCCGCGGGCACGCAGCTGATCTACGCCGCGCGCGTCGGTGCCAGCACGACCGACTTCGTCGCCACCGAAGGCGGCATCACCTGGCCGAACGGCACGACCGGCACCTTTCAGACCGGCTTCACCCTCGCAGCGAATGGCACCGTCACCCGCGGCAACAGCTCGACCGGCACCTCACCCAGCATCGCGGCCATCGCCTACGACGTCACCGCGAGCTGCAGCAGCTCGGGCAACATGGCGCGCCAGGCGTTGCTGATCAGCGACGACTTCGCGGCGGTACCGAATACGTCTGCCTGGCCGATGAACTCCGGCTACGACCTGGAGTTCAACGGCGACTGGTACACCGACGGCGCCACCGCGCGGGTGTGGAACCCGACCGGCGGTGACCCGGCCGCGCCGAAGCCCGCGACCACCGGCTTCGTGAAATTTCTCGAGGTCTGCCCGACATCTGGCGCGACCATCACCATCACCGCCAATATCAACGCCGCCTTCACCAGCAGCAACAGCGACGCGACCCTGGTGCTCTACTACTTCGACTCCGCGAGCGCGTTGATTCGCGTCGATGCAAATCACAAGATCGGCAAGGGCAACGTGCGCAAGACCACCCTGTTCGAATCAGCCGTACCGCTCAACGCTCGCCGAATCGCGATCGCCCCGATGGCGCTGATGGCGGCAGACGAGACCAGCGCGATCTTCTTCTCGAAGCTCGACGCCACCTACGCCCCCAAAGACACCTTCAAGGTCACTTCGGTTGCTGACGATTCGCTCGGCACCCCTGGCGGCCCCACCAAGCAACCCGGAGGGTGGACCGAGTTCGGCGGCGATTACTTCGCGATGGCCTCCGACAAGTGGGTCACGTTGTGGAACAGCAAATGGGGTGGTGACCAATCGAAGCTGCCTCCCATCGACACCGGCATCGTCAAGCGCTTCACCATGCCCAGCTTTCAAGCTGGCGACGTGCTCGACGCCCGCCTCTTCGCCGCCGCGACCTTCACCGACCCCTCGTCATTCGTGCGTTTGCGTGTGCTCTTCAACAACTCGTCGGGCACGTTGATCAGCGCCCTCGACTCCGACCGCTTGGCACAACGCAGCTATGCCAGCCTCGACCTGTTGGCGCAGCCGATACCCGCGGGCACGGCGTCGGTCGACGTGATTCTCAATGGCTACCTGGGCCCAACCGAGACCTCGTCGTTCTACGCGCAGGACCTCACGGTCAATGCAAAGCGGTTGCTGGTGAAGTAACTCCGGCTGCATGCGCAGTGCGGTCGCGGTCGTGGTGATATTGGGCTCGGTGGCGTGCGGGCCGAAGGTCACGGCTGCAACCTTCACCTACGACGCGCGGTTCGGCGAAGCCACGACGCTCGACCTCTCGACTGACGGCGCCGGGGCCTCCCGCCGGCCCGCGGTGATGCTCGTGCACGGAGGTGGTTGGCACCGGGGCTCGAAATCGCAGCTCAAGGGCCTCGCCAAGCGGCTCGCCGCGAACGGCTACGTCACCGCCAGCATCAACTACCGCCTCGATGCCGCTGGGGCCTATCCCGGCTCCACGCAAGACTGCCGATGTGCGTTGTCGTACCTGCAGAACCACGCCGACTCGCTCGGCCTCGACCCGACGAAGGTCGCGGTGCTGGGGTATTCAGCGGGTGGGTACCTGGTCTCGCAGCTGGCGACCGCCGCGCCACAGTCAGATTGCGCAGAGCCCACCGGTGCGCCCCCAGCGGCGGTGATCGCGGGGGCCGCTCCAGAGGCGCTCCAGTGGCTTGCCTGGTCGAATGACGTTCAAGACTTCATCGGAGCACCACTCGACGGCAACGAGCCTCGCTATGCCGAGGCGTCTCCGCTCAGCAACGTGAGAGCGGGGCTGCCGCCGTATCTTCTCATACACGGTGAGTCAGACTCATACGTGCCTGCCGTGCACGCGCTGAGCATGCGAGACGCGTTGGTCGGCAGTGGCAATCGAGCCGAGCTCTTGATGCTCCGTGGGGGCGGGCACGTGGCCAACCCCGGCGTCAGCGCTGATCAGCTCGCGTACGAGGAGTACGCCATCGACTCCGAAGAAGCCGCGTTGGCGATCGACGCCTTTCTCCTCGAAACGATTGGAGATCCAACCAAGTGATCTCGCTGCTCCTCGCGTTGCTGGCCGCCGAGCCCTCGCGAAACACCGTGTCGCTCCAGGCCCTGCCACTGCTCGCCGGGGGCGTGAGCGTTCAAGCCGAGCGGTCGACAAAGAGCCTCCGCTGGAGCTTCGCCCTCGGCGTGGGGGCTCGAGCCGCCGCCGCCCAGGGCAGCGACTTCACCGCCCTCAACGTGTCGCTCGGCATCGAGGCCCGGCGCTGGTGGCACGTTGGTCCACTCTCCACCTCGATGGCCGGAGCGGTGGGCGGCCCGTTCGCCTTTCTCCGCACCGACCTCGTGTATGTGCACCTCGCCAGGTTGAATGGCGAGACGGTGGGCAGTGCGGTTCACCCCGGCCTCAGCACGGGCGTGGGGTATCGACTGCTCCCGGTCTGGCGCCTCGAGGTCACGCCATCGCTCGGCGTCGCCTTCGACCTCACGGCGCGCCGCTTCACCGGCAGCCTCGGGCTCACCGTCGGCGTGGTGCTTTAGCCGGCGCGCAGCCGTTCGATCCCTCCCGGGCTGGCGCTTCGAGGTCACGCCATCGCTCCCCGCCTCACCGGCAACCTGGCGCACCGTCGGCGTGGTGGTCGAGGCCCGAGCATGTCTGAAAGCCGGTGGCATCTTCCAAGGCCGGCGCCGAGAGCGCAGGCCATCGATCGGGTGCGTCTTCGCCATCACCGCACTGAGGCAGCCTCAGGTCTGCCAGCGGCGTGCGCTCGCCGGCCCGCTCACCTGAAAGCCGATTGTGTCCGCCCGATTTGACGCGCTCGCCGTCGGCGTTTCAGCTCCCCCTGCGTGTTTGCCTGAAGCCGATGGCAGCCTCCTGGTCTGATGCCTCCTCAGGCCATCGCTCGGTGTCGCCTTCGACTTCACGGCGCGCGTCTCAAGCCCAAGCCCCGACTTGCCTGAAGCCGATCGCCCACGGGTCTGGTACTTCATCGTCACCTATGACCGCACTGCTGCTCGTTCTACTCGCCGCGCAACCCGATGCTGGCACCGAAACCTTTCTGCGCCTGCGCGCCGTCGGCGACGTGATGTTGGGCACCACCGTCCCCGAAGGGCACTTGCCCCCTGACGACGGAGCGACCCTGCTCTCAACCGTCGCCCCCCTGATGCGCGATGCCGACTTGACCTTCGCCAACCTCGAGGGCCCGCTGTGCGATTCTGGCACCAGCACCAAGTGCAAAAAGAGCGGCAACTGCTTCGCATTTCGCTCACCCACCGCGTACGGCAAATACCTCCAGGCCGCCGGGCTCGACCTCGCCTCGACCGCGAACAACCACGCGGGCGACTTCGGTGAACAGTGCCGGCGTGAGACCGAGAAGACCCTCGACGCGCTCGGCGTGACGTGGTCTGGGCCGGTCGGCACGGTCGGCACCCGCGAATTCAACGGCAAGAAAATCGCGTTGATCGCCTTTCAAACCTCAGAAGCCACCAACGACGTCAACAACCTGCCCGTCGCCAAAGAAATGGTGAAGGCCGCCAAGGCCAGCCACGACCTGGTCATCGTCAGTTTTCACGGGGGCGCCGAAGGCACCAACGCTGGCCACGTGTTCGACGGCCCAGAGAAGTTCTTGGGCGAAAACCGCGGTGATTTGAAGCTCTTCACCCACGGCGTCATCGACGCAGGCGCAGACCTGGTCATCGGTCACGGCCCGCACCTCTTGCGCGCGATGGAGCTCTACCAAGGCCACCTCATCGCCTACTCGCTGGGCAACTTCGCCACCTACGGCCGCTTCAGCCTCGGAGGCCCGCTGGGCATCGCGGTCATTCTCGAGGTCGAGCTCGGAGCCGACGGCCGCTTCATCAAGGGCAAGCTGCTGCCGACCAAACAAGAAGGGCAGGGCATTCCGTCTCCCGACCCGACGGGCAAAGGCATCGCGCTCGTCAAACAATTGACCGCGGCTGATTTCCCGAAAACGGGCGTCGTGATTCACGACGACGGCGTCATCACCCCAGATGGCCGCGATCACTGAAGGGTCAGCGCGAGCTCGCAGGCCGCTTGCGACGTGAGCGCGGCGGCTTGATCAGCGCGGGCGCTTCGAGTGGGCCGGGGCGAACGTTGCGCGCCAACAGCTCGTAGACGGTAGCCTCCCACTCGCGGCATTGGCGGCCCTGCTCCAAGGGGCTGAAGCAGTGCCGCATGGCCGTCTCGACAACGCCGTACCCAAGCGCGGCCACTCGCTCGACGTCGACGTCGCGAAATTCTCCGCTCGCGACCCCGTCGCGCAAGAAGGCGGCGATCTCGGTGCGCAGCGCGGCGCCGGGCTGGTAGTCGCGCACGCCTCGCAGCCCGTGGGTGCCCGCGGTCAAGGCCCAAAAAAACGAGTCGCGGCGCCCGGCGAGGTCGAAGAGCCCGCGCATCATCAGCTTGAGTCGCTCGAAGGCTGGCAGCGGCAGCGCCCGAACCTGAGCCAGCCCGGTCACGAACTCCGACTCGAACGATTCGAGCACCGCCTCGAGCAAGGCCGGCTTGTCGCTGTAGTACTTGTAGATCAACCCGACCGACACCCCTGCTGCGTCGGCGACGTGGTTGACCGAGGTGTTCTCGTAGCCTCGCTGGGCAAAGAGCTTCGCCGCTGAGGCCAACAGCAACTGAAGCCGTGCCGCGGGGTCTCGGCGTGAAAGTGCCCGAGGTGACGCTTTCGCTCGCATCGAGTTGCTTTCGCAGATTTGCGATTGTATTGCCAGTGAGCAATGCTCACTCAAAACCCACTGCTGGTCTCATGTCTCGTTGTTTTCACAGGGTGCTCCATGAATTCGAAGATCGTCGCCGACGGTACGAACACACACTTCAGCCACGTTTCTGTGGCGAGGGCCCAGCCAGAGGTCGTCTGGCGCTTGTGGACGGAGGTCGACACCTGGCCCAGGTGGGACACCGAGCTCGAGTCAGCGCGCCTCGACGGGCCGTTCGTGGTGGGCGCAAAGGGAGCCCTGAAGGGCAAGGGTGCACCAGAGGCCAGCTTCGAGGTGGTGGCGTTCGAGCCTTTGGTGCGCAACCAGATCTCCACCGCGCTGCCGCTGGGCGGGCAGCTGGTCATCGAGCGCACGCTCGAGCGTGACGGTCAGACGACGCGCTTCACCCATGACGTGCGCTTCAGGGGCTTTGGTGGCTGGCTCTTGAGCCCCTTCTTCGGGCCTCGCTATCGGGAGGCGCTGCCCGAGGTGATGGCGCGCATCGTAAAGCTGGCCGAGGGGCCCCAGCCGTGAAGTGGGCGGCGTTGATTTCGCTCGGGCTGGTGGCGGCCGCGGGGCTGATGGCGTGCGTCGGGTTGCGTCGACCGAGCGATGCACCCAGACCCGAGGTACCGGGGGCGACGACCCGCGCCTTTGGGCCGATTCGCGTGCACGCGCTGTTGACCGGGTGGGTGCGGGTGAAGCGATCGCACCGAGATCTGCGTGGCCCCCTCGCCACCCGCATGCTCTCAATCGTCGCCGACCGGGAGTGGACGCCGTGGATGCCGGTGATGAGCTACGCAGTCGAGCACCCCGAGGGGCTCTTTCTCATCGACACCGGGCTCACCGAAGACATGCTGACCGAAGCGCACTTCGCGTGCGACCCAGGCACCTCGTTCGTCTACCGCAACCTCTTACAATTTCAATTCACGCCGGCAGATCGAATCGACGCCCGACTGGCGGAGGTCGGGCTCTCGGGCTCTCGGTCGACCGGGTGCGGGGCGTGGTGCTGACGCACCGCCATGCCGACCACACCGACGGGTTACGGCTGGTGCCCAGTACCGCCGAGGTCTTCGTCGGCAGCGGCGACTGGCCGACCCACGCCGGCGCACTGGCTTGTCGCTGGCCAGCCGGCCGAACCCCGACCCTGGTCGATGCCCAGCGCGCGCTGACCAGCGATGGGGCGCTTCGAATCGTCCCCCTCAAGGGGCATTCTCCTGGCCACTTGGGCGTCGAGCTTGGCAACGCGTACGGCGCGGTGCTCTTCGCTGGCGACGCGGTCTTCGACCTCGCCCAGCTGCGCGCGCGTCGCATCGCAGGCATCAGTGAGGTCCCCGGTGATGCGTTGCGCTCGCTCGACCTGATCGCCCAGCGCCTCGCGGAGCGGCCGACCTCCCTCCTGCCAGCGCATGACCCCGAGGCCATCGCTCGGTTCGCGCGAGGTGAAACCACCCCGGCCCCATGACTGCGAATCGTCGACGGCGCTCCTTCGCCGTGAGTTGGCGTCGGGTCATCGGTATCAACACATCGGTTCGTCAAGGCGAGGGCACCCTGACGCGCACGCGCTCGTCAAGCAATTGACCGCGGCCGGTGCACGCAAAACGGGCGTCGTCACCCGAGACGTCGGAGTCGGCACGCCGTAGCATTCGGGGGTGTCGAACACTGCCCCCGTTGCTCATAAATTTGGCGGTACCAGCGTCGCGAACGCATCGCGGTTGCGTGGCGTCGCTGACATTCTCCTCGGCCGAAAAGAGCGTCAAATCGTCGTCGTCTCGGCGATGTCAGGCGTGACCGACGCCTTGATTTCGCTCGTTCGAAAGGCCGCGTCACGCGACCCCTCGTGGTCGGCCGACTTCGACGCGCTCCACAAGCAGCACCGCGATACTGCGACCGAGCTGCTCTTGGCGCACGCCACCGGGCCGCTGGCGAAAATCGACTCCGAGTTCGAGAACCTGCGGGCCCTGCTCAACGCACAGTCGCTGGTCGGCGCGGTCTCCCCCGACCTGATGGATTTGATCAGCGGCCTCGGGGAGGTCTGGTCGTCGTCGATGCTCGACGCGTACCTGCACAGCCAGAAGGTGCCCAGCGCCTGGCTCGACGCGCGCGAGGTGCTCGTCGTCGACCACGGTGAGCTCGGCGCGAGCGTCGACTGGGACCTCTCAGCGCAGAAGCTGAAGGCCTGGCGCGCCGGCCGCGAGCTCGAGCGCGTCATCGTGACCGGCTTCATCGCCCGAGACCGTGCTGGGCGCATCACCACGCTCGGCCGAAACGGCAGCGACTACTCGGGCGCCATCTTCGCGGCCCTCTTCGACGCCTCCGAAGTCCACATCTGGACGGACGTCGATGGCGTGCTCTCGGCCGACCCGCGCGTGGTGCCAGAGGCCGTGCTGCTCTCGCACATGTCGTACTCCGAAGCCTGCGAGCTGGCGTACTTCGGCGCCAAGGTCATTCACCCGCAGACCATGGCGCCTGCGATTGCCCGCGGCCTGCCGATCTTCATTCGCAACACCTTCGCTCCACACAAGCCGGGCACGCGCATCGAGAAGACGACCGACCCGACCCAACCGGTCAAGGGCATCACCACGTTCTCGGGCCTCGCCCTGCTCAACATCGAAGGCGCTGGCATGATTGGGGTGCCTGGCACCGCCGAGCGGGCCTTCGAGGCGCTCAAGCGCGCCGGCATCTCGGTGGTGATGATCTCGCAAGGCAGCTCGGAGCATTCGATCTGCTGCGTGATTCAAGAAAAAGGCGCCGACCGGGCCCGCACCGCGCTGCTCGAGGCCTTCACCCGCGAGGTGAGAGGCGCGCAGATCGCCGACGTCACCGTCACGCCTGGCGTCGCCGTGCTGGCGGTGGTCGGAGATGGCATGGCAGGCACTCCGGGCGTGGCGGCGAGGCTCTTCTCGACCTTGGGTCGCGCCGGAGTCAACGTTCGGGCGATCGCCCAAGGCAGCAGTGAGCGAAACATCTCAGTGGCCATCGCGGCCGCCGATGCCACCCGGGCGCTGCGAGCCGTGCACTCGGGGTTTTACCTCTCACCCCAGACCATCTCGGTCGGCGTCATCGGCCCCGGTCACGTCGGCCAGTGGTTGCTGAGCCAAATCGAAGCCACCCGCGAGAAGCTGCTTCGAGACAATCACCTCGACCTGCGCGTCAGAGCCGTCGCCAAGCGGCAGCTGATGACCCTGCTCGACCCGAAAGACGCCGGCCCGACCAACTTCGCCCGCTTCGCCGACCACGTGCAGGCCGAGCACCTGCCGCACTCGGTGATCATCGACTGCAGCGCCAGCAACGACGTGGCCGAGCTGTACCCCAGCTGGCTCGCCCGGGGCATTCACGTGATTACCCCGAACAAGCATGCGGGCTCGGGCCCGTGGTCTCGGTACCAAGCCATTCGCGCGGCCACCGCGAAGACCTCGGCCAAGTTTCGCTACGAGTCGACCGTCGGCGCGGGGTTGCCGATCATTCAAACCCTGCGCGATTTGATCGACACCGGCGACGAGGTCGAAAAAGTCGAGGGCATCTTCTCGGGCACCCTGGCGTACCTGTTCAATCGCTACGACGGCAAGACGGCGTTCTCTGACCTGGTGCTCGACGCGAAAGCGCGCGGCTACACCGAGCCTGACCCGCGAGACGACCTGTCAGGCCTCGACGTCGCCCGCAAGCTGGTGATTCTCGCGCGTGAAAACGGCTGGTCGACCACGCTCGACGACGTGGGCCTCGAGAGCCTGGTGCCGGCCGGCCTGGCCAAGGTCTCCACCGATGAATTTCTGGCGCGGGTCAAAGAGCTCGACGCGCCGATGCGGGAGCGCTTCGCCAAGGCCCAGGCCAACGGCACCGTGCTCCGCTACGTCGCCCGCCTCGAGCTCGGCGGCAAGGCGCGCGTGGGGTTGATGGAGGTGCCTCACGCCCACGCCTTCGCGCACATTCGGCTCACCGACAACGTGGTGCAGTTCACCACCCGTCGCTACAACGAGAACCCGTTGGTCGTGCAGGGCCCGGGCGCCGGCCCGGAGGTCACCGCAGCGGGCGTGTTCGCCGACCTGCTCCGAATCGCCTCTTCGCTCGGGGCCAAGCTGTGAAAGCGACCGCCTTCGCGCCAGCGTCGGTTGGCAACGTCGCGGTCGGGTTCGACATTCTCGGGCATTCGGTCGAGGGCGCCGGAGATCGCGCGACGGTCGAGCGCACCACCAGCGGCCGGGTCGTCATTCGCGCCATTCACGGCGTCGTCGAAAATCTACCGCTCGCGCCCGAGGCCAACACCGCCGGCCGCGCCCTGCTGGGTGTGCTGGCCAAGCGCCCAGGCCTCGGCTTCGAGGTCGAGCTGCACAAGGGCATCGCGCTGGGCTCGGGCATGGGCGGGTCAGCGGCCTCGGCGGTGGCGGCCCTGGTCGCGGCGAACGCCGTGCTCGACGTGCCGTTGACGATGGCTGAATTGTACGAGCTGGCCATCGAAGGCGAGTCAGCCGCGAGCGGCAGCCGGCATGGAGACAACGTCGCGCCGATGTTGCTGGGCGGCCTGGTCATCGCTCCAGCGCAGGGCCTGCCGGTGTCGGTGCCGGTGCCGGCCGCGCTGCACTGCGCCCTGGTGCACCCGCATTTCGTGCTCGAGACCAGAACCGCTCGGGCGGCGCTCAAGGGCGCGTACGAGCTGCACGACTTCGTGGTGCAAAGTGAAGGGTTGGCCTTGGTCTTGGCGGGCTGCTTCAGCGGGAGCCTCGAGACCATTCGGCGTGGGCTTCGAGACGTGCTGGTCGAGCCGCGCAGGGCCTCGCTGATACCCGGGTTTGAGCGGGTCAAGCAGGGGGCCCTCGACTGCGGCGCGCTCGGCGCAAGCATCTCGGGCGCCGGGCCCAGCGTCTTCGCCTGGTGCGACGGCCGAGCGACTGCCCAGCGAGCCGCCACCGCGATGCAGGCTGCGTTCAGCACGGTGGGTCTCGAAGCCGACGTCTTGGTTTCGCCAGTCGCCGGGCCCGCCGCGCACCTGGTCTGAAGCGACGAAGCGACGAAACAAACGCGAAGCAGTGCCGATAACAACAGTTACCATGGCACTTCCTCCACTCTCGTCTCGCCCCGCGGCCCCGGTCGCACAGCTCAACAAGCCCACCGAAGCGTCGCAGACGGCCGCCGTCAAAGCCGCCTTCGAAGCGTTCGTTCAGAAAGATCGCGGCTCTGCGTCGAACTCCAACATCTTCAGGGGCGAGAAGAACGCGGTGAGCCTGCCAGTCTCAGCTCGCGCCGCGTATCGCCAGTACGAGCACACCAGCCGAGCCGGCATGATCAACGACGGGCCTCCGTTCAAGAAGGTCGCGGTGCTCAACGGTGAGAGAATCTTCATCGTCGGGGGCGACATCAGCGACACCGGCAGCCAAATCGGCTTCTACAACGCAGCCGGCAAGCTGCTCGCGATGGCGTACAGCGGCCAAGGCGAGCACCCAAACGCGGCTGGGGTCGATTGGGGCAGCTGAAAAGCGCCAGCGCCTGACGGATTTCTTGAGTCTCGAGAAAGAAGCCGCTCTGCTGCGGCTTCCCTCGTTTCCCGAGCTGAAAAGGCACCCACATGGCCGCGCAAAAGGCGAAGCCCGTCGTCGCGAAAGCTGCTCCAAAACCACTTGAAATCATTCTGCAAAACATGCGGAAGGTGAAGGGTGGCATCACCATCGACGCGGGGGTGACTGCTCCGCTCACAGCCGCACTGCAACTGCTCAAGGGCAAGCAGCTCCACGCAGCGGTCAGCGACGTCGTGCTCTTCGCTCAATATTTGTCAGAGCAGAAGAAGAGCCAAGCGGCAGGGTTGGCGCTGATTCAGGTGGCGGCTTCAGTGATCCCCAAGGTCGGGGGCTGGGCGGCGAAACGGAAATAAGTTACGGTCGAAATTCTTCCAGGGAGCGTTTCGTGGGCGAATATTCGTTTCTGTCGGCAAACCGTCTCGTACCGAACAACGGCGCTGCTGCTGCCGCTGACAAGGTCAAAGACTTCTCGAAGGGCGGCTTCAACACCGACGAGCTGAAGACCATCGTGAAGGAGTTCGAGGCCCTCAAGTTAGGGGCGAGTGAAGGCGGCCTCAACCTGAACGGCTTCTCGAATTACAAAGACACGCTCCAGGCCAAGTTTCCCGACCTGTTGAAGTACCTCGAGAGCGCGCCGAAAGAACCGAGCGCTGAAGCGTTCGCCGCTTTCGTACCCAAGAAGTAGTAACTCGGGGGGCATGCACTGCCTCAGCACACGCGGCAAAACCCGCGTAACGCTCTCGAAAGCCATCGCGCAGGGCCTGGCCCCAGATGGGGGCCTTTATGTCCCAGAGTCGGTACCGACTTTTTCACCCGGTGAGAATGGGTCGCTCGCAGCCATCGCGGCTGAGCTGGTCAGCCCCTACTTCGAAGGTGAGGGCGACGGGCTCGACGTCGAAGAGCTGTGCGACGAGGCGTTCACGTTCGAGGCACCGATTCGAACGCTCAACCCCGGCGACTACACGCTCGAGCTCTTTCACGGGCCGACCGCGGCGTTCAAAGACTTCGGCGCGCGATTCTTGGCCGAGTGTCTGGCGAGGCTGAGCACCAAGCCCACCACGATTCTGGTCGCGACCTCGGGAGACACCGGAGCGGCGGTCGCGGCGGCTTTTCACGGGCGGCCCCACTTTCGCGTCGTGATTCTGTACCCCGACGGCAAGGTCTCGCCGCGCCAGGCCCACCAGCTGGGGGCCTTCGGCGACAACGTTCAGGCCTTTCGCGTCGAAGGCACTTTCGATGATTGTCAGCGCATGGTGAAGGCGGCCTTCGCTGACACCGAGCTTCAGAAGCGACTCACGCTGGGCTCAGCGAACAGCATTTCACTGGGCCGGCTGTTGCCGCAGATGGCCTACTTCGCCAAGGCCGCCGACGAGCTCGGAGAAATCAACGTCGTGGTGCCGACCGGCAACCTGGGCAACGCATTGGCGTGCGTGATGGCGAAACGAATGGGCGTGAACATCGGGCGCATCGTGCTGGCCACGAACGCGAACCGAGCCCTGCCAGAGCTGCTGACGACGGGGCGCTATGCGCCCAAGCCGACCGTGGCGACGTTGGCCAACGCGATGGATGTCGGCGCTCCGAGCAACGTGGAGCGGCTGCGGTACTGGTACCCCGAGGGCACCACCATGCCGTTCACCGCCGATTGGGTCGACGACGAGGGCATTCGCGAGTCGATACGCACGACGTGGAATCAGCTGGCGCTGGCGGTCTGCCCACACACCGCGTGCGGGCTCGAAGTGCTGCGAAGGCTGCGCGCGGGGGGAGCGACCGGAAAATGGGTCGTCGCCGCGACCGCGCACCCCGCGAAGTTCGACACCGTGGTTGAGCCGCTGATCGGGCGCAAGGTCGAGGTGCCGAAGGCATTGGCCGAGCTGTTGGGCCGCCCCTCGCACGCGACGCCGCTCGAGGCGAACGATGCGGCCTTGAGGGCAGCGCTGTCGAGGTGACGGTTCATTTTGAGAGCCCCTCACCACGAACGGCAGGCGCTCGAATCTGAACCTCGAGGTTCAGATTTCTGAACCTTGAAGGTTCAGACCGCTGCTACCGGAGGGCCGAACCGGGCCTTCAGCCCCTGTACCGTCATCGCCTTGTCGGGGCTGGTCTTCACCACGCACGGCAGGGCCGCGGCGGCGTTCAAGAACTCGCCGCACGCTTCGCCCAGGGCCTTGACCAACGCATTGTCGGGAAACGCCCAGCTCACCCGCAGCCAGTGCGTGGCCATGTGCAACCCGAGCAAGCTCTGCGGCTTGCTGTGCTTCACCGTCTTCGCGATCTGCTCGATTTCTTTGCGCCACATCGGCTTGGCCTCAAGCACCGCCGGGTTCTTGAAGCTCTCGAACGCGACAGGCACCAGCACATCGTCAAAGCGCTTCATCGCCAGCCGCTCTCGCGCGCGCTGCTTCAGGTCGGTTGAAAACGCGTCTTGCCACTTGAGCGACTCGGCCAGGTACTCGTTGATCACCGCCGACTCGTAGAGCACGAACCCATCGTCTTCGAGCAAGGGCACCGCCCCGGTGGGCGAGACCGCCAAGAAGTCGGCTGGCTTGTTGGAGAGGTCGATCTCTTTGGCTTCGAACGGGTGTTCAAGCAGCGTCAACATCGCTCGTGAGCGGTGCGCGTAGGGGCACCCTGGGGCAAAGAACAGCTTCATACGGTCTCCATCGCGCCGTGGCACTTCTTGAACTTCTTGCCGCTGCCGCACCAGCACGGGTCATTGCGGCCGAGCTTGGGCCCTTCGCGCACCACGGTCTTCTGGGCTGCGGCCGCGGGCTCAATCTTGCCTTCTTCATTGGCGCGGCCTTCGACGGCCTGCTTGGCGCGCTGCTCCATCACCCGGCGCAGCCGCTCGGCGTCTTCACCAGCGTCACGCGGCTGAGCGCGCATCACCTGGCTGACGAACTGCACCTTGATGTTGTCGAGCATTCGAATGAAGCCCGAATAGCCCTCTTTTTTGTACTCAATCTTCGGGTCTTTCTGCCCGTACCCGCGCAGCCCGATGCCCTGGCGCAAGTGGTCCATCGCGAGGAGGTGGTCTTTCCACAGCTGGTCGATGGTCAGCAGGTAGCTGCGCTGACAGAACAAGTGCCACGACTCGCCGTGGTCTTTCTCGCGGTCGAGATACAGCCGCTCGACGCGCTTGTAGATCTGCTCCTGCAGGCCTTCGATGGTGCCGTTGGCCTGAAACTCCATCTGCACGTTGAACGCTTCTTTGACGCCGGTGCTGATGGCGGCCAGGTTCCACGTGGTGGGGTTCTTGTTCGAGGCGTAGGTCGCGGTGAGGTTGACGATGACGTCTTCAATCGCGTCGAGCACCATCTCGCGAAAGTCAGCCCACGAGAGCGTCTTCTCAGAGCGCGTCTTGACCTTGGTCTTTTTGTCTTCGGTGAACTCGACCAGCGGCACTCCGGCGCCGGCGGCGAGCACGTGGCGGCGCAGACGGTAAATCGTCTGGCGCTGCTGGTTCATCACGTCGTCGTAGTCGAGCAGGTTCTTGCGCATGTCGAAGTTGTGCCCTTCGACCCGCTTCTGCGCGCCCTCGATGCTCCGCGAGAGCCACGGGTGCTCGATGACCTCGTCGTCTTTCATCCCCATGGTCTCCATGAGGCCGGTGATGCGCTCACCGCCGAAGATGCGCATCAGCTCGTCTTCGAGCGAGAGGTAGAAGCGGCTGACGCCGTTGTCGCCCTGGCGGCCGGCGCGGCCACGCAGCTGGTTGTCGATGCGGCGTGACTCGTGGCGCTCGGTGCCCAAGATGAACAAGCCGCCCAGCTCACGAACCTTGGCGCGCTCTTCGTCGCACTGCTGCTTGAAGCGCTCGACCGCGGCGTCGTATTTGATCTTCCACTCGACCTTCGCGTTGGTCAGGGCCTGCTCGGCCATCGCTTTGGCGGAGGCGTCGGTTGAATCGAGCCCCTCGACAAGGGTGGGCTCGGCGCCGACCTCGTTCTTCGCCAGATTCTCAGCGTTGCCACCGAGCAGAATGTCGGTGCCGCGGCCGGCCATGTTGGTCGAGATGGTGACCGACTTGAGGCGCCCGGCCTGCGCGATGATGTCGGCTTCGCGCGCGTGGTTCTTCGCGTTGAGCACGTTGTGGGGCACGCCCTCTTTCTTCAAGAAGGTCGCGAACACCTCTGACTTGGCCACCGACACGGTGCCGACCAGCACCGGCTGGCCCTGGGCGTGAATCTCTTTGATCTCTTTCGCCGCCGCCTCGAACTTCATCTTCTCAGTTTTGTAGACGACGTCTTGCAGGTCTTTGCGCACCATCGGCTTGTTGGTGGGCACCACGCGAACGTCGATGTTGTAGGTCTTGGCGAATTCTTCGGCCTCGGTGTCGGCGGTGCCGGTCATGCCGGCCAGCTTCGAGTACATGCGAAAGTAATTCTGAAACGAGACGGTCGCGAGGGTCTGGGTCTCGTTCTCGATCTTCACGCCTTCTTTGGCTTCGACGGCCTGGTGCAGCCCGTCGCTCCAGCGGCGGCCCGGCATCAAGCGGCCGGTGTGCTCGTCGACGATCAGCACTTCGCCCTCTTTGACGACGTATTCGCGGTCGCGCTTGTAGAGCGTGTGCGCGCGCAGCGCCTGCTCGACGTGGTGCAGGGTCTCGATCTCTTCGGGCGCGTAGAGGTTCGAGATCTTCAAGCGCTGCTGCAGCTTCTCGATGCCGGCGTCGGTCAACATCACCTGGCGGTTCTTCTCGTCGAGGGTGAAATCTTGCTCGGGCACCAGGCCGTAAATGTTCTGGTCGACCTTGTAATAGAGGTCGGTGTTGTCTTCGGTGGGCCCCGAGATGATCAGCGGCGTGCGCGCCTCGTCGATGAGAATCGAGTCGACCTCGTCGACGATGGCGTAGTTGAGCTCGCGCTGCACATAGTCTTGCAGCTTGAACTTCATGTTGTCGCGCAGGTAGTCGAAGCCGAACTCGTTGTTCTGCCCGTAAGTGATGTCGGCGCGGTAGGCCTCTTGGCGCTCGCGGTCAGACAGGTCGTGCAGAATGCAGCCGGTCGTCATGCCCATGAACGAGTAGATGCGGCCCATCCACTCGGCGTCGCGGCGGGCGAGATAGTCGTTGACCGTGACCAGGTGCACGCCGCGGCCCGAGAGCGCGTTCAAGTAGACGGCCAGGGTGGCGGTGAGGGTCTTGCCTTCACCGGTGCGCATTTCAGCGATGCAGCCTTCGTGCAGAAACGAGCCACCGATCAGCTGCACGTCGTAGTGGCGCTGGCCGATGCTGCGGCGGCTGCCTTCACGAACCAGGGCGAAGGCTTCGAAGTGCACCTCTTCGAGGGGGCGGCCGTTGGCGACCTCTTGCTTGAGCCTCGCCGTCTCGCGGGCAAAGTCTTCGTCTTTGAGCGCCCGCATCTTCGGCTCGAGCTCGTTGATGCGCGCGACCTTGGGCCACGCCTTTTTCAGCTCGCGGTCGTTCTTCGTACCGATGATGGTCTTCAGGGCCCACTGGATCATGATGATGCCTTCTGTCGAAACAGCGCCCTGGTTGCCAGGCGAAAGAGGTGAAGAGCAGCGCGCGAAGATAAAACGCGAAAGCCTGCGCGCAACCAGGTCATTCAACCTCGCGAGATAACACGAGATCGGGTGGTCTCGGGTGCGCTTCGGGCTACTGCTTTTTCAGGGCGACGGTCAGCGATTTGAGCCCGCACATCGCTGGAACGTCGATTCGGCCTGCGCGCAGCTCGGCTTCGGTGACGGCGATGGTCTTGAACGAGCAGATGACGTCGTCGTCGTGCACGTCGACCTCGGTGGCGGTGAAGCCAAAGCCGGCCGAGAGCAGGTCGGCGGCGGTGCCGGTGCAGCCTCCGGTCGTCCACGTGGGGGTGTAGGTCTCGTCGACCTCGGGGCTGCTGCCGTTGGGCATCGAGCGGTTCGCGGGGCACCAGAGCGTCAGCCGGGTGTCGGGGTTTGAGGTCAGGTCCCACGCGTCGTCGGTGAGCACGGCAGCGGTGGGTTGCACCAGCCAGACACCGGTCGGGTCGAGCTCGCAGGCCTGAGCGCTGCCGCAACGGTCGGTGCCCATGCAGGCGGTACAGGCGACTCCATTCTTGCCGCAGCTGGCCGCGGTTTGGCCGGTCTCGCACTTGCCGCTCGAGCAGCAGCCCGAGCAATTGAGGGCAGTGCAGCCACCACCCGGCAGTTGGCCCGCGTCGAGAGCGCCCGCGTCGGTCATTACCGAGGTCGTGCCCGCGTCGAAGGCGGCCGTGCTGCCAGCGTCGGTTTTGATGACCGCGCCCGCGTCTTTCGAAGCGAGCACGCCAGCATCATGGCCGGCATCGACATGCACCAAGCTGGGGTCGTGCTCTTCGTAGCTGGTGCTGCCGCAGCCGATCAGCCCAAACACCATCGCCAATCGAAGGCCGCGCACGGGGGGCTGCCTACACCGAGCTGGGGGGTCAACGCGAGTGCCGAGGGGCTCGAGCGGGGTCGCTGTGATCTTCCCGCAATATCAGCGCCTTCGCCTGAAACTCGGCGCTCCGTCGATGCATTTGCCGGGCGGCAAGCACTCTGGGTCGCGCTTTTTCTGGCTGGCTGTGCGCACGCCCCAGCCTCAGAGCGGTTGATTGCGGCGCTCAGGTCGAGGGGCTGGGGGCGTTGGTGGGCTACCGCCGAAGTGCCGCAGTTGGCTGCAGTGGCGCCCCGATTGGCCCGCCTGCCGCGAGCGCAATCGAAGGCCTGTGTCGCCTGGTTCGAAGTGAGCCTCGCCACTCGCCAGTTCGCGCTCTAGAAAAAGCCGCCGCTGTTCACGGGGCGCTTGTCGGCTTCGCGGAGCTTCGGCACTTCGCGCGCGATGAACTCTTCACGAGTCAGGTAGATGAGGGGCTGATAATCCCACGGGCGTTTGGTGCCGGGCGGGTCGAGGTAGAAGGCCTTCTTGCCGTTCCACTCCGGGCCTGCGTAGCCGGCGGTGTCGAAGGCTTTCGATGCCCGGGTCTGGAGGTTCTGCTCGTACGTTGACGACCTCGCCGCGAGCTCTTGCGCCGTCGGCTGAGGGAGCTTCGGCAGCTGAGGGTACTCGACCTCTTTCAAGTTGAGGGCCGCGCGAAGCCGGCTGTCAGCGACTGCGCCCTTTTCGTCGTAGAGGCCGCGAAAGGTCTTCGCCGATTCGGTCAAGGCCCTGGCGAGCTCAGGCTGAAACGGCGCGGTCTTTTTCGCCGCGTCGTCGAGAATGCGGCCGACGCTCTTCTTCCCGATCACCGCCCGCAGGGCTCGCACGAGCTGGTCTGGTGTCGTACCAGATTGCTCCTTGCCGAGCCCCGCTGAGGTGCCGTCGACCTTGAGGCCATAGCTGGCCGCTTGGCGTTCGACAGTGCTCTTCAAATCGGTGAACACCCCGAGCACCGCGCGCGTGTTTGCGTCGAAGCCGATGAACTTCGGGTCGTCTAAGGGCTTGCCCAAGATGTGGTAAATCGGGTCGGCCCGCAGCTCAGGGGGCACGAGGTCATTGACGAGCGCGAGCGACTTTTGCGCATTCGGCGCGGCGCGCACCCACTCGGGCGAGCGAAACAAGACCGTTTGAACCGCGGGAACCGCCAACTTCGCCTTCGCAAACCCAACCAGCGCGACCATATCGATGCTCTCCTCGTGCGACGTGCACACTGGAGTTGTCAGTCGCCGACGCAGAGAGTTGCGTGGCCCCAAAAATGCGCGTCGATTCAATGGGTTGGGGCTCAGCCCCAGCGTGACATCAACCGCTCGCGGTCGAACAGCCGGCGGGCCGCGAGCAAAATGCCGATGTCGAGCACCAGCACGAAGGCGCCGATGAGCGCGTAGTAGGCGACTCCGGCTTTGAGCCACCCGCCGAACTGCCCCGCGGCCAGGCCAATCAGCGGCAGCACCAAGAGCCCCGACATCTGCTGAGCCGTTCGCGCGTCACCGACCCGCGCGCTGATCAGCACCGCGATGCCGTTGCCGAAGAACGCGAACAGCGGCGCGATGACGAACACTCCGAACAGCCACATGCCGTTGGGCAGAATCAACCCCTGGCCCAGCGGGGCTGCCACCAGGTCGACGCCGATGCACAACAAGACGAACGCCATCACGCAGATGGCCACCGCCGGCGCGAGCGAGGCCAGGCTCTTGCCCACGACCAGCTCGAGCGGAGTCACCGGAGACGACAGCAACGGCTCGAGCGTGCGCTTCTCTTTCTCACCCGCCACCGCATGCGACGAAATCAAGATGGGGATGAAGATGGGCATCACCAAGTAGATGACGAACCAATCGTTGAGCACCTTCTCGACCAGAAAGTGCACCGCGTCGCTGCCCTGCACCGCGGTGTCGTAATACTGCGCCATCACCTTCAGGTTACCGTCGTCGGGGCGCGAGACGTACGCGTAGACCACGCCGATGGGCATCACCACGATCACGATTGGCAGCGCGGCCATCGAGTACAGCAGGCCGCGGTTCTTCTTCAGGTCGAGAAAGTCTTTCCACAACACGGCGAGCGCGCGGGCCAGGTGAAAGCTGCTCATTCGGTGTCTTCCTCTCGAACCAGCTCGAGGTACGCCTCTTCGAGGGGCCGTGCGGCGCGAACGACTGAGTGCACGCGGGCTCCGGCGGTCACCAGGGCCTGCACCACGTCGGGGGCTTGCGCATCGAGCGTCAACATCACCTTGAGCACCGAGCCCTCGTTGGTGCTGGGAGGCGCGAAGGGCAGGGCGGCCAACGTCGGCAGCCACGCCGAGGCCGGGCCGTCGACTCGAATCTCGAGGGCGTGACCGGCCTTGCGCAAGTCGGTGAGCGAGGCCACCGAGCGCAGCCGGTTCTTGATCACCGCGACCCGCGTGCACAGCCGCTCGACCTCGGCCAGGTTGTGCGAGCACAGCACCAACGTTCGACCCTCGGCCGCGAGCTCGGCCACCGCATCGCGAACCACCCGCGCCGACTGAGGGTCGAGACCCGAGGTGGGCTCGTCGAGAAAGATGACCTGCGGCTCGTGAATCAGCGTGCGCACGATGGCGAGCTTCTGCCGCATGCCCTTGCTGAACCCGCCGACGGGCTCGTCTTCACGGCCAGTCAGCCCGAAGCGCTCGAGGTAGCGGTTGGCCAACACGAAGGCCTTCTTCTCGTCGACCTCGTGCAAGCGCATGAAGAAGCGCAGGTTTTCGCGCGCGGACAAGCGGTCGTAGAGCCCGGGTTGCTCGGTGAGCAAGCCGACGCGTTGGCGCAGGGCGCTGCCGTCGTCGACCAGGGGCAGGGCGACCCCGCCCACTTCGCCGCGGCCCTCGCTGGGTCGCAGCAAGCCGGTGAGCATGCGCACGGTGGTGGTCTTGCCCGCGCCGTTGGGCCCGAGCAGACCAAAGACCTCACCCGGAGCGACCTCGAAGCTCAGCCCCTCGACCGCCGTGCGGTTGCCGAAGCGCTTGGCCAGCCCCTCGACCCGAATGCCAGCTGCAGACCCAGTCACTAATCGATCGTAACGAGAACGAACTTGTTGTTCAGGTCTTTGTCGATGACGGTGACGTTGTGCTCGCCGACGGCGCCTTTGAGAATGCCCAGGCGGTTGTGCTCGACCAGCGCCCACTTGCGGCCTGGCAGCTGCGCGTACTGCGCCATGCCCACGTTCGCGTTGTCTTTGATCTGCTTGATGGTGTTGCGCGAGTAGAAGGTCTCTCCGCGCCAGTTCATCAAGAAGGCCGCGATCGGCTCTCCGGGTTTTCGGTTCGTGTAGTAGCGCCAGAATTGATCTCGCTGCGTCCAGTTGTGCGAGAGATCGACCCAGTGTGACCAATTGAACCACAGCGCCCACACCATGATGCCCGCCAGCGCCGTGGTGAAGAACGAGGCCTTCGCGCGCATGAACGCGAACAACGCCAGCAATGCGCCGACGAAGAAGAAGCCCAGCGCCCACAGCTGCTTCAAGCTGTTGCCGCCCAACACCGGCCGGTCGACCAAGAAGTTCGGGTACGGGCGGTCGTAGTTGTAGACGAACAGGTCGGTGAAGTTCTTCGGCTCGCCCGAGATGTCTTTGCCGACGAGCAAGAAGATGGGCACTCCGAGCAGCAGGGCCATGCCATGCGGCTCGAGCCCTTCAGACCACAGCTTGTCGATGAACATGCCCATCAGAATCGCCAGCGGCGGCAGCATCGGGAAGACGTAGTGGTGAAACTTGGTCGCCGACGCGCCGATGAGCGCCCAGGTCACGGTGAACCAGATGACCGCGATCACGCCCACGAAGTCAGCCGACTTGCCGCCGCGAATCTTGAAGCGGGCGACGGTGGCCAGCGCGCCAGGCACCAGCGCAACCCAGGGGAACATGGCGTACCCGCCTTGCTCGATGAAGTAGGTGAAATTGCCACCCGGCGTGGTGGTGTGAACGCCCGACGCCAAGCGCCCGAAGTTGTCGTGAATGATCACCCGAAACCAGAACAGCTTCGACTCGTCGTCGAGCCGCCAGAAGGTGAACATCTCGTAGTACCAGGGCAGGCACACCGCCAAGAACACCAAGATGCCGGTGCCCAGACGGGCGTCGTAGCAAATCTGCCACAGCTCGGGCGGCTTGCCCGGCAACGACTTGATGCGGCCCATCATGAAGGTGGTGACCGCCCAGAAAACCAAGCAGCCCCACATGATGCCCAACCAGCCCGGAGCGCTGATCAACGGCACGTTGTTGATCACCGGCAACGCCATGAAGTTGGTGCCGCGGCTCTTGCCGATTGAATACGCGACGACGCCCGCGACCGCGCCGGTCAGCACGCCGACGAGCAGGGGCCGGGTCGCATACAGCTTGACCCACAGGCCGTGCTCTTTGATGGCCTTCCACGACCAGGGCATGCGGCAGAGCCCGACGTACACGAGAAAGACGACCATCGGCACGCCGAAGCCGAGCAGCTCTTTGGCCAGCGTCGCGATCGCGAAGAAAACCCACGAGGCGTACCACCACTCGCTGCGATGGGTCGTCTCGGCGTCGTACAGCCCGACGATGGCGCACGCGATGCCAGCCACCGTCGCCGCGATGATCGGCATGTCGGTGATGGCCTGGCGGGCCTCGAGAAAATACAGCGGCATCGTCAGCAGCACCAACGCCGTCGCGAAGCCGGTGCGCGGGCTCACGGTGCGGCTGAGCGCGTAGGTGAGCAGCGCGACCGCGAGAATGGCAAAGGTGGCGAAGGGCAGCCGAAAGCCCCACTCATTGAAGAGGGGTATCGCGCCGTCACCTCCAGCGCTCTCCGCGAACTTCCACGGGAGCTTCACGGTGAGGCCCATCAAGCCCAGCAAGCTGAAGACGACTCCGGGCACGGCGAGCAGCGAGGCTTGAAACTCGGCCTTCACGTTTTCACCGCGGTTCGACACCTTGAACCAGAGGTAGCCCGCGCCGGCGAGCAGCAGCAGCCCGAGCACCACCGCGAACAGCGGCCCGCCTGAAGCGGCTTGCATGCCCAGCGCCTGCATCCACATCGTGAAGGCAGGCTTCGAGAAGAACCAGGCGTTCTCCCAGAAGGGGTGCACGTAGTCGTTGCGCTGAATCATCTCGCGCGCGACCTCACCGTAGTGGCCCTCCCACGGGTCCCACAGGCC
>JANLPS010000099.1:0-5336 GCA_031367385.1 Archangium sp. | reverse complement strand
TCGACTCGCGCACCAGCGGGTTGAGGGTCTCGAGCTGGGTCAACAGCCGCCCCATCGCGTCTCGCTTCAAGTTGGGCGCCGACCCGCACAGCGTGCACGGCAAGATGGGAAAACCCTCGAGCGCGGCGAAGCGGGCGATGTCGGCCTCGGCGATCTCGATCAGCGGCCGAATCACCTCGAAGCGGCCATCATCGGTAGTGTACTTCGCGGGCATGGCCTGCAGCTTGCCGGTGTAGACCAGGTTCAGCAGCAAGGTCTCGAGCGTGTCTTCGCGGTGATGACCCAGCGCGAGCTTGGTGCAGCCCAGCCGCTCGGCCGCCGAGTACAAAATACCGCGGCGCAACCTGCTGCAGCTCGCGCACGGCGTCTGCCCGGAGGTCATGCGCTCTTTGACGACCTCGTAGGTGTTCTCGCAGAGAATCTCGAACCGCACCCCGAGCCGCTCGAGGTACTGCACCAGTGGCGCGCCGTCGTACCCCGGCTGCTGCTGATCGAGGTGCACCGCGATGAGCTCAACGCGAAATGGCAGCTTGCGCCGCACCCGCTCGAGCCCGTGCAGCATCGTGTAGCTGTCTTTGCCTCCCGACAGGCAGACCATCACCCGGTCGCCCTCGCGCAGCAGCTGGTGCGCGTGAATGGTTTTGGTCATGCGCGAAACGAGCTTCAGCTCGAGCGCCGTCTTCTCGTCTGCCATTGAGCCCGTATAGCAGCGCAGAGCAGCATCAGGGCCAGCCCGCCGACCTGGTTCGCCGGGCCGCTGCTCGAGCACCCACACCCGACGGCGTAGGGTCGAAGGCCGTCGCGGCCCCCATCGACACCGACGCCCGCATCACCGGGCATGCTCCCAGCGTCATCGAAGGCCGAGCTGCCCGCGTCATCGACCACCAGGCTGCCCGCATCGCCCGCGCCGGCATCGAAGAGCGCGCCCGCGTCGACCGCGACCCCAGCGTCTGCGGCAGCCCCGCCATCACCCTGAAGCCCCGCGTCGCCCGCGCCCCCACCGGCATCGGGAGCGCCAGCGTCGACGGGCACTCCGAGAAAATCGATCAAATGCAACCGCGCGCGCTGTGCCACCCCGTCTGAAAAATCGGTCAACACCGTTCGCGAGAGCACCAGCCGCTCGGGGCCCAGGGCGGTCATCGGAGCGCAGGTTTCACCTGGCAGCAGACGCTCGAAGAGCCCGCCATCGGGCTCCAGCGTGAACCACCGGTTCGCGTTGCCCGTCGTCTCGATGAGGCACACCTGAATGCGCTGCCCGTCATAGGCCCCGAAGGGCACCGACGGCGCAGGCCACGACCCGCGCAACCCCACCCCGGCATCGGGGAGCAGGCACTCGTACCCCGCCAGGGTCAGACCGCAGAAGCCTTCGCGCGAGCGCACCAGCGAGTTCGGCGCCCCGAGCAACGTCGCCAGCGGCGTCATCGGCCCTGTTTTGCCCGCCTTGTAGGCCTTGATCGCGAACGGCACGGTCGCGACGGTGAAGTACCCGAAGTTGTCGTCGGCGACCGCGTCGTTGCCGAAGAAGGCGATCTCGTTGGTGTCGAAGTTCACTGGAGCCACCTCGCCCATCGCAGTGAACCGGGTCAGCTCGATGGCATGAAACGACGTGGTCGAGGCGTCGAACACGACTCGAAACAGAAACGCGACATCACCCGTGCTCGCCAGCCCGGCGTACTGCGCGACCATCGAATACACGTGCAGGGGCCTCGCAGACGTACCGCCGTCGCCGTCGAGCGAAATGAACAGCGGCTGCTGGTACTGGTTCCAATCTGTGACGACCACCGAGCCGTCGAGCAGGGGCGCCGCGAGCAGGGCGCTGCCTCCCGTGGGGGCCGCGCCGACCGATGAGGTTGGGCTCAACGAGTCGTCGAAGCCTCGGCTGACGATGCGGGTGGTGCCGCCGCGATCATCTACCCAGGTGGCCAGCAACCCCGAGCTCAACACCGTGGCGACGGGGCTCAGCTGATTGTTGACCCGCGGCTTGACCAGCTGGAGCGGCCCGGCCGGCCCCAGCGCCGAATCGAGCGGGCGCAGGTAAATCGAGCTCGCCTGGCCGCGGATCGTACTCAGCAGCACCTGCGTCGTCGGGCCGAAGACCACCTTCGGTACATCGGGCCCGTACTGCGTCGGCAGCCCTCCATCGACGTCGGGTAAAATCACCACCTGCGGCGTTTGCGAGCCATCGTACTTGAGCACCGAGAACGTCGCTCCGGTCGCGGGGGAGCCCGCGTGGGCGAGCAAGAACCCGTTCGGGGCGGGGCCGCGAATGCTATCGCTGCCGAGCATCAGGTCGCTCATGTCGATCAGCGCTCCGGCGGTGGTGAAGCGACGCGCGATGGTGATGAAGCTTGAGCTGGTGGTGCTCACCAGCACCTGGGCGCCCGAGACCACCACGGTCGGCGTGGTGTTGTTGAGCGGGTCTTTCGGCAAGGGCGTGACCGAGAGGGGCGTCAATGAGGGCAGGCTCACGACATCGACCGTCCACGGGTTGGCGTTGCTCGCGCTTCGCTGCGAGACCGCGAACCATTTGTCACCCGCGACCGCGCCCGAGAGCCACGAGCCCAGGCGGCCGTCATAGACATTCAGCACGCCCGCGTCAGCGCCGACCACCCTGAAGCGGAGCGAGGTCTCGCCGGCATCGATGAGCTCGGCCGAGAGCAGGGTCAGGCCGCCGTCGAACCACCCTGCGCTCAAATCGAAGGCGCTGGTCGGCAAGGCGGTCTCGGTCACCGGGCCCGCGCAAGAGAGGCCGAGGGTGTACATCGTGCTCTGCCCACCCTGCGAGGCGATCAACCGCCCCACCCCCGCTTCGTCGAACACCAGCGAGACCAGGCCTTTGCTCGAATCGATGCGCAGGTCGACCTCTCGGGTACCGTCGGCGAGGTAGGTGATGCAGTCGATTTGCCGGCCGTTCGACACCGCCACCACGAAGCGGCGCCCGTCCCACCCGGCCTGCGCCGTCTCGTAGACCGCGGCCGGCCCCACGATCGGCGCATCGACCGGCACGTCGATGATGCGCAGCGCTTCAAACCGTGACGTCACGTCGTTCAGCGGTGCCGGCGCGCGCCCGGAGTCGCATGACAGAACCGCAACCGCACCGAAGGCGAGCCACGCGCGAAGCACGGCGGTCACCTTACTTCGGGCACAGCGGCGATCAGGCAATTCGTCGCTCGACTCGGAGTAAGGTCTTGGGCTCTCCCATGTCGCCCTCCGAATCGAGCCAGTGGCTCACCATGATCATCTCGGTGCCGCTGACCGGTTTTCTGCTCTACCGGCGCTTCAAACGCACCTTCGGTCGCCAGCCCGTCAGGCGCCGCGCAATGATCGCCCGCATGGTGATCTTCACGCTCATTTGCGGGGCGCTGGTGGTCACCAAACCCACACCCGAGATGATCGGCGCCGCGCTCGGAGGCCTGGTGATCGGCCTCGCCGCCGCCTTCTATGGCTTCAAGAAAACCCGCTTCGAAGTGACCGCCGAGGGCCCGTTCTACACGCCCGACCCGTGGGTGGGCCTGGCGATGACCTCGATCTTCGTGGGCCGAATGGTCTCGCGCTTGCTGGTTCTTCAGCAGGCCGTGGCTGCCCAACCTGCAACCGCGTCACCCTTCGCGAGCGTGCCGCGCAGCCCCCTGACGACTGGCGCCTTCTGGCTCCTCGCGACGTACTACATCGCCTCGTACGCTCTTATTTTGCGCGAGGTGAAACGACTGGGCCCCTTCGTCGCAGCGCCCACCGAGGCCCCTGATGGAGCATGAGCCATTGGTGTTTTCGCAGTCGTACGAATCGCTGCGGCGCCTGCTGGGGGCGTCGCTGAGCGAGCCCCTGCGTGAGCGCTTCAAGCAGCACGGCGTCGATTTCGAGCGGCTGCTGCCCGGCTACCCGCTGAGCACCTGGCTGCGCTCCCTCGAGCTCACCCTCGAGACGCTCTTCCCCGGGGTTCCCGAGAACGAGGCGACCTACCAGCTGGGGCGGCGCCTGTTCGACAGCTACAGCGAGACCTTGATCGGCAAAGCGCTGATGGCGATGCTGCGGGTGCTCGGCCCACGCCGCGGGCTGCTGCGAATCGACCGAAATCTGCGCACCATGAACAACTACTCCGCGACCCAGCTACGCGAGCTGGCCCCGAGCCACTTCGAGCTCGACGTGAACCTGGTTCGCTACCCTCACTACTACCGCGGCGTTCTCGAATCAGGTCTCGCCCTCGCTGGCGCCAAGCAGCTCACCGTGTGTGTGCTGCGGCACGATCAGCGCGCCACCACCTTCGACCTCGTGTGGAGCTGACCCCTCGTGACTGCAAAGACGCTCTGCCTACTGGTTCTCTGCGCCGCCTCGTCGTGCTCGCTCGGCATCAACCCCGAGCAGCTCAGCGGGGCCTTCGATGCGGGGGGCGCTGCCGACGCCTCGGTTCGGCGAGATGGGGGCGCTGCGCAAAGCGATGGCGGGGGGTGTGCGAAGTACGTCACCGGGCTCGATGTGCGGCCCTTCGGCGCGCTGCCACTCGAGCCCCCGCTGGGCATGACCGCGGTCGACCCGGCCTACGGCCTCACCGAACGCCGCGTCACCCAAACGCTCGACGGCGCCTTCAACCGGCACCTGCCCGGGCCCCGGCAGGTCTTCAACCTCGACAACACCAAAGTGCTCACCATCGACGCGGCGGGTTCGCTGAGCGCCGTCGACCTGACCACGTTCAAAGGCCTGAGCGTGCCGCTCACGGCCATACAAGAGCCCACCTGGAGCTTCACCTCGCCCACCCGACTAATGCACTTCGGCGCGCCGCTCGGGGGTACGGGGCTGGCGGTCTGGTCGTTTGACCTGACGACGGGCGATGCCGCGCCGGTCTTCGACTACGGCACTCTCATCAAAATGCAATTCAGCGGCGCGACGCGCATGTCGACCCTCGGCGGCGGGCGGCCTTCGAATGACGGCGCGGTGTGGTGCGTGGCCGTCGAGAACGATCAGCGCGTGGTGCTGGGGCTGGTCGCGCTCGACCTGGCCCGAAACACGATTCTCTTGAGCGTCGGGCTCGCCAAGCAGCCGGTGGGGGTGTTGACCAGCCCCAAGGGCACCCACTGCATCGCCGCCTTCGACGACGCCACCAATGCCTGGCCCGTGGCCGGGGGCGCGAAGCAGAAGCTGTCGTCGCTGCCCCTTCAAGACGTCGCCCTCACCGCAGACGATCGCCAGGTCGTCATCGGCTACAACCCCGGCACGAGCACCCTGATCGTCAGCGACCTCAAGACCGGCGTCGAATCGAGCGGGCCCGTGCTGACCGGCAACGCGGGTCAAAAGACCCAGGTCACCCTGAACGCCACCGCGACCGCCCGGCCCGGCCTGGT
>JANLPS010000095.1:0-9115 GCA_031367385.1 Archangium sp. | reverse complement strand
GGGCATCACCCACCCGCAGAACGGCATCATCAAGGGTGACGCGCAGTCACTGAGCATCGCGGCCGGGGCGATTCTGGCAAAGACCACCCGCGACCAGCACATGAACGGGCTCGACGCGAAGCACCCGGGCTATGGGTTCGCGTCGCACAAGGGGTACCCGACTCCGGTGCACTTGAGAGCGATTGAGGCGCTGGGGGTGCTGCCGTTTCACCGGCGCAGCTTCGCTCCAGTGCGCAAGGCGCTCGGCCTCGACCCCGAGCAAGAAGAGCTGTTCGACGGGGCAATTCTGGGGGCCGCGAGCAAGGTTTGATCAGCGCGAACGCAGACACCGCTCGACGGTCTCGACCAGCGCCCTCGCATCGAACGGCTTGGGCAAGATGCCAGCGAAGAGGTGCCAGGTGCCGTCAGCCCCGCCGGTCGACAAGATGATCGGCAGGTTCGGCGCGACCGCCTTGAGCTGGCGCGCGAGCTCGTCTCCCGACATGCCCGGCATCGCCATGTCGGTGATCACGACGCTGAAGAAATCAGGGCGCTCACGAACGATGGCGAGCGCTTTTTGCGGTTGATCAACGACCGTCGAGACCCACCCCTGTTGGGCAAGGAGCCGGCTGATCACCCGCGTCATCGAGGGCTCGTCATCGACCACCAGAATCTGACGAGCCGGTGTGCTCATGTCCCCCCCGGTGGTGCAGCGAGCTCCGATGATGCCTCGGCTTTCGTTGACGCGTCCAATCTGCGTGCGGTGTCATTAATGACTTTGAGTGATTTACGCTCTTGGGCATGAGCGCCGACGTCGAGCTCGACCAGTGCTGCAACGCCCGGGCTTCGCGCTGCCACAGCCGAAGGCCCGCGCCCGCGCCGCGCTCGAACAGCTGGGGTCACTCGCCCGGCAACGGCGTGGCCCGACGCGGGGCTTCTGCTGGGCGACGGAGCGGCGTTTACGGGCGCGGTCATCGCCGCGAAAGGTGGCCTTCGCGGCGCTCTCGGTGTCGTTACCCGACTTGCTCGGCGACTCGTTGACGCTGGTGGTGATCGAACTGGCTGGAGACGCCGGATCACCCGACGCGGCAGACGGCCTCGATGCTGGGGCCAGCGCCGATGCCGGTACATTGGCCGTCGATGCAGGTCGAGGCTCTACGTCGAGCGGCGCCTCCCCGGAGGGCTGCGACTGCAACTCGGTCAGCAGCGCCTCACTGGTCGCAGCGGTGCTGGTGGTCGTCAGCTGGCGCAGACGACCCAGCCGCGCCCCTCAGTTCGACTGCTCGGGGACGAAAGGCGTGAAGCCCTCTTGACCGTTCGGTGCCGGCTGCTGCGTGGTGGCCTGCGCCTGCTCGCGCATCAAGAACTTCGCCTCGACGTAGTCATTGTCACCGGTCACCACGACATACTCGGCGCCCATGTCGCAGGCCTGGTTGCGAAACTCTTCGGCGAACTCGGCCTCGGTCCACCGGCCGGCGTTTTCGATTTGCACCCGGCCGATCTCCGCCCACCCCGAGGGCACCTGGCCACCTTTGTTCATCGGCACGTTGCAGTTATCGCCGAGTGAGGCGCGGTGCGCCCCGAGATCGATGGTGTGAATGCTGATGCAACCGGTCATCAACGCCATCACACCGCAAACGAGAGCCACACGCATGGGCCACATCTTGGCTCACTTCGAAACGATCGTCACCGTTCGAGGGCGCAGGGCGCCGCCCGAGCGCTCCGAAGCCGGCAGCCGAGGCGAGATGCCCGGCAGCGAGCTCGCGATCAATTTCACCATCGAGCTGCTTGGCCAGGGCCTGCTGCCGCGCGGGGTCGAGCTTCGAATAGTCGTTGCGCGTCTTTCGCATCTTGACCCCGTGCTCCTTGAGCAGCGCGACCCTCTGCTTGAGCTCGGCGCCGGCCCAGATGGCCTGAATGCGCTCGCTGTCTTTCTCGACCTCGGCCTGGGCGTCGTCGCACGTTTTGCTCTCGAGGGCTCGTTCGCCGCAGCCCGCGAAAAACGCGACGAGCATGCCGTAGCTCGCGCCAATCCACCGGTCGTCAGAGACGAGCTTCATCGGGCCGACCAGCTTTCGAGGCTGGGTACAGTTGTACTTGTCGTAGGCAGCCTGAATGCCCTCCTAGATCGGCACACACGGGGCGCACCCATACTGGGCCAAGAACGTGGGCAGGTGACGCGCTGAAGCGCGGTGGAGCGAGTCGCCATGACCGACCGCGAGCTGCGTGCCGTGATGATGTCGACTTTTCCCCCGGGGTACGCGTCGATGAGGGGAGCGCATCGCCTGGGTGCGAACGAGAACGCTCTGCGGTCAGCTCGAGAGCGCCATCACCAAGGCTCGAAACGCCGCTCCCCGGTGAGAGACCGCGGCCTTCTCGGCGCTCGACAGCTCGGCCATCGTGCGCCCATCTGCGAATTCGAACACCGGGTCGTAGCCAAACCCGCCCTGCCCGCGCGGTACGAGCGCGATTCGCCCTTCACACACCCCCGTGGCCCGCTCGACTTGCCCATCGGGCCAGACCGCGCAGAGGGCACACTCAAAGTGGGCTGAGCGGTCTGCGACGCCCTCGAGCGCTTGCAGCAGCTTCGCGATGCGCGCCTCGGTCGTCGGAGCATATCGAGCCGAGTACACGCCTGGCCCGCCCTTCAGCGCATCGACGCAGAGGCCCGAATCATCACCCACCGAGAGCTCTCCGGTGGCGGCGCAGAGCGCACGCGCCTTGAGCTCGGCGTTGCCGGCGAAGGTGGCTTCTGTCTCGTCGACCTCTGGCAGGCCGGGGTAGTCAGCGGGCGACTTGACGACCCAGCCGGCCCCGAGCATCTCGCGCAGCTCGACGAGCTTGCCCTGATTGGTCGTCGCCAACACCACCACCTTCACAGCACTGCGTCGAGCGCCTTTCGCTGCGCCGCCACGAGTTGCACGATGCCCGCGAGGCCCGCGTCGAGCATCGCGTCGAGCTGTGCGCGATCGAACGCGCCGTGCTCCGCGGTGCCCTGCACCTCGACCATCTTGCCTCCGTCGAGGGCGACGATGTTCAAGTCGACGTCGGCGCTCGAGTCTTCGACGTAATCGAGATCGACCCGCACCTCGCCCTTGACCACGCCGACCGAGACGGCCGCAATCTGGGTCAGCTTCGGCAGCGACGAGATCTTGCCCTTGGTCTTCAGCTTCTGGAGCGCCAGCACGAAGGCCACGTACGCCCCGGTAATGCTGGCCGTGCGGGTGCCTCCATCGGCCTGCAGCACGTCGCAGTCGAGGGTGAACGAGCGCACACCGAAGCCCTTCAAGTCGACGCAGGCGCGCAGTGAGCGACCGATCAGCCGCTGAATCTCGAGGGTGCGGCCGGTCTGTTTGCCACGGGCCGCTTCACGGGCGTTTCGATCGTTGGTCGCCCGCGGGAGCATGCCGTACTCGGCGGTGACCCACCCGCTGCCGGTGCCCATGACGTGCGGAGGCACTTTCTCTTCGACCGAGCAGGTGACGAGCACCTTGGTGTCTCCGAACTCGACCTGGCAGGAGCCCTCGGCGTGCTTGTTGACGTTGGGGGTCAGAATCACCGGTCGCAGATCGAGAGAGCCACGGTTGAAAGAGCGCATGCGCGGCCTCTACCAACTTCACCGGCCCGGAGCGTCGACTTTCTTGCCGTCGCGCGCCTCGATCTGCGCCAGAAACGTCTTCACCCCGGTGGTGATCGCCTTGGCCACCTGCGCCTGGTACGCGGGGTCGGTGAGCTTGGCGCTCTCTGCTGGGTGCGAAATGAAGCCGATCTCGATCAGCACCGCCGGCGCGGCCAGGCCCATCAGCACGTAGAACGGAGCCTGCTGCACGCCACGGTTGGTGGCGTGGGTCTCTTCGATCAACGCCTCGTGCACCGAGTACGCGAGCCGCGACGAGTCGCCGTGGGTCTCGCTGCGCTGCAGGTCGGCCAAGATGAACGAGAGCGTGTCACCCGAGGGGCCCTTGCTCTGCACGCCCACCTCGGCATTTTCGCGCGCCGCGACCTTGCGAGCCTCTTCGCCCGACGCCGAGGCCGACAGAAAGTAGGTCTCGATGCCCTCGTTCACGTGTTTCTGCCGCACCGTCGGCATCGAGTTGCAGTGAATCGACAAGAATAAATCGGGGTGCAGCTTGTTCGCGAGCTCGACCCGCTGGCTTAAGTGCAGCGACGCGTCGGTGTCGCGGGTCAGCCGCACGGTGGCGTCGAGGTCTTTCTCGAGTGACGCCTTGAGCAACTTGGCGACCGAGAGCGCGACGTTCTTTTCGAGCTGGCCGCCGGGAGAAGCCGCTCCGCCCTGCGAGCCGCCATGCCCCGGGTCGATCACCACCAACGGCCCGGCGAGCACCGAGGTCGAGACCAGCGCGAGCACCGCCAAGAGACGCACGTGACGAACCTTACGCCAGGTCGACTGACGAAATGGCAGCGCCAACGACACGGCCGCGCCCGTTTCTCGAGCGAAAACCACCTTGGCACACATGGTGCTGAGCGCCGCCGACGCACCCTTCACCCTGGAGAACCGCATGCTGCTCTTTCTGCTCTCGATGTCGTTGCTCAGTGCCTCGCCGGCCGAGGTCGGGTCAACGTCAGCTGCCGTCATTGACGCCGAGCCCACCTGGGGGGCCTGGGTCTCGCTCGGCACCAGCGGCAATTTCTCGACCCCGAGCGCCCAGCTCACCTTCGAGCGCCGGCTCGCCTCGAGGTTGACGGTGGAGCTCGGGGGCACCGGCTCGTACTTCGAGGGGTTCGGGTTTCGCACCGAGTCGGTGCAGCTGATGACGGGCGCGCGCTTCTATCTCTCGAAGGCGTTTCGCGGCCTCTGGGTGGGCGGTCGGGTGGAGCTGGGCTGGCAAGGGTCGCAATCGACCGGAGGGCTGGCGGCGGGGCTCGGCGGCCTGGGCCTGTTGGGCGGTGCGTCGAGAGGGGCGCAAGGCGCGGTGGTCGCGCTGCTCGGCTACACCTTTCGGTGGGACAATGGCGCAATGCTGTCGATCTCAGGTGGGCCGCAGGTGTCGCACGTCTTCGGCACCGCGCAGCTCGCGTCATCGACCACGGTCGGCCTCCAGACCTTCGCGAGCCTCGGCATCGCGTTCTAGGTTGATGAGAGACACCGGGCCGGCCGCAAAAAGCGGAGCTTCGGCTGGCGCCACGAAGCCTGGCTTCCGGCGACGGGCGTGCAGCGTTGAGCAGCCTTCGAGCGCTCACACCACGTGAATCGCGGGCTGGCCCTTGATGAAGCGGCCGATCACCCACGAGTCGAGCTTCGCGCGCGAGAGCTTCGAGAGCGCTTTGTCTACATGGCGATCAGGCACCGCGGCGAGCAACCCGCCGTTGGTCTGCGCGTCTGCCAGCACATGGGCAATCGCCAGAGGCAACCCCTCGGGCAGCGCGACGAACCGCTTCACGTGCTCGAGGTTGGTCTTGGTGCCGCCGGGCACGATGCCTTTCTCGGCGAGGGCCGGCACTCCGGGCACGATCGGCAGGTTCTCGAGCTCGATCACCGCCGAAGCCTTGGCGCCCCGGGCCATCTCGAGCAAATGGCCGAGCAGGCCGAACCCGGTCACGTCGGTCAGGGCGTTCACGGTGAAGGCCCCGCTCGCGAAGACCTCACCCGCGGCCTTGTTGAGCTGCGACATCTGCTCGGTGACCTGCTTGATCATCGCCTTGCTCGCCAGACCCCGCTTGATCGCCGTGGTGGCGATGCCGGTGCCGATGGGCTTGGTCAAGATGAGCCAGTCGCCCACCTGACCGCCCGAGTTCTTCAAGATCTTGCGAGGGTGCACGAGGCCGGTGACCGCCATGCCGTACTTCGGCTCGGGAGACTGCACCGAGTGCCCTCCGAGCACGCTGATGCCGGCCTCAGCGGCCTTGTCAGCGCCACCGGCGAGAATGGCCTCGAGCACCGCGAGCGGCTGCTCTTTGGGAAACGCGACGATGTTCAGCGCGAACAAGGCCTTCGCGCCCATCGCCCAGATGTCGCTCATCGCGTTGGCGGCGGCGATCTGCCCATAGGCGTAGGGGTCGTCGACCACTGGAGGAAAAAAGTCGACCGTCGAGACCACTGCCAGGTCGCGCGAGAGTTGGTACACCGCCGCGTCGTCGCTGGTCTCGAAGCCCACCAAGACGTTCTTCGAGGGCTTGAGCTGCGGCAATCGCGAGAGCACCTGCGCCAGCACGTCGGGCCGCAGCTTCGCTGCGCAGCCAGCGCAGTTCGACAACGAGGTGAGCTTGGCCGCCTTCACGCCGCGCGAACGTAGTCGCGCTGCATCAGGCTCACCAGCGAGGTCGCCACCGCGACATCGTCACTGGGCGAATGATCCAACACGCCGCCCAGAGTGCCCCAGTTGAGCACCAGCTGCAGCACGTCGAGCTCTTCGGGGTGCAGATCACGCAGCGGAGCGTTCATCGGCACCGCCAGCGTCAGCGTCGCGTCGGGCGCGGGCAGGTCGCCCTGAATGCGCCGCATCTCATCAAGCTGGCGCAGTGCGTCCATCAGCAGGCCCTCGGTCGACGAGTCGAGCTCGACCATGAACTCCTGGCTGTCGGGCGGGCGCAGCTCGAACTCACCGATCTCCCACGTGATGATGCGGTTGAAGCTCTTCTGTGGGCCCAGCTCGTGGTTGTCGTCGATGACCGCGTAGTACACCTTGCCCTGCCGCAGATAGATGCGGCCTTCTTGGGTATTGGTGACGACCAGCACGCCATTCTTCTTCGAGGTGTGAAAGAGCTGCAGCAAGTCGGGGAGCGGCACTTCTTCGAGCTTGCCGGTCATCGCCGTCTTGGTCTGACGCTGCGACTGTACCGCGGCCACTTGCTCGAGCTGCTGCTTGATCTGCGACTCTGAGAGCTCTGGCGAGTTCGCGCCTTGAATGATCAGCTTCAGAATCGAGGTGCCGATGAGAATGCGGTCGCCCTCTTTGATGCGCGAGGGCTTCTGAATTTTTTCGCCGTTGACGAAGGTGCCGTTGGTCGAGCCCAGATCTTCAATCGTCGGCTTGCCGGCCTGCCAGGCGATCTTCGCGTGCTTGCGCGAGACCATGTCTTCGACGAGCACCATGTCGAGCTCGCTCGAGCGACCGATGATCAATTGACGGTCAGGCCGCAGAGGGAACTCGCCCCCCTGGTACTTGCCGGAAATGAACTTCAGTGCGTACCCACCATCACTCACGGTCGCGACCCTCCATTGGTCGCAGACTCTTTAGCAGGCGTGCTCTGAACGTCACGCACCAGGTTTAAGTACATTTCTGCGCCTTTGTGGCCGGGTTGAGTCGCCAAAACATCTTCCCAAACGCGTACGGCGTCACTCTTTCTGCCTGCCGAATACAGGGCGATGCCGTAATGCACGCAGCCCGGCAGGTAATTGGGGTTGGTGGCCAGCAGGGTCTCGAACTCGGCCAGGGCCCCGGGGTGGTCACCCAGGTCGCGCAGGCAATCGGCCAATTTCATTCGAATATCGACGAAGGTCGGCCCCAGCTCGAGGGCCCGGCGGTACTCGCGAATGGCGTCGTCGATCATGCCTGATGAGGCGTAGACGTTGCCGATGTCGGCGTACATGTTCGCGATCTTGCCCTTCACATAGGGGTCGATCTGGTTGGGAGCGCTCCGCTGGCGGCCAAGGGCGCCCTGGTACACCTCGCGGGCCTCCCGGTACTTGCCCATGTCGTTGTAGATGACGGCCAGGTTGAGCGCGGCGTCGGTGTAGTTCGGGTTGATGCGCAGGGCGGCTTCGAAGGCGCGCTGGGCCCGGGCGAACTGACCCTGGTCATGGTAGACGACGCCGAGCATGTTGTAGACGTCGGCGAAGGCCTGATTCTGCTCGACGACCTGGGTCAGGTACTTCTCGGCCTGCTGGTACTGCTTCTTCTCGAAGTAGCCGCGGCCCAGAGTGAGCAACTGTTTCAGTGCGTCGTTCATGGGGCCCCTTAAGCGTTCTCGCGGCTTTGCGTAGCCTAGAGAAGCCCTCGGGGAAAGAAGAAGCGACCCAACCGGTCTTCATGCAGCGTCAATCGCTTGGTCGCCTTCTCGTCGATGGGCCGGTCGGGCGTGTCACCCGTCAGGCGGTAGTCTTCGGCGACTTCGACCTCTTCGCGCTCGCTGCGAATGTACCAGGCGTCGCTGCGGTAGACCCGGCGGGTCATGGCGCTGAAGCGGGCGGTCTCGAGCGGGTCGCCGGCGTCGGGCTCTTCGGTGGCGAAGTCTCCGGCTTCGATGCGGCGGCGGCGCACCTCGAGGGCCTGAACGATGGCCACCAGGCGCGGAGCGACCCCGGCGCTGGGCTGCCATTCACCGTCTTTGAAGACGAAGGCGATCTTCTCGAGCCCAAGCGAGCTGACCTGCACGTCGCGGTTGAAAACACCTGTAAAATCAAGCGTGCCCGTGACGATGGCGGTGTGGGCGGGCTCGTCGACGATGACCGAGAGGCGCTGGTACTGCAGCTTCGCGCTGACCAGGGTGCCGTAGGGAGGCACCGGCAGGTCGACGCCGCGCTCGGCTCTTTTGAGCTGGGTGATGAGCTCGACTTCGGGGCCCGCGGCGAAGCCCAACAGGCGACCTCCGAGCACCGCCAGGGTGAGCCCGACCGCGCCGATGGCCAAGACGAACCCCAGCAACCGCTGTGCGTCGCGGGCCATTGGGGCTGGCGGCTTAAGAGCCGCCGTCGAGCGAGGGGGCCGGCGCCACGACCGCGGGCATGGGCGAGTCGAGAATTTTCTTGGCCCGGGCGACTCCCGAATCGTCGGGGTATTTGCCCACGTACATCGCGAGCATCTCGCGGGCGCGGGTCTCGTCTTTGACCTGGCGATAGGCGTCGTAGAGCCCGAAGAAGACCTTCTCTTCGTAGCCGGTGCCGCCGTAGTTCTTCACCACGTTCTGCAGGCGGTTGATCACCGCGGGCCAGCGATCGCGCTTGGCGTAGAACTCGGCGACGTACATCTCATGCTCGGCCAAGCGGCGCTTCACGTCGGTCTGAATCTTCTTCGCCTCGGGCACGAACTCGGAGTGCGAGTAGGCATTCAAGAAGTCGTTGATCGCGGTGAGCGCGGCGCGCACCTCGACCTGATCTTTCTCGGTCGAAGGCGGCAAGATGAACAGGTCGGAGGGGATGTCGCGGTAATGCGTCAGCGCCGCCTGGAAGGCCGCG
>JANLPS010000070.1:0-14839 GCA_031367385.1 Archangium sp. | reverse complement strand
GCCCACCAAAACCCGAGGCCCGAGCTGCGCGCGGCGGTGAAGCTCAGCATGCCTTGAACTGGGTGGCCGACCTGGTTCGTCTCGAAGCTGTCAACGTCGAAGGTCCACGGTCGGCGGCCATCGAAGTGGCTCAGAACGGAGTCGGGCGAAATTTGAGCAAATGATTCGCGCAGCGCGAGGTTGTTGAACGAAGCGAGCGCAAGGTGAAACAGCTCGGTCTCGACCGCGGGGATGAGGAAGTTGCGACGGGTCGGAGCCGCGGTGGGCCCCGGAGCACCAGTCGCCGGGGGGGCGACGGGAGCGGGGGGGACGTCGGTGACCGTCGGAGCATCAGCGGCCCACGGCGCATCGGAGGCCGCGCCCCCATCACGGCTCTGCGCGTGCGCGGGCCACCCGAGCAAGACGACACCCAACACCCAAAACCGACTCACTGAAGGGCTTTTCCCGACGGGGGCACGTCTCGCCACAACCAGGCGACCACGGCCAACGCGAAGAGACAGACGGCCGTACCGAGCAAGAGCGCACCGCCGGTGATGTTCGACGTCGCGCTGCTCTGCGCGGCCGGAGTCAGTGCCCGCGACTGTGCAGACAGCCCCAGACCGAGTGCGATGCCGCCACCGATGGCGACCGTCGCCCCCAGCGCTCCGAGGAGCCAGCCGTGCGACGAGACGTGGCTCGATGTCGCCGCCGGAGGTGCCGCGCTGTCGGTGATGGGCTGTGCATGAACCTGCGCTGACCAGAGCGTGAAACCCAAGAGCACACAGAGTCGCATCGAAAGAACGCTACTCCGGTTCGTCGGCCCCCCAAGAAAAAGTGGGCGGTTTCAACTCGGGGCGAGGCCCAGCCCGCGATGAGGGCGCAGCGCGAGCCCGATCAACAATTCAGACCCTGAAGCGGCGAATCTCGCCTCGCAGCACGTCGGCCTGTTGCCGCAACGTCTCAATCGCCTCTTCGAGCTGCTTGACCGAGCGGTTCTGCGTATCGGCCACCGACTTGATCGTCTCGATCGCCTTGAGCACCTGCTCCGAGCCGCGGGTCTGCTCTTTCTGGGCGCGGTTCAGGTAATTCACCATCTCGTTGATCGACTCGATGCTGCGCGAGATCTGCTTCGAGCCATGCGCCTGCTCGTGCACCGAGCGGGTCACATGCGTGGTGAGCGACTTCATGTGATCAGCGCTCTTCATGATCTGCTCAGAGCCCCGCGCCTGCTCGTTGGTCGCCTTGCTAATCTGCTCGACCGTCTCGCGAATTCTGTCGACCGCCGCGGTCACGTCTTTCGAGCCCCGGGCCTGCTCGACGGTTGCCCGGGCGATCGCCTTGACCATCTGGGTCGATCGGCTCGACGACTCCTGAATCTTCTTGAGCGCGTGCTCGGCTTCACGGCCCAGCAGCACGCCCTCTTCGACGTTGCGCACGCCCATGTTCATCGCGGTGACCGCGTTCTGCGACTCTTGCTGCACCGCGCGAATCAGGTCGGCGATTTCACGCGTCGAAGTGCCGGTGCGCTCGGCCAGGTCTTTGATCTCTTCGGCGACGACCGCGAAGCCCTTGCCGTGCTCACCCGCCTGGGCCGCGATGATCGCTGCGTTGAGCGCCAGCAGGTTGGTCTGCTCGGCCACCTCGTCAATCACGTCGACGATGTTGCCGATTTCACCGATGCGCTTGCCCAGCTGCTCGATGACGGTGCCTGCCGAGCGGCTGCTGTCTTTGATCTTGTCGATGCCGACGATGGTCTTTTGAATCGACTCCATGCCGGTCTCTGAGTCTTTCGACACCTGCTCCGAGAGCCGCGCCGTCTCATACGCATTCGTCTCGACCTGCGAAATCGCGATGTCCATCTCGCGAATCGAGCTCGAGGTCAGCTCGGCGCTCTTGAGCAGGTCGTCGATGTTGTGGGCGACCTCTTTGGTGCTGTAGGTCATCTGCTCGATCGCGCTGGTCGTCTCCTCGACGCTGGCGGCCATCTTGGTCACATTGTCGGCCACCTCGTCGTTGGTGGTCGCCATCTCGAGAATGCTCGAGCTCGAATCTTCGGCGCTGTTGAACAGCACCTCGACGTTCTCGGCGATGCCCTTGAGCGAGGCCAGCATCTGCACCATCGCGCTCGAGGTCTCTTCGACGCGGGTGAGCACCGTCGCCGAGCCCCCCGAGGTCGACGACGCGGTACGGCTGATCGAATCGATGACCTGGGCCACGCTCTCGGCCACGCCGCGCACCCGCCCCAAGGTGTCACGCAAGCCCTGCCCGATGTTGTTGAGCGACTCCGCCAGCTCATCGAGCTCGCGGGTCGCCGCGCCCTCGACCCGCCCTGACAGGTCGGCCTCTGAGAGCTTGCTGGCCATCGCGCGCATCGAGCGCACCGGGCGAATCAGCAGCACCCGGGTCAGCACGCCGACCAGGCCCAGAAAGACGATCATCGACAGCACCAGCGCGATCAACAAGGTGCGGCGCAGCTTCGAGAGCCCCTCATCGATGCGGGCGCGATCGAGCGCGACCAGCACGAAGCCCGAGCCCCCACCGATCTTCGGAGTGACCGGGTCGGCCACCAGCAGCTCACCCGACTCGAGCGGCATTCTCGAGGGGTGCCGGGCCTCGTTGAATTGCTTGATCACCGCCTCGGTCAGCTGCAAGTCGGTGTCGAGCTTCTGGGCGATGACGTCTTGAGACCTGCAATCGGCGCTCGGGCAGACCAGCACCCAGACGGCGCGAATTTCGCGCTCGCCCTGAACGATGTCATTCACCTCGATTGACGCGGCCTGATCGATGCTGGCGCGGGTCGAGACGTTGACCTTGCGCTCGATTTCTTTGGCGATGGCCTTGCCGCGCTCCCACAGGGCGTCGGTGAGCGACTCGTTGGCCTGCGACGGCACCACCACGAAAAGCACCAGCACCAGCACCAACAGGGCAATGGTGAACATGCCAAAGATGGCCCAGGTCAGACCCAGCTTCTGCGAGCGCGCCGCCACGGGAGGCCGACTGTAGAGAGCGCCGCCACGGGCCGCAAGAAACTCCCTCGAAGGCAGAGCCCAAAGGCTCGATCATCGCAAAGCCGTGTGGGAGTCTCGCCGCCGTCATGGCCACCCACCTGCTCACCGATTCGCGCTTCTTGAGCCACGTCGCTGGCCCGATGCACGCGGAGTCTCCGGGCCGGTTGACCGCGGTGCTCGAGTACCTCGCCGCGCACCCGGTTTCGCGCACGCAGCTGGTGACGCCGCGCAAGGCCACGCTCGATGAGCTGTGCGCTTCGCACACCCCGGCGCACGTGCAGGCGATGCTGGCGCTGCAAGGCCAGAGCGCCCAGCTCGACCCAGATACAGGGGTGAGCCCCGGCAGCATTGACGCCGCGCTCCTCGCCGCTGGCGCCGGAGTGCAAGCCGTCACCGAGGTAATGGCCGGGAGTGCCGACAACGCGATGTGCTTGGTGCGGCCCCCGGGGCACCACGCCGAGGTCGACCGGGCGATGGGCTTTTGCCTGTTCAACAACATCGCCGTCGCCGCCGAGGCGGCCCTGCGGCGAGGCGCTCAGCGCGTGCTGGTGCTCGACTGGGACGTACACCACGGCAACGGCACCCAACACACCTTCGAGTCTCGCCGCGACGTGCTCTTCTGCAGCGCGCACCAGTACCCGTATTACCCGGGCACCGGCGCCTCGAACGAGGTCGGCCTGGGGCAAGGCGAGGGCTTCACCGTCAACTGCGCGATGGGGCCAGGGCAGCACGACGCCGAATACGGAGCCGTCTTTCACGACGTCTTCTTGCCCATCGCGCAGCAATTCAAGCCCGACGTGGTGCTGGTCTCGGCCGGGTTCGATGCCCACCGGGCTGACCCCATCGGCGGCATGAACGTGACTGAGCGGGGCTTCGCGGCGATGTGCAGCGCGGTCAAGGCGCTCGCCGACGAGCTCTGTGGCGGCAAGCTCGTGCTGATGCTCGAAGGCGGCTACGACCTGTCGGGGCTCGCGCACTCCGTGCATGCCTGCGTCGAGGTGTTGGCGGGCCAGCGCACCGACTCGTTTCCCCCCGGAGTCGGGCCTTCGGGCGCCGAAGCCGTCTCTGACACCCGCGAGGCCCTGGCCCCGTATTGGAAGCTTTCGAAATGACCGACCCCACCCACTACGTGCACGGCAGCACCGACGCGCGGGAGATCGCGCGCCTCGAGAAGCAAGGAGACTGGACCGCGGCATTCACCTTCGGCCACTTCGATGCGGCGCCCGGCATGAAGGTGCTCGACCTGGCGACCGGCGTGGGCGCGATGGCGGCACGGCTGGCGGCCCGGTACCCCGGCATCTCGTTGGTGGGCGTCGACCTCTCAGAGCAGCAGCTGAGCGCGGCGCGCAAGAACCACCCCGAGCTCTCGTTTCTTCGCGGTGATGCCACCAAGCTGCCCTTCGACGACCGCACGTTCGATCGCGTGCACTGCTCATGGCTGCTCGAGCACGTACCCGACCCGACGGCGGTCTTGCGCGAGGTGCGGCGCGTGCTCAAGCCGGGCGGGTATTGCCAGTTCGTCGAGGTCGACAACGCGTCGTACCGAATCACGCCACAGTTCACCGAGGTCGACGTGACGATGCGGGCGCTCAACGCGGCCCAGCAGCGCGCGGGAGGCAACCCGCTCGTCGGTCAGGTTCTGCACCGGTTCTTCAAGGCGGCGGGCTTTCGAAAGTTCACCATCGAGCCGTGCGTGCTGCACGCCACCACGCAAGACTCGCCCGAGTTTCTGGGCCACTTCATCGACGAGTTCGCCGAGATTCTCGAAGGGCTCGACGAGTCGCTCGGGCAAGACATGGTGCCCACCATCACCACCGCGGCCGGGCAACTGCGCTCGGTGGCGAACCGGCCCGAGGGTGAGATGCGGTACGTGCCGGTGGTGGCGAAGGGGTACCGGTAACCATGCTGCTGGGCTTGAGAACCGTCGTGTACCGGGTGCCCGACCGAGAAAAGGCGCGTGACTGGTACCGCGCCGCGTTCGGGGTGGCGCCGTACTTCGACGAGCCGTTCTACGTGGGGTTCAACATCGCCGGCTTCGAGCTTGGGCTCGACCCGAACGGGGGCGACGCGAAGCCTGGCGACGGCGGCTCGACGACCTATTGGGGCGTTGCCAATCTCGACACCGCGCTCTCGCACGTGCTCGCTGCGGGAGCGACGTTGCACGAGCCGGCGCACGACGTGGGCGAGCGCATTCGCGTGGCTGCGGTGAAAGACCCGTTCGGCAATGTGCTGGGGCTGATTGAGAACCCCGGCTTCGTTCTTTCGAAAACGTCGAATTCGTAAAGGGCTGATTTGGCCTACAACGCATCAATGCACTTCACGCTGATCTCTCTGCTCATCGCCGCTGCACCCGCGTACTCCATCGATGCCAGCCGCTCAGAGCTCGTCATCAAGACCACCAAAGAGGGCATCGGCGCGGTCTTCGCGCACAACCACGTGATCGCCGCGACTGAAATGGCCGGGCGGGTGCAATACGACCCGAGCGATCTGTCGACTGCCACGCTCACAGTGACGGTCAAGACCGGCTCGCTGTTGGTCGACGACGCGGCCATGCGAAAGAAGCATGGCCAGCCAGCCCCGGTGCCTGACGGAGATCGAAAGAAGGTCACCGAAGAAATGAAGGCAGAAGGTCAGCTCGACACGGCCAAATTCGCGACCGTCGAGTTCACTTCGACCGCCTTTGCACGCAGCGCCACCGGCGCCATCAGCGTGACCGGGGCCTTCACGCTGCACGGAGTGACCAAGACCATCACCGTGTCCGTCACGGTCACCGTCGCAGACACCCAGGTGACCGGTGATGGCGTCATTCGCTTCAAGACCAGCGATTACGGCATCACTCCGTACTCGGGCGTCTTGGGCACCGTGAAAAACCGCGACGAGGTCGAGCTGGTGATGCACCTGACGGCGACACGGTAGAGCCACCCAGACGCACAACGGGCCCACCGCGCACAACGGGCCCACCACTCTCATGGTGAGCCCGTCGAACCACGAACCACGAACCACGAACCACGAGGTACTTCAGCGAGCCTTGGCGCGCTCGACCTTGATGGCCTTCTCGCCGTGCTGCTTACCGCCCAGACCCTCGAACGCGCCGACATCTTCTTCCGCGACGTGCACGTACGAGTAGCTGCCGCGAATCTCCGACTTGCGCACTTTGCCCGTCGGCGCACCCGCCGCCTCGAGCGCCTGCTGCAGTGACGAGTCATCGGCCACGCCGTCCATCTTGCCGAGATTCACCCACACCCGTGCCTGGCCCGCTTCGACCGGAGCCTCGGCCCGTGGCTCACGGCGCTTTCGCTCGGGGCGATCTGACCGCTCCGACCGCTCACGACGCGGGCGTTCAGCCCCTGCCTCGCCCACCGCGGCCACGCTCTCGGTGACCGCCGTGCCGTTCGACACGGTCGGGTCATCGATGGGCGGCAACGGCTTGCCAGCTTGCATCAAGTCGAACAACTCGCGATCGCTCAGCTTTCGCGCACCGGCCGGAGCCGATTCACGACGCGCCGGCCGCTCACGCACCGGAGGCGGCGGCGCCGCTGGAATGTCGCCACCAGGCCCCACCACGGCCGGAGCCGTCGGAGCCGCGTTGGGCACCGCGCGCGCTGACGAGCGCTCTTCACGCTCTCCACTTCGCGAACGGCTGCTGCGACCCTCAGATGAAGCACCGCGCTCACGGCCACGGCCCTTCTCACCACCACGGCCACTGCTGCCCGGTCGCTCGCGCTCATCGCGGCTGCGCGAGGGGCGGGTCTCGAGCTTCTGAATCTCGTGCTCAGGCATCTCACCCGACGCGCGCAGCTTGTCCATTCGGCGGTGGGTGAAGAAGTAGCGCAGCATCGAGGCGATGAGGTCGTCGGAGTCGGGGCGCTTCTTCAAGCTGGCGGCGAGCCCGAGAAACCCGTCGTAAATCATTCCTTCCGACACCTCCTTGATCTCCTTGACGTGTCGGTCCTCCCACATCTGCGTCGCTTCGTCGGGGTTGGGCATCGCGCGCTTCTCGAACTTCACGCCGTACTTGCGTTCGAGCGAGGTCAGCGAGGCGAGCTCTTTGCCCGAGCACAAATTCAGCGCCACGCCGGTCTTGCCGATGCGGCCGGTGCGACCCACACGGTGCAGATACACCGCCGGGTCTTCGGGCAACGAATAGTTGATCACGTGCCCGAGGTCAGAGATGTCGATGCCGCGCGCCGCGAGATCGGTCGCGACCATGAAGGCCACCTCGCCCCGCTTGATCTTCGCCATCACCCGCTCGCGCTCTTTTTGCGGCAGGTCGCCGTTGAGCAGCTCGGCGTCGAAGCCGTTGCGGTTGAGCACCGCGGTCACGAGCTCAGTGTCGTCTTTGGTGTTGCAGAAGACGATCGCGTTGTCGGGCTCCTCCATCTCGAGCATGTAGAGCAGGTTGCGCGGCTTGGGGTACGCGTCTGACAAGTCGTAGCGAACGTGGGTGATGTGGTCGACGGTGTACACGTCGCCCGAGAGCAACAAGGTCTCGGCGTTGGTGGTGTACTTGGCGATCAACCGCTGAATGTCTTCGGGCACCGTCGCGCTGAAGAGCAGCACCTGCCGCGTCTTCGGCATGAAGTCGAGAATGCGGGTGACCTCTTCGTAGAAACCCTGATTCAGCATCTCGTCGGCTTCGTCGAGCACCGCCATCGTCGCGGTGTCGAGCTTCAGGTTGCCGCGGCGAATGTGGTCGTGCACGCGGCCCGGGGTGCCGACGATGATCGCGCTGCCTGCATCGAGCGCGTCTTCTTGCTGCTTCATCGAGGCTCCGCCGTAGATCGCGGTCACCTTGATGTCGCGGTACTTGGCCAACGACTCGAGCTCTTGCTGCACCTGCATCGCGAGCTCACGGGTCGGGCACATCACCAGCGCCTTGACCGTGCGCGTACCCATGGGGATGCGCTCGATCACCGGCATGCCGAAGGCGGTGGTCTTGCCAGTGCCGGTCTTCGAGCGAACGATGAGGTCTCGGCCCTCAGATGCCGGCTTGAACGCCTTGGCCTGCACCGGAGTGGGGTTGGTGTAATTGCGCTCGGCGATCGCGCGGCGCAGTTCGGGAGACAAGCCAAGGGAGTCGAAGCTGACGTCAGCGACGTAGTCGACTCCTTCGGCCACAGACGCGACGGGCGCGTCGAGAGTGGAGGGTTCGTTCATGAGTGACCCCCCTGTACCGCTAAGGGGGGCCCCCGAACAACGATTACCTCCCCATTCACCCCCCGAGAGCCCGGGTTTGGGGGCCCTCGAGGGGGGTGTTTTCAATCGGTTGCGAGCGTGCCCTTGAAGAATCGGTCAGCTGACCGGTGCCGGGTCGCTCTTCTTCTTCTTGGCCTTGGTCTTCGGCGTCGCACCGAACACGTCGTCGTAGGTCGACGTGCCCTCGACGCGATCGGCGTACCGGAGCGCTTCACGGAGCGCGGCGAGCGCGGCTTGCGACGCAGGCACCAGGGCATCACGGGCGTCGACGGCAGCCGCTCGCGCCTTGAGGGCCTTGGTTCGAGCGGTGGCCGCAAGGCCCATCGCCTTGGCCTTCGACGCAACCTGGGCCGCTGCCTTCTTCGAGTCTGGGCTCGCGTCGGGGTGCTGGGCGACTTTGGCGGCCAGCGCGACCAACAGACTCGCTTGGGGTACCTGGCCTTTGGCACACAGCTCAGAGGGTGAGCCCGAGCCGAACGCCTTGAACGGGTTACTGCGGCCAAACCCATCGCCAGAGAGCTTCGTCGCCAGGTCGAGCGTCGCGCGGTCTTGCGCTTCGTCGGCGGCTTCGGCCCCAATGACCGCCTTCTGAACCACAGCGTCTGTTTCGACGACCGCGCGCTCGGCCTCTTCGAGCTCGCTGTGCGTCTTCAGAAAGGCAACCTTCGCGCCTTTCACGAACTTCGAGGTGAGTGCTTGAACAGCCGCCAACATCAGGCGGCCAAAAGACAACAACAGTGCAATTGGCTGACTCATCTGGGTACCTCCAAGACAACGGGTGAGCCGGGTCAGACGGAGGCGATGCAGGCGTATTCACCACCTCACGCATTTCTTTTTTCCCAGACCGTAAGCCGTTGAATGCCTTGCCATTGACCCTGCTCGCGGCGGGTCAGGCGCGGCGAGCCCTGTCGTCAAGGCGCAATGTCATTGAGCACATCGCTCGAGCAGCTCTACGACGTCTTCTCTGGGTATCGGCTCACGCGATGCGTTGGTCGCGATGCCGGTGCCAGCGCCGCCCGATGAAGCGTTCGACCACTTCGAGTGCCCCTTCACCTTGCGGAGCACGAGCGCGCTGCGGTGGAGGCGTATCGAACCGAGACCGTGTTCGGTGCGCTTGGAGCCGATGACCCCGCACCGCTGGAGCGATTCTCGCGGCTGCTGGTCGACTTCGAACAGGTGCGCCCGCGGCTCGAGGCGACCATCACGGGCTCGTCGCGTGCGCCCCTGAGCGAGGCCCATCAGGCCTTCTTCGACTGGTTGCTCGAGCGAGCCGAACCCGTTGGAGGCCTCGCTGGTGGCCTCAGCCCGGGGGTCCAACGCGTTGGAGGCCTCGCTGGCGGCCCCAGCCCGGGGGTTCAACGCGTTGCAGGCTTCGCTGCCGCTCACGGCGCTGGCGCCACGCTGAAGCACCCCTCGAGATGCAGCCCTCGCTGGAGCTGGGGCACGGCAGGCGACAAGCGGTCTTCGCGGGCGACTGGCCCGGCATCGCGCCGCAGGTCTCCTGTTCGTCGTTCCACCGGGCGGAAGGCCGCGTGGTGAGTCGAGCCGCTTCAGCGCTGGCGCTTCCCCGGGTCTTTCGCATTCACGGCGGAACTCGCGGCGCGCACCTCATTGCCGACCAACTCGCTCGCCGCGGTCGCGCCGCCGAGCTCGACGGCCTTTTTCGCGACGTAGACTCCCACCGCGACCTTGACTCCCGCGTTCGCAACCGGGAGCGCCTTTTCAGCGGCGATGCCGGTCGCCGTCTGAACGCCATTGGCGATGGCCGCAGGCCAGGGCGCGCTCACCTTGGTGCCGAACGTCATGGCCTTCGAGACCAGCCGCGCTTCGCCCAGGCCAGCAAGCCCGAGCGTAGCAACGTCTCCCAACGCAGCGCCGAGACCGTTCGCCTCGTAAATGTCGGCCGTGTGCTTCACGATGGCCTTGCCCAGCGTGGTCGCGGTTTGCAGCGGGTGATGCAGCAGGGCGTCTTCGACTCGCGAGATGCCTCCGACCTGAGCGAGCTGGCCAACCCCCGCGGCGACGCCCAGCATGCCCTCGAGCGCGCTCGCGCCCCCCTGCTGGACGAAGTCGATGGCCCCGCCGACCGGGCCCAGCCAACTTCGCGACTTGGCATCGTGGGTCATCGCTTTCTGCGATTCTGCAATCAGCCTGTCGGCGGCCTTCTCGAGCGCGGCGCCCTTCGGGTCGAGCCAGAGTTTCGCCTCCAACAGGGCTCGCTCACTCTTCAGCTTCAAAACCTGCGCCCCTCGAAGAGTGTTGGTCTGCCACGGGCCGCTCAGCAGCTTTTGGAGCTCGATGTTGATCTCGGCGACGCGTTGCTCCGCTTCAGCTCGAGCGCGCGACGGCGCTGGGGGTACCGGCTCGGTCACGGGCGTGACCGCAGGCGGTGCGTCGCGCTTGGCTGAGATCTTTGAGTCAGTCATCGGGGCATTCGACGATAAACACGTTGCCGAGCTCCGATCCACCCGGCTTGCGACCCTTTCGAGCCCTCGATTTTTCTCAAGATCTGAGTGTGTTCACTTGAAGTTGCACACTGACGTACGCAATCGGGTTCATGAAGGCATGCGAGCTGTCGTCGGAGCTGGGTGGGTGGGTCTGCTGTTCGTGCTGAGCGTCGGCTGTTCAACGACCTCGAGCGTGTGTGACGCCAAGTCATGCGGCGGAGGCTGCTGCGACTCGGGCGGTCGGTGTGTCGAGCAGACCGGGCCGCTCTGTGGCCTCGGGGGCCGCGCGTGTGTCGACTGCACCGGCGGCAAGTGCGAAGCCGGCAGCTGCACCTTGCCTTCAGGCGGCGGAGGTCGCGACTGCAGCACCAACAACGGCGGCTGCGACGTGAACGCCAGCTGCGCCAACGCCACCTGTACGTGCAACGCGGGCTACAGCGGCGACGGCGTGACCTGCTCCGCAGGAGGCCCCTGCGCCAACGTCAATGGCGGCTGCAATGTGAACGCGAAGTGCCAGCCGACCACTGACGGGCGCAGCTGCACGTGCAAGTCGGGCTACAGCGGCGACGGCGTCACCTGCACCGACGTGAACGAGTGCGCGAACGGTAACGGCGGTTGCGACCTCAACGCGAGCTGCCGCAACACACCAGGCGGCCGCAGCTGCGCGTGCAAAGCCGGGTACAGCGGCGACGGCGTGACCTGCTTGGCGGGAGGCCCTTGCGCCACCAACAACGGTGGCTGCGACGCGAGCGCGACCTGCCGCCCCACGCCCGAGGGTCGCAGCTGCACCTGCCAGCCCGGCTACTCCGGCAACGGCGTCACCTGCACCGACGTCAACGAGTGCCTGACGAGCAACGGCGGCTGTGACCCCAACGCCGCTTGCACCAACACCCCCGGTGGCCGGAGCTGCACCTGCAACTCGGGCTACACCGGCGACGGCATCACCTGCGCCTCCGGGCACAATGCCTGCGCGGGCAACAACGGCGGCTGCGACCTGAACGCGACCTGCGCCAACACGGCCGACGGGCGCACCTGTACCTGCATTCCCGGCTACGCCGGAGACGGCGTGACCTGCGCCGACGTCAACGAGTGCGCGACTGGCAACGGAGGCTGCGATGTCAACGCGGCCTGCGCCAACATCGCCGGCGGCCGCACCTGCACCTGCAAGGCGGGGTACGCAGGTGACGGCGTTCACTGCGCCGACGTCGACGAGTGCACGACCCAGAACGGCGGCTGCGACGCCAACGCAACGTGCCTCAACACCGCGGGAGGGCGAACCTGCACCTGCAAGCCGGGGTATGCCGGCGATGGCGCCAGCTGCGCCGACCTCAACGAGTGCGTGAGCCAGAACGGCGGCTGCGACCTCAATGCCACCTGCGCCAACACCCCCGGCAGCCACACCTGCACCTGCAAGCCGGGCTACTCCGGCGACGGCAGCACCTGCTCCGACGTGAACGAATGCCTGAGCGGCAACGGCGGGTGCGACGCGAACGCCACCTGTGCGAACACCGTCGGCGGCCGCACCTGCACCTGCAAGAGCGGCTACTCCGGAGACGGCGTCACCTGCGCCGACGTCAACGAGTGCCAGACCAACAACGGTGCCTGCAGCCCCAACGCCGTCTGCACCAACACCCCCGGCACCCGAACCTGCGCATGCAAGAGCGGGTACACCGGTGACGGCTTGACCTGCACCGACATCAACGAGTGCCAGAGCAACAACGGCGGTTGCGACGTGCACGCGAGCTGCGCCAACACCGACGGCAGCCGAACCTGCACCTGCACCGCGGGCTACGCCGGAGACGGCGTCACCTGCAGTGACGTCAACGAGTGCCAAACCAACAACGGCGCCTGCGGGGCCCGCGCGAGCTGCATCAACCTGCCAGGCTCTCGCCGCTGCGAATGCAAGGTCGGCTACGAGGGCCTCGCGCCACAGTGCTCGCTCGCTTGGGTGCCCACCAGCGTGCTCGCCCGCGAAGGGCACACGATGGCGTACGACCCCGAGCGCGGCCGGGTGGTGCTCTTCGGCGGCTCCAACCAGAGCGGCTTCTTGCGCGACACCTGGGAGTGGGACGGCGCGAGTTGGTCATTGGTGTCGACGACCGGGCCGCAGGCTTCGGGCAACTCCCTGGCGTGGGACGGCGCTCGTCACCAGCTGGTGCTCTTCGCACCCGGGCTCGCCGCCACGTGGACCTTCGACGGCGCAGCGTGGGTGCAGCAAACGCCGGCGCGCTCACCCGGCAAGCTCTGGGGCGCGAAGACCGCGTGGAACCCCGTGCGCCAGCGGGTCACACTCTTCGGCGGGTATGATCTCGACACCCAGGTGCTCAAGAACGACCTCTGGGAGTGGGACGGCACGACGTGGGCCAAGCGCACGACGCAGGGCGCTCCTTCGCCGCGGTATTCGCACACCATGGCGTATGACGACGCACGCCAACGCTTGATGGTCATCGCTGGCGGCGGTGACGGCTTCGACACCTGGGAGCTGAGCGGCACCACCTGGCAGCGCACCGCGTTCTTCCCGGGCACGCCGCAGTACGGGTACGTCGCTGCCTACGACACCACGCGCCAGCGAGTGCTGCTCTTTGGAGGCACCGACGGCACCTCCTCCTCAGACGCCATCTCGGAGTGGGACGGCACGAAGTGGGTCACCTCGCCTGCCTTCCCCGGCCCGGGCGTTCGAAGTACGCCGAGTCTGGTCTATGACTCGGCCCACCACGTCGCGATGATCTTCGGAGGCTCTGCTCACAATGCCGAGCTCAGTGACACCTGGCTCTTCGATGGCACCTCGTGGACCTCGCCTTCACCTGGCGACGGCGCCATCGACTACGGCCTGCTCACCTACGACACCCTGCGCGGGGCTGCGGTGCTGGTCACCCCCACCGCGACCCTCGAGTGGAATGGCGCCACCTGGCACGCCACCGCCACAAGCAACTCGATTTTGGGGTCGTTGACCTACGACTCCGCCAGACACCGGGTCGTGTTGGAGGCTCAGGGCCTTCGCGAATGGGACGGCGCCGTCTGGTCGCCCATCAACACCGATGGCCCTGGCGCGAGGCTCGCTGCGGGCGTGGCCTACGACGCGGCGAACCAGCAGACCGTCGTCTTCGGTGGTGCGCTCAACGGCACCAACGGCGACTCCGCGACCTGGGGGTGGAGCGGCTCGGCCTGGGTACGGCTGGCCGCCACCGGCCCCTCCCCCCGCTCTGGCCCCGCGCTCACCTACGACAGCGACCGCCATCGGGTGGTGATGTACGGCGGCCACAGCGCGGCTTTCTTCAACGAGACCTGGGAGTGGAGCGGCTTCGAGTGGACGAAACGAAGGCCCACCACGTCACCTCCGGCGCCCAACAGCTCGAACGCGCCTCCCGACACGTACCTGAGCTACGACCCCGCGCATCACCGAACCTTGATGATGCGCAGTGACCTGCCCGACGTCTGGGAGTGGGACGGCACCACCTGGACCCAGGTCGTCAGCGAGACCACCCAGCGGGCCGGCCCCCTCACGTGGGACGCGGCGCATGGGCGCACGCTGATGTTCAACGAGTACCTGTGGTGGCGCCTGCCCGACTGATGGCCTTAGTCGACGTGCATCACCTTCGAGACTTCGATGGTGCCGTCGCGGCGCACCGAGAACTCGGCCGCTCGGGTAATCACCTTGCGCGCCCGCTGCCCGTTCGAGAGCACCTCTTCGAACCGCACGTTCTGGGGCGCGAAGATTTCGTCGACGTTCTTGGCGACGTAGCCGTTCGTTCGGGGGTCGCCCTCGGCCAGGCCCTTGAGCGCCAGGTCACGCGCCTTGAGCCGCGCGTCGTCTTCGCTGAAGGTCGGCTCGGTGAAGTCGAACTTCGGCAGCGCCTGCCCGCGCCCACCCACCTCGGAGATCGCGTCGTTCGCCACCGAGACGCTCACGAAGCCGTCTTCGACCGGGTACACCTTGCCGCCCGGAGCCGTCACGTGCGCCTGCAGAATCGCCTTGCGAATCGAACCCACCTTGGGCTCGGCGATGACCTGGTAGCTGACCTCGGGCCGATTGGTGAACGTGTTCAGGCGCTTCGCCAGCTCGGCCCCGCTCAGCCCTGAGCCCGTCAACGTCGGCCCCGGCCTGGGCGGCCCGTTGAGTGCCGTCAGCAGCCCAGGTGCGCTCACCGCGGCAGGTTGGCTCCACCCCGCGGGGACCAGCTCTCGCTTGATGCCTTCGTCTTTCATGGC
>JANLPS010000045.1:0-2689 GCA_031367385.1 Archangium sp. | reverse complement strand
GTCGAGGCGGGCGCACACCCGGGGTTTGGCACGTCGAGGCCTGACATCAACACCGCTCCGCCAGCGGGTTTCTTCGCGTCGCTCAAGTATCTGGGCGAGCTGGGCCGCCGGTTTTGGGTCTGCGAAGGGCAGGGCGGCACGCTGGTGGTGATCGACCCTCGTGCGGCGCGTGAACGGCTGCTGCTGCAGGAGCTGACCGAGGCTTTCGCCAACGGCACCTTGACCGCGCCATCGCTGTTTTCGCAGCGAGTCGAGCTGCCCTTCGACGACGCGAAGTTGATCACCGCCGTCGCGCCGTCGCTGCTGAAGCTGGGCATCGAGGTCGAGCCCTTCGGAGGCGATTCGATCGCCGTCAAGCGCCTCCCCTCGTCGCTGGAGTCGGTGAATGTGCGAGATCTGTTACTCGAATTGGCCGACGCCGTGCCGCTGAGCCAGCCCGAAGACTTCGCGCCCGCGCTGAAGGTCATGGCCAGCCACGCGACCGAAGCACCACTGCGCACCGTCACGCACGACGAAGCGCACCGAGTGCTCTCGCAGCTCGATGCGCTCGACTTTTCAATCAGCCCCGAGCACGGGCGAGTGGTCATTCGCCAGACGCCGTTGCTCGAGCTGGTCGGCCTCGCAGATTAGTGGTGGCGGTTACGGTGCGACCGCGAAGGCGAGGTCGTCGTGGTCATCGTAGCTGCCGGTGCTGCACGACGACGCCGCCCCACCGTAGCGAAACCGGCCGCGAATCGCCTGCAAGGCCCCCGACGGCAGCGTGAAGGTCGCGCTCAGCACGCCCTGGCCTGCCTTGGTGGGCGTCAGCGTTGCGACCAGGCTCCACACCGGGCTGCTGGCGTTCGGAGCCGCGTAGAGATCGAGGTGATCAGAGGAGTACCCGGCCCACGCCCACACAGTCGCCTCGATGGTGACCACGCTGCCGACTTTGAGCGGGCCTCCATCGGCGCGATACACGCGCAGCCGGTCGAGTGACTCATCGGAGTGAAATGAGCCTGCGGTGCCGTCAGCGCACGTGCTGCCCAACGTGTTCGGCGCATTGCTCTCGGGGCCAACCGAAGCGCGGCCAACCAGCAAGGTGTCAGAGTCGCATGACAGGCCAGCCACTCGGCAGCTCGGAGCGCGCAACGTGGCATCGTAGGTCGCGACCGTGCCGGCCGGGCCTCCCGCGCCGATGGTGACCGACACCGAGGCACTGGTCGTCACATTGCCAACCGTGTCGAACGCGCGTGCTGTCAGCGACTGAGCGCCAGTCGCCCCCGCCGTATTCCACGAGTATTCGTACGGTGCGCTCGTGTCGGTGCCGACCAGGGTGCCATTGATGAGAAATTCGACCCGGCCGATCGCGATGTTGTCGCTCGCCGACGCGGTGATCAGCACCGAGCCCGTGACCGAAGCGCCCGTCGCCGGAGCGGTAATCGCCACCGAGGGCGCCACTCGGTCGCACGTGAAAGTGACCGTCGCTGTCCCGACGTTGTTCGCCGCGTCGGTGGCCTTGGCGGTGAGGGGGAGAACTCCGCTCGGGCACCCCCAAATCAGCGCGAAGGCCGGCCCGCTGCTCGAGCCACCAATCAATGCGGCCCCGTTGTAGTAATCGACTCGAGTGACGCCGACGTTGTCGCTGGCCGAGACCGAGAGCGTCACCGTGCCGGTCGACGTGCCGCCATTGGTGGGCGAGGTGAACGCCACCGTGGGCGCCGTGGTGTCTGACGCCGCTCCGCCGACGACGAAGGCCAGGTCATCATGATCATCGAGCGCACCCGTGCTGCACGAGACCGCGGTACCACCCGTGCGAAGCGTCGCGCGGACGGCTTCGAGTGAGCCCGCGGGCAGGGTGAAGGTGGTGCTGACCTCTTGACCGTTTCGAGCAGGAGCCGCCAACGCGATCGACGACTTGAGCTGCCAACTCGGCGCAGTCGCATCGCTGGCAACGAACACGTCGACCACCGCAGGCGTGCTCGAAGAATAGCCACCGGCCACTGACACCTGCACCGTCACCGATTGCCCCGAGCTGAGCGCGGTGCCATTGGCGGACCGAACCCGGATGGCCTGAATCGAGCCGGTGTAGAAGCTGCCTCCCGCGCCGTCAGCGCAGGTGCCGCCGAGGGTGTTGGGTTGATTGAGCTCGGCGTCGTTGCTGGTCGCGCCCGAGGTGAGGGTCGACCGGCCGTACAACCCGCCGCCGCTGTCGCATTCATTCAGGCCGCCCGAGCACTTGGGGGCGCGCAGAGCGCTGTCGTACACCGCCAGCGAGGCGTTGCTATTGGTGTAGAGCTCGGCGCTGGCGATCGAGCTCGGGCTGCCACTGCAGCCTCCGGTCGACGTGCACACCCAGCTCGTGAAGTACCCCCCGGCGATCAAGACCCGCCCATCGCTCAGCAGGGCCAGGCTGGGCGCGCTTCGTTCACCGGCGGTGTGCCCAACGATGCTCCAAACGCCGTTGTTGAACCGCTTGATGCTCGCGATTGCGCCGCCGGTGACCAGCGCGCTGCCGTCACTCAGGCCGATCGCTGCCTGGTCGTAGCTCGAATCAGGCATGTCTGGGCCAGTCGACCAGGTGTTCGTCGCGGGGTTGTAGATCTCCGTGCGTGGCGCCGAGTCGGCGATGGTGAGCACCCGGCCGTCAGCCAGTCGCACGGCCCGATGGGCTGCCTTGAGGCCAACCGAGAGCGCCGTGGGGGCGAACGAA
>JANLPS010000043.1:0-7463 GCA_031367385.1 Archangium sp. | reverse complement strand
GAAGCGATGTGGGTCTCGTCGTCGGCCGAGAGCGGCTCGTCGCTCAAGCGACCAAGGTAGAGCTGCCCGACTCGTTCGGCCCCCACGAGCGGCACGCGGTAGACCGTCTTCACACCAGTCTTTCGCAAGGCCTCGCTGACCTCTTTGCCATCGGTCGCGATTCGCCCGACCGGCAAGATCACCTCGTCGTCTTGGGCGGGTATGTCGAACGTGGCTTCGCGCTCAACCTCGACGCCGATCGCCGCACGCGCCCGCAGGTGTGCGCCATCTCGCAAGCGCAGCACGGCCACCTCGAACGGGCCTGCTTCGATGAACACCTCGAGGGTCTTGTGCAGCAGCGGGCCCAGCTCACGGCAGCCAATGACGGCGCTGGTGAGCTTCTCGTTCGCCTTCATCGAGCGCTTGAGCTGCTCAAGCTCATGAATCGCGCGGTGACGAGCGCGGCGCTCATGCTCGAGCTCGCTTTGAAGTGACTCGCTTGACCGAGTTGCTTCTGGTCGCATCAGGTTTCTCTCCGGTGAGCGAGCCTTGAGAGCGGTGGCTGCTCGGGCGCGAAGCGTCGCCCGATCGCTGGTGCTTAGTAGAGGGCAAACAGGTGATCAACGACTGAGCGGGTACGCAAATCTTGCGACGGGGCGCTCACCCACCAACGGCGAGGTGTGGCGTTCTTGCACGTGCTTCAGCCCGCGCCATGGGGATCAGCAGGGTCATGAACGCGACCGACAACCCGACCGCGATGGCGAACGTGGAGGCCCACCCGATGCGATCGACGAGCGCCCCTGACGCGAGGCCCCAGGGCGACTTGCCAACCACTTCGATGGTGGCGAGCAGCGTGAACTGGGTGGCGCCGATGCGCTTGTCGACCTTTGACATCATCAGCGCGAACATCGACGTGGTGAGCATGCCCCCGAAGAAATGCTCGAGCACCGTGAGCGCGATGACATGTGACGGGGAGATGGAGATGAAACCTGCGACCAACGCCCACATGCCGAACAATGGCAACGCACGAACGAGGGCCGACCAGCCGACCGCGCGGAGCAGCGGCACCCGGGTCGCGAGCACGCCACCGACGACCGAGCCCAGAAGCGAGCCGGCCATGCCCCAGCCTCCAAACCCGGCGACCTGCTCGAGGGCGTACCCGCCGACGCGCTGCACGAAGGGCTCGAAGATCGACTCGGCCAGCGTCTCGCCCGCTTTGTAGAAGGCGACGAAGGCGAGCAGCCACCACGCCCCAGGGCGCGCCATGAAGGCCTTGAGCCGCTGGCCGAGCTCACGCCACGAGAGCTTCACGCGAGGGCTCGCCGGGTCATGGCCCAGGGGGTGCGGCTCTTTGACGAAGAGCAACACCACGGTCACCAAGAGGCAGGTCGCCGCCATCGCGAAGAACAGGCCGCGCCACCCGAAGCGCGGCAGCTGAGAGACCAGAATGCTGCCTCCGACGATCATGCCGAACTTGTAGCCAACGACCTGCACCGCGTTGCCCGCCCCCAGCTCGCTCTCGCTGAGCAGATCGACCGCCAGGCCATCGACCGGCACGTCTTGGGTCGCGGCGAAGAGGTTCATGCAGAACACCGCGATCATCAGGCCGTGCAGATGTTCATCGGGCGGCAAGAACGCGGCGATCACGAAGGTGCCGGCGAGCAGCACCTGGAGTGGCACGATCCACGACTTGCGGCGACCGAACGCTGGGTGGCCGTGGCGATCGACCCACGGCCCCCACAGGGGCTTGAGCGACCAGGGCAAGGCCAGCAGCCCCGACAGCGTCACCGCCGTCATCGACAGACCGAGCGCGGTGAGCGCCAGCTTGAGCCCCTTCGACTGAAACCCGAACGGCAGGCCCTGCACGAAGTACAGCATCGAGAGCAGCCCCAACTTCCACGGGGCTGGCGGGTGGCGCAGTGGGCCCACCGGGGTCATGTCGCGAACATCTCGATGAACATTCGCTCGAGCTGCAGCTTCACCGAGCCGTTGCGTTGGGTGATGGCGTTTCGGGCCTCATCGAGCAGGCCCGAGCGGCGCTGCAGGTTCGCGGGCGAGACCTTGCTCGCGGCGAGCTGCGCCAAGGGCAACAGGTCGACGTTGACGACGCGGGTCGATGCCACCTGCGCGACGGCGACATCGTGAAACCAGGCTTGCAGCACATCGAGCGCGGTCTCGGCGGTGGGGCGGTCTTCTCCCAGGGCTTCGGCGAGCTGCAGCCAGCCACGGGCATCGGCGCGGTCGAGGGCCTCGAAGCGCTCGATGATCTCTTTTCGGGCCTCGAGGGCATCGGTGTCGAGGGCGAGGGCCCGCGAGAGGCTGCCCCCTGACATCGCAGCGACTTGTGCGGCGAGGGCCGGGTCGAATTTCTTCTTTTTCAGAGCCATCACCTTGGTGGCGATGAGCTCTCCTGCGAGCGGGCCAAACTGGGCCTTGGCGCAGCGGCTGCGAATGGTCGGTAACAACTTGTCGGGGGCCGAGCTGACCAGCACCAAGATCGTATCGCGGGGCGGCTCCTCGAGCGTCTTGAGCAGCGCGTTCTGCGCGTTCGCGTTCATCGCGTGGGCGGTGATGATCAGCGCCACCTTGTGCTTGGCCTCGAGGGCGCGAAACGCGAGGCGTTCTTGCAGCTTGCGCACCTGCTCGATGCGAATGTCACGTGAGGGCGTGTGATCGAAGTCGCTCCGACCGGCCAAGCCGCGCGAGACCTGTTCGTCTTCGGGCATCAGCCAGGTCACATCGGGGTGATTGCGCTTTTCAATGCGGAGGCAGCTGCTGCAGACACCGCACCCGACCATGGGTTTTTCGGGGCACGTGAGCGCCTGCGCGAAACCGACCGCGGCCAGCTCTTTGCCGACGCCTTCGGGGCCTTGAAACAACCAGGCATGCGCGACGTGCTGCGAGGCGAGTGAGCCCTTGATCGATTCGAGCGCGTGGTGTTGGCCTTCGACTGAAGCGAGCGACATACAGCGCCTCATACCAGCGGTGGTGGGTCAGCGCAGGCGGTATCCGACGACGACGTCTTCGGGGTCGGCGTTGCCCGGTGGCTGAAAGCGCCCCGCAATCCACACCGTGCCGTCGGAGGTCACGTCGATGGCCTCAGTGTTCGTCTGCAGCTGGCCCCGCGGGTACGGCCACGACGCAATGGTGCCCTCGCCGACCACCGACAAGCCGTTGACGCCGATGGCCAAGAAGCGGCCGTCAGGCAACGGGACGGCGCGGAACCAGACGTCGGGCGTGACGCCCTGCCCGCGCTCGGCGACCAGCTGCCACCCTCCGTCGGCGGCGATGAACACGCGCTGCGCGGCGCCAATCGCGACGAAGCCGAAGCGGGTCTTGACGAAGTCGGTGAATGACTCGGCGTCTGACTTTGGCGTCTCGAAGCGCGACCCACCATCGAGGCCGATGTGAACGATACGGGTGCCTCCGTACAGAATCGTGCCGTCGGTGACTGACCAGCAAGGCCCGCCGGGGCCGATGAAGTGCTCGAAGGGCTGGGTTCTGGCGTGCCAGCCGCCGTCAACGTACGCGCCGAACTGGCCGTAGCTGTTCTCGATGGTGAGCGGGCCGTCGCCTCGGCAGACGACGTTGAGCGCTGCCTGAATGTCGATGTGGCTCTGGAGCGCCCCGCCATCGAGGCACTCGCCGCCGCAGACGAGCTGGTGACTGGCCATCACCACGATGCCTTCGGGCCATGCGCGAAGCGCGATGATGCCGTAATCGACGGCGCTGTTGATCACCTGCCAGTTGCCGTTGAGGTACTCCACGAGGCGGGCACGGCCCGGGGCGACGAAGACGCGGTCGCGCCAGACCACCATCGGCAAGGGCTCGAGGTAGCCGTAGAGACCCGGCCGAAGCGTCTCGACGAAGGCGTCAGAGGGCAGGCGCGTCATCGGCCAGCCCGAGTCGAAGGGCTGGAGCGACCCGCCCCCGCCCCCGAAGCCGCCGCCCTGCCCTCCGCCGCTGCTGGCTCCTCCGCCGCCGCCGGCGACGACCGACCCATCACGGCCAGCGTTAGGAGCACCACCGTCACCAGGAGGTCGAGACCCGAGCGCACCACAGGCCGTCAGAGAGAACAGCGCAGTGAGCAAGAGTCGCGGCATGGCGGCCCTCCCACCTAGCCTGTGAGCTGCGACTGAGCAACGAGGGTCACTGCCCAAGACGTTCACTTCGCCCCTCGCCGTCTCGCATTACGACGTCGGTACCTCGAGCGCCGGAGCGGGCTCAACCGGCGCATTGGCGTACTGAGCGAGAACGAGCGACCACAGCCGTGCCTGATGGTCAACTTCGGCCTGACCGGCATGCGCTGAACGAACGAAAGACGTCGAGCTCAGGGGCCGCGCTTGAGCTCGACTTCAGACAACCAATCGTGCTTCATCTCGTGCGACCATCGATGCGGCTGCGCGCAGTCGCTCGGGTCACTCTCGCGATTCGCGAGCGGCGAAGACTCCGTGAGCGGCCAGATCAACACCGGTCGCTCACGAGGTGCTCGCTTAGAAGCAGTCGGTCGGGTCTGGCGTGGGCGTCAACTTGAGCACGGCATTGTCTTGGCCGTCGGCGATGAGCAGATTGCCAGCCGAGTCGATGGCGAGCCCTCGCGGGTCGACTAAATTTCGTGCCACGCGTTCGACCGCCGGAGTCGTGCTCAACGCCGCCCGCACGTCGACCGCGAAGACATCGCCACCTTGATTGTCAGAAACCAAGAGACAGCCGTTCGGCGTGAGGGCCGTGTCCCACAGCCCGTTGAAGGCAATGGTGGGTATGCCGACGGTCGTCGAATTCACCGAGAACAACGCCGACGTGGCGGTCGTGGTCGAGACTCCGTTGCCGCTGACGACCGTGCGATACGCCCGAAGGGTTTGAAAATTGCCCGAGTCGACCAGGTACGAAATGCTGTCGAACAAAGCATCAGACGGTGCTGCCCACACGTCGCGAACCGCCAGGCCCCACTGGGTGGTGCCCACGTTAAAGGAGCCATGGTTCGTGCCCGACGCGAACGGCCCGCCTGAGCTCAGATAGCGCCTGACGTTGTTGTCTCCATCGTTGGCCGACCAGACGTCAAGGTCATGCCCCTCCACCATCTGGGGCGTCGACAGCACGATACCCGACGAGAGGGGGCTCTTGCTGAGCGAGACGACCGTGGTGGCGGTAGGCTCGCCTGTCGCCTTGGTCGCCAAGAAGACTCTGGCGTTGGTCGACGAGGCGGTCACCACCGAGTTCGTGTTGCCCGTGACCGCGGCGGCGAGCGCAGCAGCCTTTTGGGCACCCGTCGCTGAGCCCGAAATCGGCACGCAGAATACGGTGCTCGTGGCGACGCAGGCGATGACGTTCTGAAATTGGTAGCTGATGGTCACCCCATTCTGCGCGAGCCTGAGCTGGTCGCCATCGGCTGCTGAGCTCACATCAACCAGGCCGCGAGCCGGAGTCGGCCCCATGACCGCGAGCCCAGAGGAGACGCCGTTGCCACCGCCCACGGTGGAAAAGAGGCTCGGGGGCGCCGCCGCGGTTGGGTCGAACACCCGAACGACGCCGTTGTTCGAGTTGCGATCGCTCAGCCACATGCGCTCGCCCGCCGCCGTGTTGCCATGCACGATGAACTCAGACTGAACTCCCAAAGCGTAGACTTGCGCGGCCTGGGCGCCCGAAGCCACCTTGAGTATTTCGTTGGTGCCGCGGTTGAGAATGAACAGGTTGCCGGCGTTGTCGAAAGCGATGTCATTGGGTCGATTGAGCAACCCACCGTTGATGACCGCCGCGAGCGTACGGTTGCCCACTGGCGCCCCGAGATTGACGAAGAAGTTCACCGCCGTCGAGTTCATGATGTTGCCGGCGCGGTCAACTGCCAACGCGACCAGCGGCGTCGTCTCAATGGTCGAGTTGACAGTAAATCGAAAGTGCACCGTCGCCGTCGCTGAGTTGGCCGCGATGAAGACCGTTCGAGTTCGATTGACCTGGGTCGACGAGAAGAAGATTGAGTAGGCGACTTGCGCCAACGCGCTGTTGTCAGTCGCCAGCACGTCGAAGTCGACGGTGTCGCCATTCGACACATCGCAGCCAGCCTGCGACAGGCGCAGCGTTGGGTCGCACGCGATGCCGTTCACCGTGATGTTCTTCAACGCAACCTGGGGCGGCGTATTGTCGAAGTTGAAGACCGTGATGTAAGCGCTCCCCGAGACGTTGGTTGCTGCGCCGGCTGGCTGATAGGTGGCGGTGATTGCGTAGTTGTCTTCAGCGGCGAAGGTGAAGCTGCTCTGAAACGCACCGTTGAAGCAGGTGGTAGCGCCGGCGGTGACGGCGCCAACATTGGTGCCGAGTGCGGTGAAGATGAGGTCTGCCGTGGTGGCGGCCGAGCACAGCACGGCATTGCCGAAGGTGTCGCGAACCCGCGCGAACGCCTTCACGGGGGTCTGTGGGCTGGCCAGCGTGGCACTGACCCCGACGTCGACGAAGGCGGCCGGGGCCGTCGAGACGTTCAGGTCGAGCGCTCCCTTTTGGCCGACTCCGGCGAGATAGAATGAGACCGTGTACGTGCCCACCGTCGTCAGCCGAGAGACCTTGCCCGCCCCTGAGACGCCGTCGTCGATCACCACGGCACCCGGCGCGTTGGTGAACGCCGAGACCGGCCCCGTGGTGACGTTGCCGTAGAGATCGACCACTTCGTAGGTGTAGCTGGCCGCTTCACCCGCTTTGACGCTCAGGCTGGTGCCTGAAGGCACGAAGGCGAGCTTCGAGAAGCGTTGGCCTGAGGCTGGCCGTACCGTCAGCACCTGGGTGTCGGTGGCGGCGCCAGCGGTGGCTTTGATTTGAAACGCAAAGTTGCTGGCCTGAACTGATGACACATCGTAGGCGACGAACTGGCTCGTGCCAGACAGCACGCCCTGATCTTTGGTCACCGCCGGCGCGCTGTTCGGGATGGTGAAGGTCGGTGCCAACGAAGGCGTGGTGGCGAAGGAGACCTTCTCGTCGGGCATTTCATTGCCGTATTGATCGAAGACCCTGGTCACCAAGCCGACCAACTCACCTGCTTTGGCGACCGGCGCGGTCAGCGAGAGTTTGAGGCTCGTCGCTTTCGCTGAAGCCTGCGAAACCATGATGACCGTGGGCTCCGAGACATTGCCCGCCGCGTCGGTCGCGGTGACTGAGAGGGTGGTCGCGACATCAGGGGTGAGCGTCACGTCTGCGCGCCACCGGGCTGTGAACGCGTCGGCCTTGGTCTTGACCGCGGCGGCCGCTCCCGAAATTGAAACGGTCGCACCGAACTCGGCGCTGCCAGTAACCGAGATCTTCGTCAGCGCCGTCGGCGTCACGATTGGGTCAACGACCGGAGGCGGGGGAGCCGTGGTGTCTTTTGGCTCGCACGCCGTCAGCGCGAGGGTGAATGCAAGAGAGAGCCTGAGGTGGGTTCGAGTCATGGTGTCTTTCATGATGGCCGGCCAAACAGTGTGTTGTGTGAAGCAATCTTCAGAGCGTGAAGCCGGCGCCGG
>JANLPS010000031.1:0-11421 GCA_031367385.1 Archangium sp. | reverse complement strand
GCCCCGGTCATCGTGTTCGAGATGGTCAGCAACGCGAACCCGCCCACGCCGCTGCTCGTCCACGTTGCGTCGGTGTTTCGCTGTTGAAAGAGCACGTTCTGGCCGGTCGTCTCGGCACCACCGAAGGCCTGGTCATACACGATGGCCGGTTGGTCGCCCGCGCCGATCGCCATCTGAATGCGGCCGCCGTAGGCCTGCTTGTGGTCGCCGGTCAGGCAGCGGCGGGTCAGAGAGCCCTCATTGGTGCCCTCCATCAGCTCGACGTCAGACGCCGCCCAGTCTTGCATCGGGAACTCGCCGTTGTGGCCGTCGCGAAAGGCGACGTACATCTTGCCGGTCGAATCGAAGATGATCGTCGAGAAGAGGCCCTCGAGAAACCCGATGTCGATTTTGCTGCACGGAGGCGCGCCGGAGAGCGTCGCCACATCGGTCTCGACCCAGGTGCCGCCAGTCTTGCGCATCACCGCGGTGTCGTTCTGGTACCAGTAGATGGAGCGGCCTTCGATGAAGCCGGGGTCTCCGCCCAAGAACGCAGTGACGGGCTCATGGGTCTTCGGGTCGAACGCCAACGAGATGCCGATCAACCGCTGCACCGAGCGCAGCTTCTCGGGAGCGCTGGCGGTGCCGTTCTTCCACTCGACGTACTTGAGGTCGTAGTTGAAGTCGCTGCCGCCATCGCCGCCCTTCACCATGCCGGAGGGGGTGTAATAGACGACGCCGATGCGCTCGGTGCCGGGGTCGAGGGCCATCGCGAAGTAGGTGTCTTCGCGGGCCGCGGTGTCGAGGTCGTAGAGCGTGAACCCGGCGCTGGTGCCGCCGCCTGAGCCTCCGTCACGCCGGCCGCCACCACCGCCGAACCCGCCGCCGACGCCGCCGCCCGAGCACCCCGTCAGGCTGACCGCGCCCGCGCCCGAGACGAACACGAACGGCAACGAGCCGAGCAGCAGCACGCACAACGTCTTCACGAATTTCATCATGGGGGTGTGTTCCTAAAGCCGGCCAGATCCTTCCCCTCCATCGTAGCCAAATCGAGGGCGAAGTCTCGCGCGGCTTGAGGTCACCACCACCTGTGGTGGGCAGACCACCCCAGCATGTGGGTGTGGTCGGTACCTGACCGTGTTGCCTCAGTGACGTTTCCTTGCGGAGCGCCCACGACCAGGAGAATGCTGCGCGCCCATGACGAGTGACTCAAGCGAGCCCGTCGCCCCCGAAACGGCCAGCGATACCGAAGCCCTCGATGACGACGTGACCCGCCGCGTCTTCGTGCATCACCTCTCGTTCATGGGAGGCGGCGCGGTGCTGCTGGGCTCTGCGTGCAAAGACGAGCCGAAGAAGGCCGTCGCGCCGGTGACCGCCGAGGTGCCTCCGGGTGCGCCGCTGGTGAGCAAGCACCAGACGTTCACCAACGAAGAGTTCGCCATCGTCGCGGCCGCCGCCGAACGCATTCTGCCGAAAGACGAAGACGTGGGCGCCCTCGACACCAACGTGCCCGAGTACATCGACCGGGTGCTGCAGACGCCGCAGCTCACGCAGATGAAAGAGCAGTTCGTGCCCGGGGTGCTGGCGCTCAATCGACGCGCGCAGCGGCTGGTGAAGACCGACTTCATCAAGGCCACCGCGGCGCAGCAAGACGAGGTGCTCACGACGTTCAAGAACAGCGGCGAGCGCACTGGCGAGAACAAGTTCTACGAGATTCTGGTGGTGCTCACGCTCGAGGGCTATTTGGGCGACCCGAGCTACGGCGGTAACACCAACCGCGCCGGCTGGGGCGTGATGGGCTTCAAGCTGGTCGATCACATGCCGGTCGACCCCGCCGAGGGCTACGACGGTCTGAAGAAGCTGCACGACATGAAGTGCGGCGGCGGAAAGGGCTGCTGATCATGGCCGCCAAAGACGCTGTCGACGTGGTGATCGTGGGCTCGGGGGCAGGTGGGTCTCCGATGGCGCTCGAGCTTGGGCGCGCGGGGTTCAAGGTGGTCGTGCTCGAAAAGGGCGCCTGGTACAAACGCGAAGAATTCGTTCACGACGAGATTCTGAGCTCGCGGCGTAACTTCTTCATGCCCCTGCCGTGGGACGAGCCGCACCTCTGGCGCAAAGGCACCGACCAGCCCTACGCCAAGACCAACGAGGCGTGGACGGCGAACTGCGTCGGCGGCGGCACCGTGCACATGTCGGGCTACTTCTACCGGCTCAAGCCCGTCGACTTTCGGCTCAAGAGCGAGATCGGCGCGATACCCGGCGCGAACATCGCCGACTGGCCGATCACTTACAAAGACTTGGAGCCCTTCTACGACCGCGCCGAAGAAGAGCTGGGCGTGTCGGGCAACGCGGTGCCGCACAAGTTCTTGGAGCCCCGAAAGAAGAACTACCCCCTGCCCCCGCTCGCTGAGCACCCGGTCGCGTTCGAGATCGACAAGGCGTGCAAGTCGCTGGGCTGGCAGTCGATACCCACCGCGCGAGGCATCGCCTCGATTGGGTACAAGGGCCGTGGCGGCTGTACCTACTGCGCGTTGTGCGGCAGCTACGGGTGCGAGAACGGCGCGAAGTCGAGCACCTTGGCGGCGCTGATACCGGCGGCCGTCGAGACCGGCAACGTCGAGATTCGGCCGCTGTGCATGGCCAAAGAAGTGACCGTCGACGCGAAGGGCAACGCCAAGAGCGTGATCTACGTCGATGGCGACGGCGTCGAGCACGAACAGCCGGCGAAGATCATCGTCATCAGCGCGACCGCGGTCGAGAGCGCCCGGCTGCTGCTCAACTCGAAGTCGGGCAAGCACCCCAACGGCCTGGGCAACGACAATGGGCTCGTCGGCAAGAACCTGGTCTTCTCGAGCTTCGGGCAGTCGCGCGCGACCTTCAGGGTCTCGAAGCAGAAAGAGCAGCACCCGTGGCTTTCGACCGAGGCGCCATTCGTCAATCGAAGCCTGCAAGAGTTTTACATGATGCCCGACAACCGCTTCGGCTTTCGCAAAGGCGGCACGCTGGGCTTCATGTGGGTGCACCCGAACCCGATCTTCGCGGCGGTGAACATGGCGAAGAAGGGCCCTGAAGGGGTGTTCGGCAAGGCGCTCAAAGACAAGCTGCGCGAGTACCGTGACAGCAAGATTCTCGAGTTCGAGATCTACGGCGAGTTCTTGCCCAACCCAGACACGCAGGTGCAGGTCGACGACAAGGTGAAAGACAAATACGGGCTGCCGGTCGCCTCAATCACCGTCAAGCGCCACCCGATGGATCTGACGATGACCAAGTTCTTGGTCGACCGCGGTGAAGAGGTGCTCTCGGCGATGAAGCCCGAGAAGCTCGACCGCATCGGCACCGCCGGCGAGACCACGATTCTGCAGGGCGGCACCTGCCGCTTCGGCACCGACCCGGCGAGCTCGGTGCTCGACAAAGACTGCAAGCTGCACGGGGTCAACAACCTCTACGTGGTCGACGGCAGCTTCATGCCGACCAGCGGCGCCGTGCCCTTCACCCTGACCATCGTCGCCAACTCGTTTCGCGTCGCGAGCGGGTTGGTGACGAGGCTCAAAAAGGGCACGTAACGAAAGCGCGCTTTACTGGCACTTGCCTTCGCTGCTGCACATGCCCGAGCAGCACTGGCTCTGCCCCGCCACGGTGCACGCGTCAGCCGCAGGCTTGCAGTAGCACGGCGAGGTACCGCCATCGGTCGGCACGCCGCAGCCTGAAATCGCCAACGTCTTGGTCGGCACGTTCTGCGCGCTGCTCGCGATGACCAGCGACGCGGTGTACGCCTTGGCCTGTGTCGGTTTGAAGCGCACTTCGATGAACGCGGTCTTCGCCCCCACGATGTCAGTCGGAGGAATCTTGCCATCGGCGGTGTTGTCGTCCCAACTGGCGATGTAGGTGAAGGCGCTGTCACCGGTGACCGAGATGTCGCTCAGCTTGAGCGTCTCGACGCCGCCGTTGCGAATGGCCAGGTTCTCGAACGCGGTGGCCCCGATGAACGTGCCGCTGCGAAATTCTTGTGCAAAACCCAGGCTGTCGCGATCGGTGCAGATCTGCGCTTTGGTCAGCAGGGTATCGGCTTCACAGGGCGCCGGTGGCTTCCCACAGGCGGTAAAACACATCAGAATGACGGTACTGACAGCAGCCAGAATTTTTGAGCGCTTCATGACGATCTCCAAAGTGAGCACAGTGATGAAAAGTGTACTGCCGCATTCGTCTCTCGTCGTGATTCTGGCCAGCGTCGCCATCATTTCGTGCGGAGGCGCCCGTGAACAATTTCTCGGCTCACGGGTGAAAGACTCGTGCAACGGGCAATGGCCGGTCTGCGATACCCAGGTGGGCTGCGTCATCGGTGACCGCAGCTACATCGAAGGCCGTTTCCCCGGTACCAACGCGGTCTCGATTCAGGTCTTCGAGCCCTCGACCGTGACCCTCTCGTTCTTTTTGGACCAGATCGCCGGCGCCGGCTCGGCGACCTCGATCAACTTCAACGAAGACGGCTGCCGCGCTCGCACCCGGTTGACCATCACCGGCCGCGAGTTCTTGGGCGAGAACGAGCAGAAGGGGTACATCAAGCGCTCGGCCGACCTCTCGGGCATCGGCGACCACCTCATCAGCTGGGAATCTGACGCCCGCACCACCTACGCCGCCAAAATCGACGTGCTGCCGTTGCGCCTCAAGGGCACCACCGAGAACTGAGTTACTGGCCGGCAAACTTACAACCTCCGTCGGTCACCGGGCAGTTGGGGTTGCCGTTCGGGTACGTCGCCACGGTCTGCCGCAGGGTGTACTGAATCGGGTCGTTGCTCACCCGGTTCACGCCGGTCACGTTCACGTAGAACTTGCCGGCCGGCGACACCTTCGAGCCCGCGAAGCAGGTGCAGCTCTCGGGCGTGGCGGTGAACACCGTCGTCGCGGGAGTCACCATCTTGGTGAACAAGATGCGGCGGTTCGCCTCGAGGGTCGGCAGGTACCAGGGCGTGATGGCCCCGAGCGTCGCGCCGTAGATGAACCGGCTCTGCGCACCACAGAAGCCGCCGTCGCCACCGCTGGCCGTGCCGCACAAGGTCACCTCGAGCGCGATGTCTCCAGGTGCCCGCCCGCCGTCGGTGTTGTTGTTGATGATCCACTGGAGGCCCCAGAGCTGGTCGCCCATCGCTCCGGCGGGGTAGTTGAACTGAAAGAGGTCTTTGTCGGTCTCGTATGCGTCGTAGTCGTTGGGCCCGCGCACGCCCTGCCCCGAATTCAGGTTGAACGGGTCGAGCACCAGGCCGTAGCCGAACGAGATGGCACCCGGCGCATCGAGCGCGCTCGAGCCCAGCGTGTACACCGCCGGGCCACCCGCGCGTGACTGCTCGTCGGGGTCATCGACCAGCACGATGTTCATCGTCCACTCCCGGTCGTCGGCGTACTTGACCAACCGGGCGCCCTGGTCGCGAAACGACAAGAAGTAGGTGGTGCCCGCGTTCGGCACCGGCACCGCGCCCACGAAGTTCTGCAGGTCTTTGAAACCACCGATTTGCGCCTCTTCGTTGCGCTCGCCCCACAGGCACTGCGGCGGGTCGGCCACTCCGCACAGCTCGCCCACCAGCTGGCCTTCAGACGAGTTGATGTCGGCGAAGCTTCGCGGGCACACCGTCGGGTCGTTCTTGCAGTTGGTCTTGCGATCTTGCGCCGTCATGCCGGTGTTCACCTGCGTCACCAGGCGTGCCTGGCGGGTCGCGACCGCCGACAGCGGAGGAAACCGGCCGCCACCCATCGCCACCGTGATCTCATAGCGGAGCGTGCGCGCGGTGCCGCTGGGGGGCACCACGAACTTGAACCACTCTTCGTCGGCGACGTAGGCGATGCGCCCTTTGATCTGGGTCAGGCCGTTGATTAAGTTGATGGTCTGCGCGGTATCGACTCCGTCGTTCGGCTCGCGCATGTCGAGGTCGGGTATCACCCGCACATCGACGTCGTAGCGCAGCCGCAAGTCGCCCAACACCGAAGCGGTCGAGCCGTCAGGCTTGTAGCCCTTGATGATGAGCTTGCAGGTGCCAGGCTTGGTCAACAGGCGCGCGGTGCGCAGGTCGATCTGCAGAAACTCGTTCTCCATCACGCCTTCTGAAATCTGAACGCCCGTGGGGTCGAGCAAAGAATACGAGAGCTTGTACGGCACCGGAGGCTGCAGGTTCGCGGTGGGCGAGGTGATGGCGAGGTAGATGATTTGCCGGCCGCCAGAGGCGACGTCGAAGCTGTAGGTGTCGACGTCATCGGCGGTGGCCAGGTAGCCGAAGCTCTTGCCCTCGACGCCATCGCCCGAAGCGGTCAGCGGTATCGCGGTCGCGGTGGTCTCGTTGGGCTCGTTCGGGTCGGGGTTCTCGCTCACCTCGATTCGCAGCGAGTACTGGTTGCGGTTGTCGACCTTGTTCTGCACCGTGGCCGCTTCGTCGGCGAGCTGCACGAAGATCTTCGCGCCTGATTGGGTGAAGGGCGTAATCAAGTCGACGAACTTCGGAGCCGCCGCGCCGTGCCGGTCGATGCCCGCCATGATGCTCTGGGTCTGGTCTTCTTTGAGCACGTTCACCGAGAGGTTCACCGCGGTCTGCGGCACCGAGTACCCCGCGCTCACGTGCAACAGGCAGCGCGCGTTCAGGCCGTCGGGCAGCTGCGCGAAGTAGTAGTCGGTGTCGCGGCCACCATCGAGGAGCGTGGTGATGCCGCCGTAGATGATGCCCGCGTCTTGCCCCATGCGCGCGGCCGGGCACCCCTCGCCCACCACCGCCTTGCACAATGGGTTGGTCGTGGCTTCTACGGCCGAGTTGCAGATGTCTGGAGGCACCCCCCCGTCGTCGCAGTCGTCGACCTCGGGGTCGCACTTCAAAGGCGGTGCAGGGCACGCAAACAAAACAACGGAGACCGCCGCGACGGCCAGAGCACGATTGAAAAATGAGTTCATGGTGTGGAGTACCTTCAAAAGCTGCTGATCGGCCCAGACGGCATCTTCAACTGCTTGAAAGAATGCCGGTTACGGCGTCTGCACGACCTGAGACTGACCGCACCCTGACACGAAATCATCTGGGTTGACCCGAATGATTCCATCGACTGGAGAGCGAATGCCCCCGACCGGAAAGCGGGCAGTGACATACCGAAACGTCTTGACCAACGTGTGGCCCGTCGGGTCGTCACCCGGCACCGACGAGAGCGAAACCAAGATGTCGTTGTAGCCCGCACCTCGTCGTACAAAGTCGGGCCCGCCATCGGGGTTGCCGGCGTCGCGGCTGTCGGGGAGCGTGTTGGCGAGCGACACGTTGTCGATTCTGAACGTGAAGCACTGCTGGCCCTCGGCGTTGAGCCCGCCGTTCTTGATGACCGAGTAGCGGTAGCCCACCGTCGAGAGCTTCGATGAGTCGGCCTCGACCGGGTTGGTGTGCAGCTGCAGCTCGTCGAAGTTGAGCAAGCGGTCGTTGTCGGGGTCTTGCTCGAGGTCTTTGCTGGCGGGCTGGGTGCCGAGCTTCCACTCGGTGAAGTCGGGCACTCCGTCGTCGTCTGAGTCGGCTCGAAAGGCGCTGGTGCCGACGATCTGCTCGTCGCAATCGGTCAGCCCGTCGCAGTCGCCGTCGATGCCGCGCAGCTCGGGCGAACACCCGCGGTCGAGGCCGCCACCGTCGGGCAACGCGATCTGGTTTGGGGTGAAGTTCGCGCCGCGCTTGCCGTAGTAGACCTCGATAGCGTCTGAGAACCCGTCTCCGTCGGTGTCGAGCATGAAGGGCGAGGTGCCCGCTTTGATCTCGTCGGCGTCGATGAGCCCATCGCTGTCGGTGTCGGCGATGTCTTCGGGGCTGTCGGCCACGGCAGAGAAGTTCGTCGCCACCAGCTTGTCGAAGCCGAAGGTGCGCCGCACGTTGCCGAACTTGAAGCTCAAGAAGTTGATCGGCTCGTTGTTGCGAAAGTCGCGAAAGTCGCCGCCACCCAGGGTTGCCATCTTGTTCAGGCGCTCGGCGTCGGTGTTGATCAGCAGCAGCGGGCAGGCCGAGGGGGGCAGAATCGGCAGCCGGCACCCGCTCCCGCCGACCACGCTGCTGCCACCGTCGATGTCGCAGGTGGTGGTCGCCAGCGGCTGGCGGGGCAAGAACACGTGCACAGTGTTGAGGGTGACGTCGTCGGCCAGATCTTTGAGCTGGCGAATTCGGCGCACCGCGTCGCCGCAGAGAAGCTCGTCGTCTTGAATGTTGGTCGGGTGACCGTCAGACAAGAAGATGATCGAGTAGCGCGCGCGCACGTCTTCGTTACCCGCGCTCAAGCGGCCGTTGGCGAGGTCGCGGTTGATCAGCGCGTAAATGTCGCTGAGCGGCTTCACGAAATCGGTCGAGTCGCGGTTGGCGGTGTTGCCCGGCGCGGCGAAGTTCAAGATGCGCTGGCGCAGCAGAATCTTGTCGGTGGTGCTGTAGTCGAGCACCTTCTCGAAGTGGTTCAGGTTGTCTTTGGTGAGAAACGCGGTGGTTGAGCCTGCGAAGAGCATCACCGCGAACTCGACCTCTTTCTCGTTGGGCAACGAGTCGAGCAGGGCCACCGTCGCCGCGGCGCGGCTGCCGTCGGGGTCGGTCACCTTCATCGACTGCGACGCGTCCATCGCGATCAAGATCTTGATTGGGCGCACCACTTCACTGGTGGGCGGCGTGCAGAAGCTGCCCTCGATGGTGACCGTGCGGTCGCTCGGGCGGTTGGTCTCGCGGCGCTCGTCGTAGAGGTACGTGTCGGTGCAGGCGGCGGCAATCACCGCGCACACCGTGACCGCTGCAAGGGTGACGCCCCATCTCTTCTGGCTGCTCATTTGCCCGTCTGACCGCGCGAGGGTGACACGCCGACGCACTTCGCCTCGTATTGCGACGAGTCGACCATCTGCGCGGGGTTGATGAAGTTGCCATCAACCAACGGAGTCGCCTGCGGCCCGGCCGGCACTCTCACCGTCGGCGGGTCGTACTGCGCCCACGCACAGGCCGTGCGCCAGGTGCCGTAGTCGGTGGCGACGCCGGTCTCGGGGGCTTCTCCGAACCAGAGCTTGAACAGGTTGAAGCCCTGCCGCAGCCCCGCGCGGTTCGGCGTGGTGACCAGCTGAAGGTTGCTCACGCTGAAGTCGTAGCAGATGCGCCCGTCGGTCTGGGTCTGGGCCTTGAGCTCGTATTGATACGCGTTCTTCTCGGCGTAGGGCTTGTCGCGCTTGACCGGGTTGCTGCCCAACCTGAACTCGGTCAAGTCGGGCACGCCGTCACCGTCGGTGTCGAGGCCAGCGCCCTGGGGCTTCATCGGGTCGAGGCCGTACCGAACCTCCATGCCGTTGGGTATGCCGTCGCCGTCGGCGTCGACCAGGTTGGTGTCGAACAAGAAATTGTTGATGTACTTCTCGGCGTACTGGCTCAGCCCATCGCCGTCGGGGTCGCGCACCATGCAGCCCGGAGTCAGCGGAGAGCCCGGGTCACACCCGCGGCCGTCTTTCGCGTCAGCGCGAAAGCCGTCATCGAAGTGGTCGACCTCGAACTTGTCGCTGAACCCGTCACCGTCGGTGTCGGCGTCGAACTTGTTGGTGTTGTGGGTGAAGTCGTTGTCGATTTCGTCGGGCAGCCCGTCGCCGTCGGCGTCAGACACCCGGTTGACGTCGCCCGGCTCAGACGAGAGCGCTTGAACGATGAGCGTCTTCATCACGTTGCGCGAGAACAGCGAGGCGTAGTCGAGGGCACCTAAGTTGATCTGCCCGACGCCAGCGAAGTCGTTGAACTCGAGAAACTCGCCGTTGCCGCGGCGGGCAAACTCTTTGAGCAGGTAGCGAGCGATGTTCTTCGCGGCCGTCGGGCCATCGGCCACGGGCACCGGGCCGGGGTAGCGCACGTACTTGCCGTAGAGGTCTTGGCAGATAGGCCCACAGGCGGCGACCGCCTCGCGGTTGAAGAGCAGCACGCTGTGCATGCGAATGTCGCCGATGTTGTACTGGGCCTTGAGCTCCATCAGTTGCTTTACGTAGCTGAACAATTGGTAGTTCTGGTTTCGGTCGGTGCCCGCGATGAACGGCGCCGACGGGTTGGCGCACCCGGTACCGCCTCCGGGGCAGCCGGTGATGGCGTCGGGGTCGGTCGGGTCGATTTTATTGCAGTAGTCGCCCGCGCCTTGCGCGTCGGGCCAGGTCAGCTCGGGGTTCAAGTCGTCGGCGTAGAGGGTCAGGTTGTCGTTCGCCGCACAGCGGGGAAAAGGCGTACCGTCGGTGAGAAAGACGACGACGTAGCGGGTGCGGGGCAGCTGCTCGGGGCTGTTCAAGCTCACGTCGGCGATGTCCCCGGCGATGACGCCGTAGGCGTACGCCAGCGCGCCCTGGTAGTCGGTGCCTTTGCCCAGCTGCGCCTGCAGGCCGTTGACGCGCGCGCGCAGTGAAGCGTCGGGCCGCGCGAAGCGCTTGCCACCCATCGGGTCTGGCCACGGGCCTTTGACGTTGGTCTCGAAGGGCACCATCGCGACCTGCACGTTGGGCTGCGTAGAAAATTGATCCATCAGCTGGAGCAGCGAGCGCACTCGGGCCGGCTGCCGAATGCCCGGCGGCACCACCGCATACATTTCACAGAAGCCCGACGACTCTTGCGAGCCCGGCGGGTCAGAGACGCACATCGAGCCCGACTGGTCGACGATGAACACCACCTTCACCGGAAACCCGGTCGGGTCTGGTGGCGCGGTGCACACCCGGCCGGTCAGCGCGAGGCGATCATCGACGTTGGTCTGCGAAGCGGTGCGCGGCTCGATGAAGACATCGGAGCAGCCAACCGCCAGCACCAGCTGGGCCATCACGAGGCGTTGAACGAGGAGTTGGTACCGAGACGTCATTGAGATCTCCTGCCTCGAGCCTGCCCCGGCCACGCTCAACTGTGGGCATGCTCATCAGCGTTAGCGAAGCGTACTTCAAAAAAACAAACCCCTCGTCAGCGAAAGTGCCGACGAGGGGTGAATTGTTAGACGTGGTGGGTAGCAGCTCCCCTCACATCAGCTCTGGCGGCGGCGGCGGAGCAGACCGAGCATCGCCAGGCCCATGGCCGCGAGACCGGCGTCCATCGGGGTGACGGAGCAAGCCTGGGTGCCGTTCTTGCCATCAGGGGTCGCCGTCATCTTGAGCGAGCTGACCGAGGTGCGTTGGTCAGGGTACGCGCGGTCGGCGATGGGCAAGGTGGCCTGCAGCTGCAACTGGTACTCACCGTCGACGTCAGCGGTGAAGCTGGGCACGTTGCCGTCTTGGTAGGCGTACTGCCAGTGGCGCGAGAGGGTCACGTTGCCAGTCGGGTTCTCGATGGCGGCCTTCGAGCCGACCGGGCGAGCAGCGACCGTCCAGATGTATTCGATGGCGGCGCCGTTGCGGTTGGCGAAGAGCGAGAGGCGAAACTTCTCGCCGCGCTTGAGGCTGATGAAGGCACCACCCGAGGCGCGAAAGGGGCCGGC
>JANLPS010000551.1:0-5439 GCA_031367385.1 Archangium sp. | reverse complement strand
CGCCGCGGACCTCGATGCCGAACGGCGCCACACCCTCGGCCGGGTTCGCCTTCTCGACCTTGATGGTGGTCTCGCCGACCTTGATCTCGTCGCCGTACGCCAGCACGCCCTTGTTGACGCGTTTGCCGTTGACGAAGGTACCCTCGACGCTGCCCATGTCGATGATCGACAGGCTCCCGTCAGGCGACACTTCGATCACCGAGTGAATGCGCGACACCTTCTCGTCGTCGAGACACAGGTGCGCCGACGAGAGCCGGCCAATCTTGATGATGTCGCGGTCGTAATCTTTCGCCGCGACGAGCTGTTGGCCCTTGAAGACTTTCAGCGTCAATGGAACGGCCACGTCTGCCTCCTAAAGTCGTGCTTGAGCTGCTCTGGACAACCGCCTGCCCGCCAAGTTCCGCGCAGGCGTTACAGCTCGCCGACCGACTGCATCACTTTGTCTTTGAACTCTTCTCGAATCTTGATCAGGTTCGAGTGCTTCACTTTTTTACGCGCTTCGACGTACTCGCCGTCGGGCTTGGTCAAGTCACCTTCGATGGTGTCGTCTTCGAAGCTGTATTCAGTCTGTTTTTTGTAAGTGACGTTGCCATCGCCACCCTTCTTGTCTTGCGCGAACGCCGGCAGCGCAAACAACCCTGCCGCAAGAAGGAGCCACAGTGACTTGTTCATTGGTTTCCTCGACGAGACTTCAACTACCGAGCCAAATGCTACCACGTCACACCTCTTCGCAAATCCCACGTCATTGCTTCTTTGCACCTACAGTGTGCGGCCGGGTGTGAACGGCTGTGAGCACCCTGCTGTGAACACTCAGCCAATTAGAGCCCGTCGCTCGGCTCGTCGCTGGCCGGCTTCTTCGCCGGCGCGGGAGCAGGCTTCGGGGCCTCGGTTTTAGGCTCCGCGGCCACGGCTTTGCCCTTCGGCGCAGGCTTCGACTCAGGCTTCGCGGCCTCGGGAGGCGGTGCCTTCTCGCCCGCGCCCTTCGCTCCCGCCTGCTGCTTCTGAAACTCCTCTTCCTTCTTCTTGCGCTCGTCTTCTTTGGCGGCGTCTTCGAGCTTCTTAGCTTCGGCCTCGACCTTGGCCGCTTCTTCCATCGATTTCTTGTCGTCTTCGCGGCGCTGAATGATCGCCTCTTGGTCTTTGATCAGCGCGTGAACCGGGTGGTTGCCGTCGACGCCGACGTCGGGCTTCGCCTGGAGATACTGCTTGAAGTAGACGATGGCTTTTTCGGGCTCGCCCTTAAGCCCGATGATGATGCCGCGGTTCAAGTAGAGCTCAGGCATGTCTTTCGCCTTCTGCGCCATGTCGTAGGCCTGCATCGCCTTGTCGAGCTGCCCCAAGCCCTTGTAGGCCACGCCCAAGTCGAGCAACGCCTCGGGGTTGTTGCCGTTGGCCTGCAGAATGCGGCGCAAGTGGGTCTCGGCCCCGCCGTAGTCTTCTTGGTCGAACGCCATCTTCACGAGCTGGTAGTGCGCCGGGAGAAAGTCGTTTCTCGCTTCGATCGCCCGCTTGAACTGGGCCCGCGCCTTGACCGGCTCTTTCTCGGCGACGTTGATCAACCCGAGCATGTAGTAAATTTCAGGGTCGTTCTCTTCGATGCGCATGGCACGCAGCGCGATCAGCCGAGCCATCGCGTACTGCTTCTGGTCGAGGTTCAACTGAATCATCGTCTTGAACGCCTGCAGCGTCTTCGGGTCGCGGAAGAGGGCTTCGCGCGCCAGCTCCATCGCCTTGTCTGATTCACCTCGGCGCCGGTAGATCTCGGCCAGACGCGCACGGCTCGATGCATCATCGGGGTAGTTCGCGAGCAGACCTTCGTAGAGCGCGACCGCGCCCTTCTCGTCGCCCTGGTTCTGCGCGATCACCGCGAGGTTCTCGGCCGCCTGACGCAGCGTCGGCTTCTTGTTGAGCGCGCTCTTGTAATAGGCGACCGCTTCTTTGGTCTTGCCCTGGCGCTCGGCGATGACGCCCAAGTTGTAATCGGCCTCGCCCAGATTTGGGTCGGCGTCGCCTGCGGCTTTGAACTTCGCCGCGAGGCCCGGGTAGTCGTACTGCCCCGACTTTTTCTGCGCGTCGAAGGCCTTCACCGCGTCTTCGAAGCCCAGCTTGGCCTTGCTCGAAATCTCAGGCGCTCCGCCAGTGCCCTCGACCGGGCCCGACTTTCGCCCGCTGCTGGTCGTGCCGCCAGTCGTGCCACCGGTGGTGCCGCCCTTGCCGGTCTCTCCAGTCGTCGCACAGGCGGCGAAGACCAAGACGAAGATGCTCAGACTCAGGCGGTTCATAGCGGCTCCTCCGGCTCGTCACTTTCTTTCTTCGGAGGCGCCTTCGGGGCCTCTTTGCTCGCCCCCGGAGTGCTCTTCACCGCGGTCGGCTGCGACTTGTTCGACGAAGGCGTCGACTTCGGAGCCGGAGCCGGATCATCGCGATCAGGCGGCCCCGAGCCCACTTCAGCGACATTGCTGCCCAATTCACGAGCCTGGTTGCGCAGCGCCGCGGCTTTCTCGGGCGACACGGCAGGCACCGGTTGAATCGCGGTCAGCACCCCGCCGCCAATGGCCATTTGCTTCGTCGGGTCGAACTTGAGCTCGAGCACGTCTTCTTTCATCGGAGGAAACTGCTCGGGCTTGTACTTGGTGCGAAGCATCTCGAGCGCGGCCGTGGTGCAGGGGTTGAACACGTCGAGCTCGCGGCTCTTCTCGACCACCGCGGTGAAGAAGGCGGCGGCGTTGTTCTTGGGCTCCTGGGCTTCGTGCTCGAACTGCGGCCGGGCCTCGGCCAACACCTCTTCGGGCATGCCCTTCGGCACGGGGAAGTTGATCACGGCCTCGGCGAACTGGTCGAACGCCATGCCGATCTTGTGCAACGCGCAGATCGCGGGGTCAGCCGACTTGAGCTTGATGGTCGCGGTGTACGAGTCGTTGATCTGCTTGAGCGCGTTCGCCTTGCTGGCGATGGTGGCCTTGAGCTCGCCGATGTTCTGCATCGACGTCCACCGCAGCTTCATGGCGCTGTACTTCTTGAAGTCGTCTTCATTGGCCGCGAAGCTGGCGCGAGCGACGGCGTCGAGCGCTTGAATGTCGAGCGCCTCACGCTGCTTCTTGCCGAGCTGGCCGTAGTACTCGGTGATGCGCTTGTAGATGCGGCGCGCGTTCGGCCCGTTCTTGATCTTGTCTTCGAAAATCGAAGCGATGCGCCCCTCGGCCCAGAGCACCTTGCTCGGGTCTTTCTTGAAGTTGCGCTCGTACTCTTCGTAGTCTTTCTGGGCCTTCGTCCACTGGTTGGTCTTCTCGTAGAGGTCGATGATCGACTTGGTGACCGCCTCGGCGTCTTTCGAGTCAGGCCACAGCTCGAGGTACTTCTCTCGGTTGCGCAGGGCCTGCTTGTACTGACCCAACCCGTCGCGAAAGATGCCCGCGTTGAAGAGCGCGTCTTGGGCCTTACCTTCGACCCACAGCTGCTCGGGCGCCTCTTTGCCGCCCTTCGCGTCTTTGGCAGCCTTCTTCGGGGCAGCCTTCGGAGCCGCGCGCTTACCGCCCGGGCCACGCGACTTCTCGTACTGCGAGACGTATTTCTCGTAGTAGTCAGCCGCGTTGTCGAAATCGGCTATCGCCTCGTACCCTTCGGCGAGGGCGTACATCGTCTCGGGCACGAACTTCGATTTCGGGTACTTCTGAATGATCTGCTTGCGAACCTCGATCGCCTTGTCGAGCATCTTCGCGTTGTAGAAATCGATCGACGCGTTGAACAACGCCTGGTCGGCGAGCTCAGACTTCGACCACTCGCTCACGAAGGCCAGGTAGGCCTCGGCGGCCTTCTGATATTCCTTGTTCGCCTCGAGTTGGTTGATCAGCTTGAACGACGACTGCTCGATGTAGGTGGCGAGCTCTTCGCGAAACTTGCCGACGGCGAGCTTGTCAGACGCGTAGAACTTGCGCGCCGACTCGTTGAGCTTCTGCCAGTCTTTGAGCAAGTTGTACGAGTCGAGCACCTGGTTGGCGGCGCTCTCACCGACGCGGTCACCGTTTTCAGACTTGTAGTCGGGGTACTTGAGCGCGATATCGGTGTAGCGGGGGATCGCTTCGTCGAGGTGATTGTAGTCGTAATAAACGCGCGCGACTTTGTAGGCGATCTCGACCTTCTTCTCGCCCTTCTCGACGTACTTCAAATAGCGCTCGCACGCGTCGACCAGGTTCTTCTTCTCGAGCGGTATCGGCGCCGGGGGCCCGACGGGCACCGGAGCGAACGTGCCCTTCTTGACCACTTCGTCCCACGCCAGAATCGAGGCGTAGGCGGCGTCGAAGAAGTACTTGCCCGGCTTCTTGTTCGCTTCGACCTTGCTGATGTCGGTCAGCACGACGCGGGTGTACTCTTCGGCGGCCTTGTCGAACTTGTTCAGGTTGTCGCTGAGCAGCGTCGCGTAGAAGAAGCGCAAGTCGTACGACTTCGGCGAATCGGGAAACAGCGTCAGGTAGTCGGAGTACACGTCGTTGGCCAACCCGAACGTGTCGTCATCGCGGGTCTTCTTGGCTTCGTTGTGCCAGCTGACGGCGAGGTTCGAGATGGTGCGCTCCGCCAGCTCCTTCGCTTCGTCGAGCGACTTCTTGTCTTTGTCGTCGAGCTTGGGGTTCTTGGTGAGCACGTCGTCCATGATCTTCACCAGGCGACGCACTTGCTGAACCGTCATCTTCTTGTTGCCGGCGCGCATCACGCAGTCGATGACGCGCGATTGAAAGCCAGGCGCCTCGGGCGAGATGGGGCGCTCGAGAATCAACATGTTGTAGGTGACCGCGGCTTCGCGATCTTTGCCGTCTTCGTAGAGCAGATTCGCCAGCTGCTTCATCATCAAGCGCAGATCATCAGGCGTCTTGGCGAGCTTGCTGAACTTGTCTTTCGCTTCGTTGGGGGTACCGCCACCGCGCGAATACGCACGAACGAAGTCATTGCGGGCCTCGCGAGCAAGACCAGCGCGGTTCGACTTGCCACCCTTGCCCGACGCGCCTTCGACCTCTTTGTCACCGGCGAAGTCTGCGTACAAAACGACGGCCTTGAACTGGTCCATCGCTTTGTCGAAATCGTTCATGTTGAAGTAGCACCAGCCCTGTTTGTAGAGCGCGTACCCGTACACCGCGTTCTCGGGAAATTTGGCGGCCGCTTTGTAATTCTCGAGCGCTTTCTCGAGGTAATCGCGCTTGCCCTTCGAGTTGTTGAAGTAGTGCTCGCCGACCGCGAGGTACGAGTCGGGCAGGTAGTGCGACTTCTGGTACTTGTTGATCAGGCGGTTGTACGCAACCAGGCCGCGTTTCTCGTCGCCCATCTCGAACAAGTTGAGGCCCAAGAAGTAGAGCACTTCATCGGTGCGCTCGAAGTCTTTGAACTCCTGAACGATGCGCGAGTACTGCTCGACGGCCTTCTGCGCGAACGAGTGCGACTTGTCTGAGA
>JANLPS010000545.1:0-13982 GCA_031367385.1 Archangium sp. | reverse complement strand
GCGCCATCAAGGCCGCGGCGCGCTGGTGCTCGGGGTAGGCGATCAACACCGTCTCGAGAATCTCGCGGGCCTCGTCGAGCAGGCCCTGCTCCAAGAAGAAGGTCGCCTCGTCGCACTCTTCTGAGGCGGGCTCTTCTTCGGGAGGCATGTCGACCGGCTCTTCGACCACCTCTGACGGCTCTTCACCCAGGCCCACGTCGGCCGGGCCGTCGTACGTCTCGGGAGCGAGCTCCTGCTCGGGCTCGAAGTCGTGCGAGGCGTATTGCGTCTGGCTCGCGGTCGGTGCCTGCCGCTTGTCGACCGGCATGCCCACGCTGGTCGGCGAGTCGAACACGTCTTCTTGCTCGTAGATTTCGGGCTCGGGCTCAGCCGCCGCCGGTGCGACGCCGCGGTACATCGGCGTGGTGGTCAACGGTATGCCCGCGGGCGCCTGCATGCCCCGGCCTTCGGTGCTCTGCTCTTCTTCGCCGCCCAGCTCGCCCCACGGCGCGTACTCGGGCGCCGCCGCTGGCAAATCGACGAAGCTGGGCTCGTCGACCAGCGCTTCGGTCTCGCCGGTGGTGATGAGCTCTTCGTAGCCTTCTTCGCCCGCGAGCGTGGTGACGTGCTCCGGGGCCTCGAACTCCGAGACCACTTCAGCCTCACCGTCGTCAGAGATGGCCTCGTACGACTGCGGCTGCGAAGAAGCCTCTTCTATCGGCTCGTCTTCGGAGATGACCTCGGCGGCTTCGAACCCCGGCTCGTCGATCTCGAGCTCGGCGCTCAAGACCTCTTCGTGCTCGTCGGCGACAATGACCTCGTCGTCGCTCGAGTCGACCAGAATCGCCTCTTCGCTGATCTCGTGGCGACCGCTGGGGCTGCTGACCGGTGCGGGCCCGGCCAGGCGCAGCGTGGCCAGAAACGCGGGCACCTCGGTGTGCCCCGGGTTTTGCTGAAGAATCGCCGCGAGGTAGGGCTGGGCGCGCTGCGCATCGGCCCGGCGGGTGTGCAGCCGCAGCACGTTGAGCAGCTGCTCGAAGGCCTGCCCGCTGTTGTTCGAGGCGACGTAAATCGCGTACGCCTTTTCGTGGGCGTCGATGTTCTCGGGGTCAGTCGCGAAGATCTTTCGAAGGTGCTCGAGGGCTTTGTCGTGCAGCCCGTACTTCACGTAGACGTCGGTCTCGGTCAGCAGCTTCGCGATGTTGTCGACCTTGGGTCGCTCGGCGGCGGGCGCGGGCGCTGGGGCCGGTACTGGCACGTGCGAAGCGGCAGGCGCTCGCTGCGGCACCGGTGAAGACATCGGCGGCGCAGGCGGCACATAGGCCTGCTGCGGCATCGAGGCTTGGTTGCGGGCCTGCACGTCGGGGTCATGCGGGTCGAGCAGCGAGACCTGCTGCCACACCTTCTCGGCGTCATCGAGCTGGTTGCGGCCTTCGTAAGCGCGGGCGAGCTCTTTGTAGACCGAGACCGTCTTCGAGGTTTGCCCAAGGCCCTGAAAAGCCACCGCCAACAACCGCAGCGTGTCGATGTCGCGCGGGTCGGCGCGAAAGCAGATCTGCAGCTTCGCCAGCGCGCGCTTTTGATCGTTCTTCTGCAGGTAAATTTCAGCAAGCTCACGCGCGAGCACCAGGTTGTTGGGCTCGATGGCGCTGATGCGCTCGGCGACGCGAAGATAATCATCGACGCTGCCCTGGCGCTTGAGGTGCTCGGCGGCGCGCTGAAACTCGGCGATCGCCTCGGGCTGCATCTGCTCGCGCAGGTAGAGGTCAGCCAACTTCACCCGCGACGGTACGTTGTCGGGGTCTAAGTCGACCATCGTCTTGAGCACGTCGAGGCTTTTGCGAACGTCGCCGGCCTTGTCGTAGTGGTTGGCGACGATTTGGTAATACGCCATCGCTTCGCCCATGAGCTGCAGCTGCTGATGCAGCTCGGCGAGCTTGATGTTCACGTCCATCAAGGCGGGGTCGAGCTTGAGCACCTGCTTGTAGAGCGCGACGGCCTTCAAGAAGAAGCCGTCGTTGGCGTAACTCTCGGCGACCTTGGTGAAGTAGATGGCCGCCTGTGAGTTGTCGTTCTTCTTTTGGTACAGCTCCCCCATCTTCTGGAGAATGCGAACGTCCTTGCCGTCCACCTCCAGGATCTTTTGGTACTCCTTGATCGCTTTGTCGTAGGCCCCCTTCGCGACCAATTTCGCGGCGGCCTCGATGATCTTGTTCTTGTCCAAGGACCTAGAATTTCAGAGGTTTTAGGGGAAAAAACGCGGGGGAGCGGCTTCGAGAGGCTACCAGAGTGCCGAAGCGGCTCCAAGAACCTTGCACCCGAACATCGGGCGGTTGGGCGATTGCCCGGCCCTTGAGTCAGGGCCCTGGGCGACTAGGGCGTTTCTTCGATGGCTTTTCGAAGCCGCTGCGTGCCCGTCTCGCTCGCGTGCATGCGCTCGACGAACCGGGTGTCGTATTCGCCCTTCACGAAGGCCTCTTCTTGGAGCGCCGCCCGGTGAAAGGGAATGTTGGTACGAATGCCCTGCACCACGTACTCAGACAGCGCGCGGAGCATGCGGGCGATGGCCACCTGGCGGTTCTCAGCGGTGACGATCAGCTTGGCGACCAGCGAATCGTAGTGCGGCTGCACGGTGTAGTTTTCGTACGCACCTGAATCGACCCGCACGCCCAACCCGCCGGGAGCGCTGTAGGCGGTGATCTTGCCCGGCCACGGCGCAAAGGTGACCGGGTCTTCGGCGTTGACGCGGCACTCGATCGAATGACCGGTCATCTTCACGTCGGCTTGGGTGAAGGGCAGCTTCTCGCCAGCGGCGAGCTGAATCTGGGTGCGCACCAGGTCGACGCCGGTGACCTGCTCGGTGACCGGGTGCTCGACCTGCACTCGGGTGTTCATCTCCATGAAGTAAAAGCGGCCGTTCTCGTCCATCAGGTATTCGATGGTGCCGAGGTTCGAGTAACCGATCGCCTTCATCGCCTCGACCGAGACCCTGCCCATCTCTTCGCGTAGCCGAGGGCTGACCCCGGGCGAGGGGCTCTCTTCAATCAGCTTCTGGTGGCGCCGCTGCACCGAGCATTCGCGCTCGCCGAGGTGCACGATGTTGCCGTGCAAATCTCCGACGATTTGAATCTCGATGTGGCGGGGCTTCTCGACGTACCGCTCGAGGTACATGTCGCCGTTGCTGAAGGCGTTGACCGCTTCAGCCGACGCGGTGGCAAAGGCTTGAGGCAACGCTCGCGATTCGCGAACGATCTTCATGCCGCGGCCACCACCACCGGCAGCGGCCTTCAAGATCACCGGGTAGCCAATCGACTCGGCGACCGTCACGGCCTCTTCGGCGCTCTTGAGCACGCCCGGAGAGCCCGGCAACAGCGGCAGCCCCGCCGCCTTCGCCGCGTCGCGCGCGCGCACCTTGTTGCCCATCAACCGAATCACTTCGGGCCGCGGGCCGATGAACGAGATCTGGCACTTCTGACAGACCTCAGCGAACTCGGCATTCTCAGAGAGAAACCCGTAGCCCGGGTGAATCGCGTCGGCGCGGGTGATCTCAGCCGCCGAAAGCAGCGCGGGCACGTTCAAGTAGCTCTCTTTCGACGACGGAGGCCCGATGCACACGGCCTCGTCGGCGAAACGCACATGCAAGGCGTTGGCGTCGGCCGTCGAATGCACCGCGACGGTGGCGATGCCCATTTCTCGGCACGCGCGAATCACCCTCAGCGCGATCTCGCCGCGGTTCGCGATCAGCACTTTCTTGAACATCACGCAGGCTCGATGCGAAACAGCGGCTGACCGAACTCAACCGGCTGGGCGTTCTGAACCAGAATCTCGGCGACCTTGCCGCTGACCTCTGACTCGATTTCGTTCATCAGCTTCATCGCTTCGACGATGCAGAGCACCTGGCCCTTCTTCACGCCGCCACCAACCTCGACGAAGGCAGGCTGATCAGGCGCGGGGGTTCGGTAGAACGTGCCGACGAATGGCGAGGTGATGACGTGGCCCTTCTTCTCGTTGCTCGGAGCCGGTTGCTCGGGCGCCGGCGTCGAGGCCGGGGCGCGCGTGGGGGCAGAGGCCTTGGCCCGCATCGGCTCGGGAGCGTGGTGAATCGCCTGCACCGCGGCACCCGACATCGGCATGGTCATCTGCTGAACCACCGCAGGGGGCCCACGGCGAATCGACAGCCGCTCATCGCCATTGGCCCAGACCAGGCGCGTCACTTCACTCGCCTCGAGGAGCTCGACGATTTGCCGCAGCGCCTCGACGTCGAGCGAGCTGCGCGCCGAGGTCTCGACCTTCACACCCGGCTTGATCACAGGGGTCTTGCGTGAAGAAGCCATCGCTTTAGGCCGCCGTCGCCACGCGAGTGAGGTACTTGCCGTCGCGGGTATCGATCTTCAGCACGTCGCCTTCGTTGATGAAGAGCGGCACGTAGATTTCGTACCCGGTCTCGAGAATCGCCGGCTTCTGCGCGCCTGAGACGGTGTCTCCGCGAACGCCCGGGTCGCACTTGGTGACCTTGAGCTCGACGGCGTTCGGCAAGGTGATGCCGATGGCCTTGCCGTTGAAGAACAGTACCGAGGCGTTGATGCTCTCTTTGAGGTAGTTCTTGTTCTCGGCGAGCACCTTTTCGCCCAAGAAGGTCTGCTCGAAGGTCTTCGAGTCCATAAAATGAAACTCGTCACCCTCTTTGTAGAGGTACTGCATCTCTTTTTCTTCGATGTCGGGGCGGCCGAACACGTCGCCTGACTTGAAGTTGTGCTCGAGCACCCGCCCGCTGATCATGCTGCGGTACTTGGTGCGAACGAAGGCCGAGCCCTTGCCGGGCTTCACGTGCTGAAAGTCGACGATTTCGAACGGCTCGCCGTTGATCTCAATCTTCAAGCCCTTGCGAAATTCTGCAGTGTCAACGCTACCGGCCATGGCTGCCTCGAAGGTACGGGGTACGGGTCAAGCGGAGGCGGCTCTCTACCTCTGCGACACGTACCGGGCAAGGCCTTCTGCTGGCCCTTCTCGAGGCTTTCGCTGCGAAGGCATTTACGCACTTACAGCAGCAAAGGCTACAGCAGCTCCGCCGCCAGCTTGGGCGCGGTGATGCGCAGCTGATAGCGCGCCTTGCCGTAATTGGCCGAGGGCGCGAGGGCGAGCACGAAGAAGTAATCGGGGGTGATCATTCGCATCAGGGTGATCACCTTCTCTGAATTCACGCTCAGCTCGGCTACTTTGCCGGTCTTGAGCGTCTCAGCGGTGGCCTTGAGCTGCGAAAGCACGTTTGCGAACTCGACCCAGGCCACCGAGAGCTCGAGTGAGAGGGCATCTTGGGCCCGCGTCGTGGCCTGGTAGGTCTCGACCGCGATGCCATCGAAGCCCATCACGCTGCAGGCGATGGCGCCATCGACGCTCGCGACCACGTTCTGCAAATGTTCTGAGAACCCCATCGCTAGTTACACACCGGGGCAACGGCGTCTTGACCGTTCGCGGGGCATGCCGCGGTCGCCGGTTTGTAGCCGTTGGCGCACGCGTTCGACCGAAACACGTTGATGGGGAAGTACACGACGCCGGTGGTGACCGGCACGCCTGAGCCGCTGAGCGCGCCGACCAGACTGATGCCCACCTTCAGCTCGACCACGTCGTCAGGCGTGGGGTAGCCATTGCCTGAGGTGGTCGCCGGCACCTCATTGAGCAGCGCCGCGCCGCCCTTGGGGCCGATGATGTTGGCTCCCATCTTCGCGTTGTTGTTGGCCTTGTCGCTCGTGCCGGCAATCGGCACGTCATCGACGGCTGGGAGCGTTTTGCTGGCCCCGCCGCCCTTCTTCAAGATGTAGGTCAAGTGCACCGCCGTCGCGACGAAGCGTTCGCGGTCTGGCTGCTCGAGCGTCGTGCCGTTGGTCAGCACCACGCCGGGCGTCGACAACACCGTGTTGTAATTGATCTGCAGATAGTACGTCACGAAGCCGCTCGCCGCGTTCGCAAGATCGAGGGAGCCGGCGAACTTGAACGTCGTGCCGGTGGTCTCGAGCGCGCAGCCGACCCCCAAGGGCGAAAAGCTGCCGATGTACGCGTCGGTCGATTGGGGCGCGCAGCTCGCGAGCGCACCAACGAAGAAGGCAGTGAGTAGAGTTTTTTTCATGGCGTGCCTCACAGGGTCTGCGCAACCGATTGGCGGTTGAGAATTCGCGGGGTAATGAAAATCAACAGCTCCTGCTTGGTCTCGAGCTCGGAGTAGTTGCGGAAGAAGAAGCCGATGACTGGGATCTTGCTGAGAATCGGCAAGCCCGCCTGGGTGGCCGAGCCGGTGCGAACGTAGATGCCGCCGAGCACCGTGGTGTCGCCGTCTTTGACCAGCACGTTGGTCGACGCCTCTTTGCGCGCGATACCAGGCTGGCCGTTGGCGCCGGTGTTGGCAGGGTCAGGCTGGTTGTTCTCAGCGTGAATCGCCATCAGAACGCTGCCGTCCATCGTGATGTGGGGGGTCACTTCGAGCTGCAAGCGCGCTTCGATGAATGCCGTGTTCGCGCCGGCCGCCGACACCTGACTGAAGGGTATCGAAACGCCCTGGCTGATTCGCGCCGTGGCGTTGTCGAGGGTGGTCACGCGGGGCGCTGAGACGGTGCGCACCGTACCTTGCGCTTCGAGCGCCGAGAGCCTCAGGTTCAGCTGCACCGCTCCACCGGCTGAGCCGAAGGTCAGACCGAGCGCGCCACCTGAACCGTCGCCCGCGCCGACCGGCAAGCTGACAGCGTAGTTTGGCACCGCCGCCGTACCTGCCGCGTTGCCCGTCACGCCACCGACTGCCGCGATCGAGCTAGGGAAGATGAGGCCCGTCGGGTTGCCGGTGGTGGTCGATGAGATGCCGCTGCCGCCCCACTGCACGCCCACCGCGCGGCGGAAGGTCGCGCTGGCTTCGACGATTCGGGCCTCGATCAACACCTGCGGCGTCTGGGTGTCGAGCACCGCCACCAACGACTTGACCTTGCCCATGTTCTCGCCCAGGTCGCGAACGATCAGGGTGTTGGTGCGGGTGTCGATGGCCACGTTGCCACGCGGGGTGAGCACTTCACGCACCCGCTGCGCCATGTCGCTGGCCGTCGCGTAGTTGACCGGTATCAGCTGCACCGAGAGGGGCGCGGTCTGCTTGCGGGCGTTGGCGATGGCTTCGTTCGCCTTGGCCTCGGCCTCGAGGGTCGCCAGGGGCGCGACGCGAACGATGTTGCCGAACTCCTGCTTGCCGAGGCCCTTCGACTTCAAGATGAGCTCGAAGGCCTGGTCCCACGGCACGTTGCGCAGGCGAATGGTGATGCGGCCGCCGACGTCGTCTGAGACGACCATGTTCTTCTTCGAGATCTCCGCGATGATGCGAAGCAAGTTGTGAATGTCGATGTCTTTGAACTCGAACGACACCTTCTTGCCCACGTACCGGCGCTGCTGCGGAGCGCCCTCGTCGGCAAACTGAGTCGCCTCGGTCGCGAAGCCGGCCGACCGGTTCTCTGCCACCACTGACTCGGTCTGCAATTCTTTCGAGCTGATGCGCCACGACAGGCCGGTGGGGCTCGAGGTGACGACCTCTGAAATCGGGCTCTCGGCGGCGACCACCACGCGAACGCGGTTCTGCGCGCCGGGCACCGCGAAGGCGCTGACCATCTTGACCGGCGTCTCGAGGTCGCTGGTGTCGAGGCTGCGCTCGAGGCCCTTGGTGATCTTCGCGCCGTCGATGGTCAACACCGCGGTGCGGGGGTCGGGGCGCTCAACCTTGAACTTGGCTGAATGCGAGAGCTTGATGCCCACGCTGCCGCCTTGGCTGGCTTCTTGAAATTCGACGGCCTTGACCTCGGCGTCGGCAACGGCCTGGGGCGCGGTCTCATCGTGCAGCCGGTTGCCGTCGATTTCGACGTAGGCCTCGCTCGGCGTTTGGGCCGGGCTCGCTTCGGTGACTTCAGTGGCCGACACCGCGTCGGCGTCTTTGGTCTTGCTCAGCGCGACGACCAGGCCGTGGTCGTTTCGCGTCGCCTGGAAGGCCGGCATCGAGCTGCTCTCGACCACCACGCGCACTTTGTCTTCAGAGGGGCCGATTCGAATGTCGCGTACCAGCGCGTCTTTCACCTTCGGTGCGCGGGCCGAGCTCTTGAGACCGTACAGGTCGATGGCCAACCGGGGCGGGTTGGCGAGCGCGATCAGCTCGAACTTCGCCACCTGGCCGTTGGTCGACAACCGCAGCGAGCCCTTGCTGTACGCGACGCCCTTGAGCACCGTGGCGGGGTTCTTGACCGGCTGCTCGTCGATGCGCGAAGCGATGATGTCGGAGGTCGGCTTGGCCTCGGGGGCCTCTTCTCTCGCCGGGGCTGCAGGGGCAGTGGCCTTGGGAGCAGCGGCGACCGGCGCAGCGCCAGCCGCGGGCGCACCGTCGATGCGAACGATCAAGTCGGTCTTCTCGGCGCGCACGTCGTACTTGGTCGCGCCGTCGAGGCCGATCAAGATGCGGCCGACGTCAGACTTCGAGTCTGAGAACTGCGAGGCGACGACTCCGGCGGCGGGGCCCACGCCTTCGTGGTGCCCTTGAATGCCCTTGGTCGACGCGTTGGTCACGTCGATGACCAGGCGGTCGGGGTCGTTGAGCCTGAAGACGGTGAACACCGGCGCCTTGGTGCCCTTGATGGTCAGCAGCGCCCCTTGCGGAGCGGGTACGAGGTCGAGCCGGCTGAGCACGTTGAGCTCACTCTCGCCCGAGGCCATCGCGACTGAGCCAACCAAGGCTCCTATGAGCAATACACTTCTGGTCATTCCGTTCTCCATAGTTGTCTTGAGGTCGCGCATGGCTACTCCCTCATCTTTCCAATCATGAGGTCGAGCACGGGCATCTGCCGCGCTTCCTTCTTCACACACATGTTCTGCCGGTTCGGCTGAGCGCGGCCGTCGGCGCCCCGAACGAATGACGTCACCACCATGCAGTCGCGCAAGATCGAGGTGACCTTGCCCCCCTGCTTGCCCAACCGGGTGTTGCGGTGCACCAGGTGGCCGGTACCGCTGCGGTCTTCGACCATCGCCAACGGGTTCGAATCACCGCTGACCACCGCCACCAGCGTCAGCTCGTCGATGTCGAACTGGCAAAGCGGCTCGTCGCAGGTGTCGACCTTCTCTTCTTTCGCCCCCGCGCCGACGTCGTCGATGCTCAAGCCGCGAAACGGGTCGCGCTTGGCGATCGGGTTGTACGAATAGAGGTAGGGCGTGGCGTCGACGCCAGCGTCGTACACCTGCGGGGCCGCCCGCTTGGGCGTCGGAGCGGCGACGGGCGCGGGCGGCGCTTCTTCGCCGCAGCCCACCAGGACCACCAACCCACAAAATGCTGTCAGACCAAGAAGTTTGTGCATGGCTTATTGGGGTTTCGCGGTGGCCTGGTTCGGGTTCACGAACCTGAAGGTGGTCGCCAGAAATTCAGAGCGCAGAATGATCTTGTCGCCCCTGGGTGAGGGCCCGCCGAGGTGAATGTTGTTCACATTCACGATGCGGCGCATGTTCGCGACCTCCTGCAGAAACATCGCGATCTCGTGATAGTTGCCCGTGACGACCATCGAGACGGGGATGCGAGCGAAGAACGCCTCGGCCGATTCTTGACCGGGCGCGACGCGCGAGATCTCGAGGCCCGACTTCTTGCCGACGTCGTTCAAGTTCGCCAGTAGCTCGTCGATGTCTTTCTTCTCGGGCAGCTCGGTCAGGGCGTCTTGCAGCTTTTGATCGAGCTGGTCCATCTCCCTGCGGCGCTCGTTGAGGTTGTCGGCGATCTCTTTTTTCTCGGCGTAGGTCTTGTCGAGCGAGACCTGCTGATTGGCCAAGCCGTCGATCTCGGCTTCGACGTCTTGAATCACCAGAAAATAGCAGCCCGCCGTCGCCAAAATGCCGATGGCCGCGAAGATGCCGGCTTTGGCGGCGACATTCAGCTTGTTGATGCGTTCGATCAGTTGTTCCATGGCGTCACTCTCTAAATGGCGTAGTTCGCCAACAACCCGATCTCGAAGTGAACCTGCTTGGTGCGCCCGCCGCTCGCCGCGACCGACTCGCTGACCTTGAGCTCGATGTTGGTGAAGAAGCGCGAGAGGTCGGAGTTGGGGAAGTCCTCCATCGCGCCTTCACCGGTGAGCAGCTCGACGCGTGAGAACGTGGCGTCACGCTTCTGCTCGACGATGCGGCCCATGCCCTTCGGCGTCCACACGATGTTGGTGAGGCCCTTGATGAACTCCGAGACGTCGTCGTGGCTGTCGCCGTTGCCGCGCAGGTTGACCGCGGAGTTTGACTCGGAGAAATCGTCAATCCACACCTTTTTGGGGATGCAGGTCGACAACGCGTCGAGCAGTCGAACCGGGCCCGCGCGCTGCTTGCGCAGCTTTTCGAGCACCGCGAGCTTCTCTTGCACCTCTTTTTTGCGGGCGTTGAGCTTGTTCACCTCGCCGATCACCTTGTCGAGCTCGGAGATGCGGCGATTGGTTTCGGCGACCTGATCTGCTTTTCGGGTGCGCTCGGTGTCTCGTAGCCAGTACCAGTAGTAGTTCGCGACCCCGACGATCACCATGAACATCAGGCCGCCGACCAAGAACTGGCGGCCCGATTCGCGTTTGGCGGCCTGTCTGACAGGCAGGAGGTTGATTTTGATCATCATGATTTCGTTCCTCCCTTACTCAGTTGTGCTTGTCGCCGGGTTTGCGGAGCGCGAGGCCCACTGCGACGGCAGCTTGAGGCGCGACGTCCATGATGAAGGCGGGGTCGAATTTTCGGTTGTCGATTTCAATGCGCTTGAAGGGGTTCAAGATTTCAACGGGTACGCCGACTCGGGTCTCGATGGTCTTGAACAGCGCCGGCACCTTCGCGGTACCTCCTGAGAGATAGACCTTCGAGAAGTTCGAATCGGCTGCCGTGCCCGCATAAAAGTCGAGAGAGCGCTGAATTTCACCAGCGACCTGCTCGGCGACCTGCTGCATCACCTTTTCGACCTCTTGAGGTACGACAGCGTCGGCGTCAGACCGACCTCCGCCCACCTTGAGCGCTTCGGCCTCTTCATACGAGACGTTGAGCTGCTTCTGAATCTCTTCGGTGAACTGGTTGCCGCCGATGGTCACGTCGCGGGTGAAAGTGGTGACGCCCTGCGAGACGATGTTGATGTTCACCACCGCGGCGCCGGCGTTGATCAACACGATGGTCTCGGCGGCGGGCACTTCGTAGTTCGACGAGAAACAGTTCTGCACCGCGAAGGCGTCGACGTCGACGACCACCGGTATCAACCCGGCCTCGCTGACCACCGAGGTGTAGTCGTTGATCATGTCTTTCTTGGCGGCGACGAGCAGCACGTCCATCTGGCCGGTCGCGTCGTTCGCGTCGGGGCGCAGAATCTGGGTGTCGATGTGAACGTCTTTGATGTCGAAGGGTATGTGCTGCTCGGCCTCCCACTGAATGGCCTCTTCGAGCTCTTCTTGGCTCATGCGGGGCATCGAGATCTTCTTGATGATGACCGAGTGGCCGCTGACGCCGATGGCGACCTCTTTCGTCTTGATCTTGAGCTCGCCCAACAGCTCTTGAATGGCCTGCACGATGGCGGTCGAGTTCATCAACGCGCCGTCGACGATCGCCTCGGGAGGCAACGGTTTCATGCCGAAGCTCTGCAGCGCGTAGGTGACCTCACCCCGGCGGCGTTGCTCTTTGAGCTGAATGAGCTTCACACCGGAAGAACCGATGTCGAGCCCGAGTGCCAGCTTGCCCTTTGCCATGAAACCCACTCCTTGCTTCGAACTTCGCTTGGTCGAGCCTAGGGCCAGACCGCGAGCACGCGAAAAAAACTGCCGTTTCAGCCCGTGAAGACTTGATCTTTGTCTTGAACCTTGAGGCCCAGCGCGAGAATGATTTTGCGTTTCGTGTCGAGTCGACACGGCGCGCCCTTCTCGACGCGATCGATGGTGAGCACTGAGAGCCCCGAGCGCCGTGCGAGCTCGGCCTTCGACATCAGGCGCTCTTCGCGGAGCGTTTGCACTCGATTTTGCTGCTTCAGCTCGTCTTCTGACTTGCTCATTGAGGGGTCGGAGGTTTGATCGCTTTCGAGGGCCCGTCAAACCACCTGATCACTCTTTGACCACCTAATTATGTATCAAAGATATGTAGGTATGCGATTGCCAGTGTGTAGGACGTTGCTGTACCCCAATCGCTAGGGAGTGCGATTTTCAGCCTCGGGGCGCGACCTACACCGGCCCCTTTTCACCTTCGGCGTCGGGGTCGATGCCGTAGTCTTTGATCTTGTAGAGCAGCGCGCGGTGGCTCAGCTCGAGCAGCTCGGCGGCACGGGTGCGGTTGCCTCGCGTCTGGCGCAGGGCCGCGCGAATGAAGCGCTCTTCGACGTCGTGAATGGCGCGCTTGAGCGAGAACTGCATCGTGCTGGGCGATGGCAACGCCAACGCGCCAACGGCCTTCGTCTCGGGCGTCGGGCTCGCCCGGGCGGCCCAGATCTTCTCGGGCAGGCTCTCGGGCGTAATCGACGTGGCGTCGGTCATCAGCACGGCGCGCTCGATGGCGTTCTCGAGCTCGCGCACGTTGCCAGGCCAGGCGTAGGCGGTCAGCAAGGCCTCGGCCTCGAGGGTGAACTCGGTGATCTGAGGGTCGCGGTTGAACGAGCGGTTGAAGCGCCCCAAGAACGTCTTCGCCAGCAGCATGATGTCGTCGCGCCGCTCTCGCAGGGCCGGCACCTTCAAATTGACGACGTGCAGGCGAAAGAAGAGATCTTCGCGAAACTCACCCTTCTCGATCAACCGCGGCAGATCTCGCAAGGTGGCGGTGACGATGCGCACGTCGACCTTCTCCGAGCGGTTGTCGCCGACCGGGCGAATCTCACCCTCCTGCAGAAACCGCAGCAGCTTCACTTGCGCGGGCATCGGCAGCTCGCCGATTTCGTCGAGAAACAGGGTGCCGCCGTCGGCTTCAGAGAACAGGCCGCGCTTGGCCGTGCGAGCGTCGGTGAACGCCCCACGCGCATGACCGAACAGCTCCGACTCGATCAGCCCAGCGGGTATCGCGCCGCAGTTGACGGTGATGAACGGCATCGCCGAGCGGGGCGAGAGCTCGTGCACCGCCTGCGCGACGAGCTCTTTGCCGGTACCCGACTCACCAGAGATCAGCACCGTGGTCGACACCGGCGCGACCCGCGAGAGCTGTTTTTTCAGCGTGTTCATCAGCTCGCTGCCACCGATCATGCGATCGAGCGGCGCGTTGTCGGTGCTGGTGCCGCGAAGCCGCTTGTTCTCTTTGACGAGGCGCAGCCGCTCTTCGGCCTTCTTCAGAACGAAGACGACCTCTTCGGGCTTGAAGGGCTTTTGAATGAAGTCGTAGGCCCCCGCCGCGACCGCTTCGAGCGCCTGATCTTTCGAGCCGTACGCGCTCATCACCAAAAAAGTCAGATCGGGCCATTGCGCCATCGCCTGCTTGAGCAGCGAGAGCCCATCGACCTTCGGCATGCGCACATCGCTGACCACCACGTCATAGGGCCGGCTCTGCAGTTCTTTGAGCGCCTCGGCGCCGTCGGCCACCGCGCGCACCTCGTACCCGTGCTCGGTGAGAATGATGGTCAAGACGTGGCGAATCGAAGCTTCGTCATCGGCGACCAACACGGATCGAAACGCGGGCACGGTGCTGTTCTACTCCGTCTTCGTCGCTTCCGTCTGGTTACAGAGCGGGCAAGGTGATGGTGAACTTCGCGCCCTTCGCTGGAGCCGGGCGGTTCTGCGCGCTCAGCTGCCCTTCGAACTGCGCCAACAGGTGCTTCGAGACCGCGAGCCCCAACCCGGTGCCCTCACCCGGTGGCTTGGTGGTGAAGAACGGCTCGAAGAGCTGCGTCAACACCTCGGGCGGTATGCCCGGGCCTTCGTCTTCAACGCTCAGGGTGCCCACCGAGCCCGCGGTGCGCCCGGTCACCACGATCTTGCCAGTCGAGGCCATCGCCTGGGCGGCGTTGATCAGCAGGTTGATCAGCACCTGCGACAAGG
>JANLPS010000489.1:0-72282 GCA_031367385.1 Archangium sp. | reverse complement strand
CTCGAAGTCGCCCGGCAACCCCAGAGGAACTACCGCGAACGAATCCTCGAGCCGCATATGAAAGCTCCCCGCAAACCAGAGCTCCCTCTATGATCCTCCCGCGACGCCCGCACAAGCGCCGTCCTAACTGATCGGCATTGTCCTTAGGGGTTCGTGGTTCGTGGTTCGACAGGCTCACCATGAGAGTTCCGCTGGGGGCCTCTGCGTGAGATCGGGGCCTGCGTGTGAGATCGAGAATCTCATGGTGAGCCCGTCGAACCGGCCTACGGTCCGGCCATGACCACTGGCCGTGAAGAGCTGCTTGGTATCGCGACCGCGCTGAACCTCTCGGTCGACTTCAGCCCCGAGGTGCTCGCCGAAGCCGACGCCTGGGTCGCCGACCCCCGCGTCAACGACCCCGCGCTGGTGGGCCGCACCGAGACGCCGTTCGTCACCATCGACGGGGAGCACTCCAAAGACCTCGACCAGGCCGTCTTCGTGGCTCGCGACGGCACCGGGTACCTCGTCGAGTACGCCATCGCCGACGCGGCGTTCTACGTGCGGCCCGGCTCGGCGCTCTTCGCCGAGGCCATGCGCCGCGGAGCGAGCTACTACTTCCCCGGGTTTTCGGTGCCGATGCTGCCCCGGCAGCTCTCTGAGGGCGTCATCTCGCTCAACCCCGGGGTCGAGCGCAGGGCCCTCGTCTTTCGGCACCGCCTCGACGGTGTGGGGCAGCTGCTCGAGACCACACTGCAGCGCGCGCGGGTCAAGTCACGCGCGAAACTGAGCTTCGCCACGGTGCAGCAGCTGATCGATGCGCGCGAGGCGAGCCCGCTCAAGGGCGCCGAGTTCGAAGAGAGCCTGCGGTTGCTGCGCGAGGTGGGCCGCAAGCGCATGGCCATCGCCGTCAGCCGGGGGCTCGTTCGCTACCGGCGTGAAGAGGTCAACGTCGAGCTCGACGGGCAAGGCCTCGCCTTCGCCGTGATGGAGGTCGTTCGCGACGAGGTCGAGCTGTGGAACGAGCAGATCTCTCTGATGTGCAACGCCGAGGGAGGTCGCTTGTTGCGCGAGCACCCGAGCCCGGCGCTGCAGCCCATCTACCGGGTGCAGGCAGGCCCCGACCCGAAGCGCCTCGAAGTCTTCGCCCGGCTGACCGAGAAGGTGGCCGCGCTCAACGCGTTGCCCACCGAGCCCTGGGTGTGGAGGCCCGACGCGCTGCCCCTCGCCGAGTACCTGCTGCGACTGCCAGCCGTGAACGAGCTGACCCGCGAAGAGCGCCTGTCACGCGCGGTGATGCGCCAGGCGATGATGGTGAACATGCGCTCTGAGTACTCGACCGTGCCCGGCATTCACTCCGGGGTCGGCGCCGAGCCCTACGCGCGCTTCTCGGCCCCGATGCGCGAAATCGTTGGCGTTTTTCTGCACAAAGAAGCGCTCGAGCTCTTGCGCGGAGACCTGAACCCGAACGCGGGTGACGAGGCCCTGCGCGCCCAGGTGGTGGTCGTCGCCAACGCCTCGCGAGAGACCCAACGACGGGTGCAAGACCTGTCGAACGAGGTGGTGCTGAACCGGTTGTTCACACCTCAGCTCGCGATGCCGGCCGCGCAGCGCACGCTGTATCGCAGCACGGTGATGGGCTTCTCAGGCGGCAAGGTGCACGTGCGTCTCGACCTGCCGCCGCTCGACGTGAAGGTGCTCTTCTTCGACCTGGCCAAGACGTTCGCCGGCGCCTGGCTCGAGATCGCCGATGACGGAGCGTCACTCAAGGCCAAGGGCACCACTGCTGCTTTGCTGAGGCTCGGGCAGGCCGTCGACCTGATCGTGGACCGCCGCGACGAAGCCAACCGGCGCTGGGTCTTCGCGCTGAAAAAGACTTAGCGCTGTAACACCCTGCCAATCTGCGAGTCGTACCCGGTCGAAGTGCGTAGGTAATAGACGAAGTACAGCTCGGTCGTGCCGTCGGCCAAGTGCGCGAAGGTCGGCTGGCCCAGCCCGACCACCCGACCCGGAGCCGCCGGCAGTGGGCCCTGCGGCAGCAATTCTCCCGCGAGTTCGACCCGGGGCGCTCCGAATGACGAGCGGCTGGTGGGCGCCGTGCTCAGCCAGGGCGTCGAGGCGATGGTGGCATTTCGATAATAGAAAATGCGCCCGCCTTCGAGCACCGGTTGGCGGCGATCGTCGCCGACCTCGGGCAGCGGCATCGCTTGCCATGGCGTCACGCCTGCATCGGTCAGGTGCGCCGCGACCGTAATGGCGGGGTCGACCGTCTCGTCGTCGCTGACCAGCCAGTCGTTGGCGATCGACGTGTTGCCGGCGGTCTGGTTCAACGGCGTGACGGGCAACACGTACGTGTTCCGCAACGTCAGCTGGGCCGAGCCCGCGACGCATTGGTAGGCGCCCAGGGTCGCGTCTGCGCCGAGCGCGATCTGCGTAACCCACGGCCGGGTGGTGTCATTGAGCACGTCGTAGCGCTTGTTGCCGTAAAGCAACCTCGCCACGCCGCCGACCGGAGCACCGACGAAAGTGAAGCAGCAGCTCGACGAGATGCCATCTTCATCGAAGGCGATGACGAAGGGCGTGGCGAACGTGCCATCGGGTTGCCGGGCGAAGCCGTACGCCACCACCGGCGCGAGGGTTAACACCAAGACCCCACCGTCGCTGAGTGGAAAAGCGAAGTCACCGCCGTCGGGGTTGTCGAGGCACAGGTTGGGCGCCACGTTGATGATTCGCGTGGGCGAGACGACCCGCGAGGCGCCAGGCATGCGGGGGCGGCTGGGCCCGGTCGAGGGGCCCGTCGAGGTCTGACACGCGCTGTTTCGGCCATCATTGGGCCCCGTGCCGAGCTTCTGAACGCAGGCCAATATGTCGATGGGCGAGTAGGTGCCAACGATGAGCCACTGGCCGTCGGGGCTGACCGTCGCGCTGTCTTCGGTGCCAGGCGTGTTGACCAGCCCGTCGACCCGCTCGGGTTGGCCCCAGGCTGGGTCGATGGTGGGCAACACCACCGCGACCTTCGACACCGTGCCCGCGCCAAGCGTCGCGACGATGGGCAGCTCACCACTCGTCACCGTGGGGGTCGCGGTGGCTTGATACCGGCCGGCACCGAGGTCGGTGACCGCCAGGGCCACGCCGTTCGCGGCGATGCTCACCGCGAGCCCCGCCTGCCCCGCATCGACGCCGTTGACCGCGGTCACCCAGGCGATGACGTCGCCGCCATCGCGAGAGAGCGCGAGGCTCAACTGCACCGGGCCCTTCACGCCTGCGTCGCCAAGCGGTACGCCCGAGTCAAGGCCCACGCCAGCGTCGTTCATGGCGCCTGAGTCGAGCGCTCCGCCGCCTGCGTCGGTAAAAGGCAGCCCCGAGTCGGCCTCGCGGCCCGCATCGGCAGTGACGACCCCTGAGTCTGTCTGTTGCCCAGCGTCTGACGCCCCAGCGTCGGCAGGCGTCAGCCCGCCGTCGAGACCGGGCTCGGCCGGGCAACCGACGAGAACGACGACCGAGGCGAAGACGAGGGCTCGAAGGAGCATGGCGTACGGCTCCTGACACCACCGAGGCCAAAAAGCGAAACACCGTTCATGCCCGACCGGTCCAAGCTCGTCACGCAGCCCATGCTGTCGTTCGAGTCACTCAAGACGAACGGGTGCGCTACAGGCGCACCAGAATCGTGCCGCGGGTGCCGACGGCGACGCCGGGGTGGCCACCGGGGCCCTCCCACGCGGCGCGGAGCCAGTTGATGGTGCCGCTCTCTTCGGTCACCACCGAGCTCGCCGGCCCGCGCTGAATGCCACCCTCGGAGTCGCAGGTCATCAGCTCTGCGCCCGCACCGGTGATGAACCGATTCTGGGTGTCGATCAGCGGCTTGATTCGCCACTGGGTGCCGTCCCAGTGAATGGTTTGGTCGAAGGTGGTGCCCCACGCATTGGTGGTCGAGCCGGGCTCGGCCCACAACGAGACGATGCGGTCAGTCACTGGAGAAACCACGCTCGCCCAGGTCATGCCATCGGTCGAATGCAGCAGCACTCCACCCGAGCCGCCCGCCCAGACGTCGGTGTCTGACGAGCCCGCAACCGCCGACAGGTTCTGCGTGACACCACTGGCCTGGGGCACGCTGGTGAAGCTCGCACCCGACGGGCTGACCTTGACGATGCTGCCTTTGAAGCCCACCGCCCACGCGGTGCCGCTCGGGCTGGCCCAGATGGCCGCCGAGCCTTGCGTCGACGTGGCCGCGCTCCGCCAGTCGGTGCCGTTCCAATGGTAGATGTGAGTGGGAACGTTGGGGTTATCGACGCTCTCGGTCGCGAAGGCGCTCGTTGGCGAGAGCACCCAGAGGCCGCCGACCGTCTCGGTGCCCAGGCTCGACTGCGTCCACGAGGTGCCGTCGAAGTGCTGGAGCACTCCGTGCTCTCCGCCGACCCAGACATCGGCCGCGCCGCTGCCATGCACCGAGGTGTAGGCGCTGATGACTCCATTCTCGAACAATCGCGTCCACGAGCCGGCACCGCGGCGCAGAACGTTGCCACACAAGTCGACCGCCCAGACGCCCACTCCGGCGTTGAGCAGGTTTGATTCGCAATCACCGGTAGACCCCGTGGCCTCGACGATCGACCCGTTGAAATGCGAGGTCACGCCATACTGGCCTCCGAACCAGATGTCGTTCTCAGCCACCCCGGCGATCGTGCGAACGTATCCGGCGGCGTTGTAGACAGGTTCCCAGCCCGGGCGAGTGGAGTGGTAGACGCCTCCGTTCGAATCGGCGGCGAAGAGCTGCGTGCCGAAGCCTCCGAGCACCAGCACCGGCGCGCCGTTGGTGGGCACCTTCGGCGCGACCGTGAAGCCGCTGCCGTCCCAGTGAAAGAGAAAGCCATTGCCACCCGCGAACCACACGTCGTTGGCCGCCGGGCCCCACACCGAAATCACCTCGGGCTGGGCCCCCGTCGTCGAGGGGTCTTTGGGCGCGCTCAGGTCGACCCACGCGCCCGAGACGTAATGCTTGAGCGTGCGAGACTCATTCGGGCCTTGAATCGCCCAGATCTCGCCGCCGATGACCGCGATGTGCGCTGCGACGAAGCTGCCTGGCAGCACGGCGAGCTTCGAGCCGTCGTAGTGCCAGACGCCCACGTTCGAGCCGACGAAGAATTCGCGCGCTCCGGCCACCACGACCTGGGTGAACGCGATCGACGTCGCGCGGGGCTGTCGGGCCCACGCAGTGCCATCGAAGTGCATCACCGTGCCCAGCACGCCGAAGACCCAGACGTCGTTCTCGGCCAGCGCTGCGACGCCGCTCAGCTCATTCTTGGCGAATGGGCTCTGCCAACACCAATTCGACGTCGAGCAGATCTCCTGGCGAAAACCGGCGACGACCGTGCCTCCATCACCGCTGCCCCCCGGGCCCGCGTCGGCACCGGTCGTGCCGTCACCGCCATCGAGCGTGGTCACTGCGCACTGACCCGAACGAACGCACTCGAGGAGGTCTTTTCGAAAGTCATAGCAACCGCTGAGGGCGATCACCGTGCACAGCCACCAAGCTCGTCTCACGGGAAAAAGCCTCCAACAGTCACAGTCGCACCGCTCGGCCCGAAGGCGATGCTGGGTTGAATGGTATCGACCTCGGGAGCGGCCAGCAGAAACATCAGCGCTCCCGCGAACAGGGCCGCGCCACCGACGCCGACCCCGATGAGCCCGAGCGTCTGAAACGACGCGCCCCGGTTGGCGGTGAGCAGCGCGGTCTCCTGGGTCAGCGGCGTGGTGCGATCGCGCCGGGTCAGCGCGTCGTGGTTGAGCTGGGCGAGCACCAGCAGCGTGCCTCCGGCGAGCGTCACCACCGCACCGGCAATCGCCGGCACCGCCGACCACGAGCGGCGGCCCATGGCTGGCGCTGAGGTCACCACTGGCGGAGCGTCATCGAGCGCCAGCGTCGCGGAGTGGGCCGGCACCAGCGCGTGGGCCAGCGCGATGGCGGCCCGGTCGATGGCGTCGAGCAGGTCGCGTTCTCTCTCGACGCGGGTGGCGAAGGTGGCGAGCGGCTTGCCAGTCACCCCCGAGACGATCTTCACGTTGACCTGAATCAAGCCCCCGACCTGCGCCACGTCACCGACGACCACGCCTTCGGCACCGAGGGCGCCCATCAGCTCGGCCTGGCACGAGGCGCTCTCTTCGTTGCAGCCGAGCAGCTCGCGTTGTCGCTCGCGGCCCAGCATCTGCTTGATGTCTTGCTCGCTCATCACCTCGACGCCGCGCGACTGAAGCGACTGCGCCAGATGCTCGGGTATGAAAGTCTGCAGCTCAGCGCTCAGCCCGACGAAGCGAAAGGTACCCATCGCCAACTTCATCTTGGCGACGAGCGGCGTGCTGCTGGGAGTCGGAGTGGCGCAGAGGACGACGACCGCCAGCGTCGCAAACATAGACGCGGAGTGTAGTCGCAACCCCCGAAGCCCGTGTGCGGCGAATCGCCCCGCTCATTCGCGGTGTCGCACGATTCGGCTGATCAGCGCATCGCCCGCGACGGTTGCTGCTCTTGCACCATCTGCTCGACCATCGCGTTGCCTTCTGTCAGCAGGGCGGCGACCGCGGCGTGGGCCTCGTCGGTGAGCTCATCGCGCGCGTCGACCGAGCGCCCATCGGTCTCAATCGGCTTGCCAATTACCAGCGCGGCCGGGTGCGGGTGAATGATCATCGAGCCCTTCTGCAAGATGAGGTGCGTGCCGGCGATGGCCACCGGCACCAGAGGCACCCCCGCTTCGAGGGCCATGATCGCCGCTCCCTTCTTGAAGGGCCGCAGCACGCCATCTTCTGAGCGGGTGCCCTCGGCAAAGAAGACCACGCTGACCCGCTCGCGCACGGCCTTTGCCGCCTCGTGCAGCTTCTGGCGATCGGCCGACGACCCTTTTCGGTCGATGAAGATGTTGCCGGCGCGGCGCAGCGCGAGGCCCAGAATCGGCACGCGCTTGAGCTCTTCTTTCGCGACGAAGCGCATGTGTCGCCGAATGTGCGCGAAGAGCACCAGCGCGTCGAAGTTCGAGAGGTGGTTGGCGACCAGCACGAAGTTGCCGGTGGGCAGGTGCTCGAGGCCTCTTACCTGGTGCTGAACCCCGGCCGACGCGAGCACCGAGCGGGCCCAGAAGTGGAGCACCGGGTCTTGGTACTTCGGGTCGAGAAACGAGAGCGCCGAGACCACCGGTGAGAGCCCGGTGGTGATGCCCAAGGTGGCGGCTCCGGCAAAGACGGTACGGGCAATGCGGTTCATACGAAGTCCTTCGCGGGAAACAGGAGTACGTCGGCGATGGTCGGCGCCTGCAGCATCAGCATCAACACCCGGTCGAGGCCCACCGCGATGCCGGCGCAGGGGGGCATTCGGGGCAGCGCTTCGAGAAAGGCCTCGTCGAGTGCAAAGGCCGGGCGGCCGGCGCGGGTACGCAGGGCCTGCTCTTCGACCAGGCGGCGGCGCTGCTCGACCGGGTCGGTGAGCTCGGTGAAGCCGTTGGCCAGCTCGAGGCCGTTCGCGTAGAGCTCGACGCGCTCGGCGAGAGTCGGGTCTGAGGCCTTGAGCCGCGAGAGCGAGGCCATCGAGGCCGGGTACTCGATGAGAAAGGTGGGCCGCTCGTGGCCCAGCTTGCGCTCGACGCGCTCGAGAAAGACGTGAAAGAACAAGTCGTCGAAGTCGGTCGACTGCCCGGTGTAGATGCCGCGCGCATCGGCCGCCCGCTTGAGCGATGGGCCGTCGGGGTACTGGGCGAGGTCGAGCTCGGCGTGGCGAAGCACGGCCTCGCGCACCGTCAGGCGCTCATAGGGCGTGCGGGCGAAGGGCCCAGCCAGCGGTGAAGTGGCGAGCACCTGCTCGAGGTCGCGCATGATCGCCGAGTAGTCGGCATGCGGGCGATAGAACTCGAGCATGGTGAACTCGGGGTTGTGCGTCGGTGAGATTTCTCCGTTGCGAAACGTCTTGCAGATTTGAAACAGCGGCGGGCTGCCGTCGGCGAGCAGGCGCTTCATCGCGTACTCGGGGCTGGTGTGAAGGTAGAGCGAGCGGCGCCGGCCCACCTCGGTCTGCGGCACGAACGGCGTCTCGAAGGGGTCGATGTGCGGCTCCATGCCCGGGGTCGCGATGAGGTACGGCGTCTCGACCTCGAGGTAGCCCGCGTGAGCGAACCAGGCCCGCAGCGCGGCGTAGAGCTGTTGTCGGGCCCGGGCGGCGGCCCACTGTGGAGCGGCTGGCATGGCGCGACCCTTATAGCCGTGGTCGGGAGCGATGCGGGCAGTTGTAGGCGCGGTGGCGATGCGCCCTGGCCCTCTGCAAGTTCTGTTGACTCCCGATCGACGACGCCATAGCGACGGGCACAATGAGACGACTGGTTGGCGTGGCTGTCGTGACGGTAGTGTCGTTGTTTTCATCTGCGTGTGGCGGGCCTCAAGCGACTCCGAGCGCGCTGAAGTGCGGCGTCGGCACCGTCGAGCGTGAGGGCTTCTGCGTCGCGACCCCATCGGCGCCCGTCTGCGGCGCCGGTACCGTCGAGCTCGATGGCGGGTGCGTGGCGGCTCCGGTGACTCCGGGCGCACGCATCACCCGCGCGAGGCTGACCACGCTTCACCCCAAGTACGACCTCAGCAAGCCGCTGTATCTCAACAACCCGCTGCCGATTCGCTTCGGCATCACCTCGTCGAGCGCCGACCTCGCCAAGCCGACGACGACGCCGGTGGTGGTGACGTTCTCATTCGTCGAAGCCACCCCAGCCGACCCGGTCAACCCTCGCAGCTGCGACTCGAACGGCATCGAGCTGAGGCTGGTCGGAGACAACGTCGAGCAGGTCTTCGACGCCGACATCTACCCCACCACCGAGTGCGCGGCCTGGGTCGGAGCGGGCGCCGTCGCCAACCTCGCGGTCGACTTCGATCGCGGCCTCCGCCTCTCGAACACGCCCACCACCACCGACGCCCCACCGGTCGTGTTCTCAGCGGCCGCGGCGATGCATGCCGACAACCAGCTCTGCCATACCCAGAACGCGCCGAACGCGACCCCCGGCAAAGGCTGCGTGTACATGCTCTCGCTCGCACCGACCCCGGTGGGCGATGCCGGCACGTTGATCGACGTCAAGCTCGACAGCTTGCGGCCGCAGTCATCGGTGGGTGTGGTCTGGCCGAAGCAAAAAGACCCCGAGGTGCCAGATGGCGGCCGCGAGTCTGAAGCGCCGTTCTTGCTGATCAACGCGGTCTTCGTCATCGACGGCAGAGACCCCTACAAGAACCAGGTCGACGTCTCGAAGCTCCCGCCAGAGTTGATCGCTGAGGTGCCGACCATCGCGACCGACCTCAAGTTCGGCTTGACCAACGCAGAGCTCAACGCGCTCGACGATTTGCCCGGCACCGCGGCGATGACCTACGAGCTCGCGCCGAGCAACAAGATCAGCCCGACGGCCTGGTTGCCGCTGATGATCGACGACCCCGCCAACCCCGACCCGGAGGCCCACGTGGCGGCGCTGACCCTCACCGAGCTCGAGCCCGGCTCCGAGAACACCTTCACCCACGCGCTCTACGTCGAAGGCGCGACGCGGGCGGCGATCGCTCCGCTGGGCGCCTGGGCGAACGATGACGACTTCACCGTTCGCGGGTGCCTCAAGGCGAGCTTCGCCGAGGGTGGCAACACCGGAGAGCAAGAGGCCGAAGCCCCCGTGGGAGGCGAAGCGGGGAAAGGCGAGTGCAAGACGTTCAAGGTTCGGGTGGTGCGGGCCACGCCTCCGACCGGCCAGGCGACCGCACACAGCTTCGATTCGACGTGGGAGCGCAGCGTCGGCAGCCCGGAGCGGGTGGCGTTGATCGGGAGGCTTCGCACCGCCAACTCACTCGACCTGGGGGGCGCACGCACCGACACCGAGGGCGTCGTCGAAATCAAAGGCAAAATCGGCCGCGACTTTTCGGTGCAGCTCTTTCGCGCCTTCGGCAAGGGCGGCGCGCTCGTCACCAAAGAGTCGAGCTTCGTCGACGTGGGCGTCGAGGCGTTCGGCACCAGCGTGTTCGGGTATCAGAACAGCACCGCCGATCAGACCTATTCGATGCCGTTCATGGTCGCGAAGTCCTTTCAGTTTCCCGGCTTGTCGTTCGGGTTCGGGCCGGTCAGCGTCGGCATCACCGCCGGCGTGGGAGGCAACGTCGGCATCACCACCGAGCTCGCCGTCAGCGCGAAAGACGGCAATGACCCGGCGACGCCTGAGCTGTCGACGGCGACCAGCGTCGGCTCGCTTCGAGCGACGGTCACGCCCTCGGTCGGGCTGACGGGCAACGTCACCGGCGGCATCGACATTTTCATCGCCAAGGCCGCCGCGGTCGCGACCGTGCAGATCATCGAGCTTGGTCTGCCGCTGATCACCACCTTGCGCTGGGGCGTGACCGGCACCGACCCGGGCACGATGGCGGTGACCAAGCTCACGATTCTCGGCGACCTGCAGTGGAACCTAACGATCAACTGGCTCAACGTGAGCGTTGATGTGGTCGGGCGAATTGGCATCGGGTTCTTCAGCATCAGCAGAACGGTGAACATCTTCACCTACAAGAACCCGACTGAGACCATCCCGCTGTTGACCCGCAAGCTCGAGTCACCGATCGAGTTGCAGTAGCAAAACGTGATGAAGCGCCTCGCCGTCGCGCTCATCGGACTCGGCCTCGTCGCGGGAGCGGTCTGGCTCGGGCTTGCCCGACCTGTGGTGCCGGCGTCGAGCGCCGTTGGTGAGCGCACGTGCACCTTCGAGCGAGGCGAGCGGTACGCCTTCGTGCTGCGCTTCGAGGCCGAGGCGAGCGCGGCAGACACCGCGGCGCCGGCCGATCGCTTCAGCGCCGTGCTGAGCTGGCAGGTGGTCGATTCACTTGCGCCTGGCCAGTGGGTGATTCGCGCGGCGTTCTCGTCGCCGACGTTGGTGCAGGCGCTGACCCCGCTCGAGCAGCGCGTCACCCAGCCGCTCGAAGCCAGCTTTTTTCTGCGGGTGGGCAGCGACTGCCGTTTCGAAGGCAAAGGGTACGCTCGCGACTGGCTGCCCGAGACCCGCCGGTTCGCCTCGTCGGTGTTGAGCCCCTTCGAGCTCGTGCTGCGTGACGCTGCCCCCTCGTGGGAGCTCGAGCAGACCGACGGCGTGGGCTCGTATGTCGCCACCTATCAAGCCACCGATGTGCCCGGCGGCGCGACCACCGTGAGCCGAAAGAAGCTGCGCTACCGGCAAGACGAGCGCGCCAGCGGCTTCGGGTTTCAAGCCCAGCTCCTCTTCGCCACGGCCACGGCCACGCTCGAGCGCACGGGGCGCTGGTTCACCGGCGTGAGCGGAGAAGAACGGGTACGCCTCAAGGCTCAAGGCGCGGTGCTGGCTGACTTGACCCAGCGCTTCAGCCTGACGCGTGACGACGCCGCGTTCGTGATGCCACCCGCCGGCGACGAGGTGACGAAGTTCGATTGGCAAGACCCCTTCGCGATGCCCTCGCACACCCGCGCGGCGCCGAGGCCAGAGGTGGCTGCGTTGTCATTGAGCGACGTGATGAAGCGCTTCGAGGCTGTGTACCACCAGAGCGCGAAGGGCGACGCGTACGCGGCGGCGTTGCTGCTGGCGGAGTGGCTTCGGGCGCACCCTGAAGCGGCCAGCACGCTGCTCGCGCAGGTGCGTTCTGGGGCCGTCGCCGAGCCGCTTCGCCCTGCTCTGTTTCTGGCGCTCGAGCAATGCGGCACCCCCGAAGCGCGGGCCGCGTTGGCCTCGGCGCTCGGCGACCCGGCGCTCGCACAGCTCGACCGCGCCCGCGCGAGCTCGGCGCTCTCAGATGTGCCCACGCCAACCCGGGAGTCGGCCCAAGCGCTCGTCACTGCCTCGCGCGCCACCGAGTCGAAGCTCGTCGCCAGCACCAGCGTGCGAGCCTTGGGGCATCTGGTGGGCCGCACAGATGCGCTGACTCCAGAGCTCCGCGAAGAGCTGACCCACGCCTTGCGCGCCGAGCTGGCGAACGCCACAGACGACTCACGCGTGGTCGACGTGGTCGATGCGATCGGCAACACCGGCGACGGGCGCTTCACACCAGACGTCGCCCCGCGCCTGGTCGATGCGTCACCCAGCCTGCGAGAGCACGCGGTTCGGTCGTTGCGCCAGATGCCCGCGACAGACGCCGCCCCGCTGTTGCTCGAGCGGCTGGAGCACGAGGCCGACCCCGCGGTACGAGCCGCCATCGTCGAGACGCTGCTCGCGCTCGGGGTGCGTGATGTGCCGACCATGACCCGCGCGGGGCAGTTGCTTGCCACCGAGCCCGCCCCCGCCGTTCGTGTGGCGCTGATTCGGTGGCTTGGAGCCGCAGCCGAGCTGCCAGTCGCCAAAGCGGCCCTCGTCGCTCAGTTTCGCAAAGAGCCGGTGCCCCAGCTGCTGCAGTTGATTGGCCGGTACGCCTCGGCTGACGAGCTGCGATGACGCGCGCCGCGATCGCAGGGCTGCTCGCGGTGGGGGCCTGCGCGCCGAACGACCCCTGGCTCGACTTTGGAGCAGTGAGCGTCGGCCTCGACGGCCAAACGCCCGAGCTCACCGTGCCCTGGGCAGCAGGCGCCGCGGCGCTGCGCCTCGAAGTCGATTCGCCGGCTGGGCGATGTTTTCAAATCGACGAGCTCACCGACGACCTGGGCCACCCCTCTGTGCAGCATGCCGAGTCGGGCCCCTTCTGCGCCGAGTGCGAGCAACGCGTCTCGGTCGGCATGGGCAAGGCGTCATTCACACTGCCCAGCCGCGGGGGCCCCTTCACGCCGCACGGGGCCCTGCATCTGCGGCTGGGGCTGCGTGATTGCGAAACGCTGACTCGGCTCACGCTGACGAGCCCCGAGCAGGTGCAGGTGCGAGCTCGAACCGCGCAGAAAGCCCCACAGAAAGGGGTGATCGCGCTCAGGCTGATCATCACGCCCGCGTCGTCGCTCGCCAATTCGAGCGAGACCAAAGTGGCCTCGCTGCTCCAAGCGCTCAACGCCGAGCTGTCATCGGCGCAGCTGACCGCCACCTTCGTTCAAGTGCTCTCCCTGGCACCGGGCGTCGAGACCGACGCGACGTTTTCGCGGGCTGACCCGACGCAGCTCCAAGGGTGGCTCGCCTCGGTGAGCCCGGCGCAAGGCGTGCCCGTGGTGCTCGCCGGGTGCCTGAAGGCGTCGGACCCCGTGCTCCACACCACGAGCGAGGTCGTCGCCTCTACGCCCCACATCCCCGGCGGGCGTGGGCTGGCCGATGGCATCTTCATACAGGGCTCGCTGTGCGGCACTCCGGGCCCCGTGCGACTGGAGTGGGCACCAACCTCGCTGGCCCGCGTGATGGCGCACGAGCTCGGGCACTACCTGGGGCTGTACCACTCGGTGGAAGCCGACGGCACGACCGACCAGCTCGACGACACCGACGCGTCGAACCTGATGTATTTTCGCCCGAGCGAATCGACCTCGAGGGGCTTGAGCGAAACGCAGGGCGAGTTGATTCGCGCGCACCCCGCGGTTTCGCCTCGGTAAAGCGCTCTGGGCGAGCACGGTGCTACCCTGCTTCGATGCCCGAAAACGCGACCGCCGAAGCCGAGCCGCCGTCAGCTCGCCCGACGTACCTGTTCGTTGCTGCTGGAGTCACCGCGTTCGTCTTCGCGCTGATTCTCACGGTGGTTTTAGGCGTGATGCGGCTGCCTCGAGAGACCGCAGGCGTCATCTCGATTGTGGCCTGGCTTACGCCCCTGGTGCTCTTCGCCTGGGCGGGGCTTCGGGCGCTGGGCTCGATGCTGTTGGCGCTCGTCGAGAAGCAGCGGGAGGTGCCCTGGGGCGGGTTCATGACGGCGGGCGCGCTCTCATTTCTCGGCTTCGTGATGACCGGTATGATGATGGCCGGGTTCTCTCGCGGCCGGCAGCTGCGTCGAAACGGCAAGCTGTTGTTGGCGTCACTCAAAGAAGACCCGAGCTGGAGCACGGTGCCGCTGCAGCCGGTGGTGCCTGACGCATTTCGGGCGCCCTTGGCCGAGCAGTGGCGACAGAACGGCCGCACCGAACACGCCTCAGTGGCGGCGTTCGCGCAGCTGACGCTCGACCTGATGAGCCTGGGAGCGCCTGCCTCGTTGCTGGCGAGCGCCCAGCGCGACGCGCTCGATGAGGTTCGGCATGCCGAGCTCTGCTTCTCACTGGCGGCCTCGCTCGATGGGCGAGCGCAGGGGCCAGCCCCTTTTCCCCAGGCGGCGACGAAGCGCAGGGTGCCGGCGGTGCGCGAGTTGGCGTTGGCGCAGCTGGCGGTCGATTCGCTGGTCGAGGGAGCGTTACTCGAGGGGTTCTCGGCGCGGCTGATCGCCAAGCTGGTGACTGGCTGTGAAGACCCGGCGACCGCGCGGTTGCTCAAAGAGCTCGCGAGCGACGAAGGCCGGCATTCGCGCCACGGGTGGGACGTGGTGGAGTGGTGCTTGTCAGAAGGAGGGCTCGCCGTTCGCCAGGCCCTGCGTGGCGCCCTCAACGCGCTGCCGATGCAGTCAAAGACCACCGCGCTCACGGTTGACCTGAACCTCGAGCGCTACGGCATCGCAGGGCCTGCGCTCGAGCAACGCACGTACTTGGAGACTCGTGCGTACGTGGTCGAACGGTTGACGCCTTTGACCCAGACTGCCTTGGCCGCATGAGCTGGCGTCTCGACCCACCGCGTCGGTGACGTTCGCTCGCTGGCTCACGCCTTGGCGGTCAGAGACGCTTTGAGCAGCTCGAACGCCTCGACGGTCGCCTGCACGGTGCGCTTCGACACCTCGCTCAACTCGAGCGCTGCTTTTTCGGCGACCGAAAACTGCGGTTCCAACGCATTCCAACGATCCTTCGCGTCCATTCGCGCGAGGTGAATGTTGACTCGAATCTCGTCACGGAGACGGCGAAGTACGCTCAACGAGTCGCTGATGGCCTGCTTCAAATCGACGGCGGCCTGGCTGTTTGGAGTCATGACGGTCTTCTTTCGAGGTGAGTGAGGTGTGCGACTTCGAACGTGCACCGCACGTGCCGCCGACCACGCCATCCCTCGCGGACCGACGCTTGCGTTCACCCGCTCCATGAACAAGCGACAGGCACACAGCCCATTGGCGATGACCGCGTTCGTGCTCGAAAGCGTTCTGAGCCTCGGCGCCATCGGGGGCGGGGCGGCTTTGATGCTGGGCCCCGAGGGCGAGCTCCTTCCTCTGCCGCTGTCAGCGCTGCGTGGCTCTCCGTTCGGCAACTCCTTCTGGCCAGGGTGCCTCTTGTTCACGGTGCTGGGCATCATGCCGGCCCTCGTGGCGGTGCTCGTCTGGCGTCAGCAGCGGTTCGCGCCGCTCCTGACGATCGGAGTGGGCGTGTCGCTGGCCATCTGGCTCACCGTGCAGATCTCGATCATCGGCTACTCGAACCGCCCGCCGTTGCAGGCGATCTATCTCCTCCTCGCCGTCTCGATCGTCTTCGTGGGAGCACGCTGGCAGCGGCACTCAGCGCAGCAGCGACTTTCATCGCCTCGCTGAAGAGCGGCCGTCTCCAAGCGCCGCACGACGCCCACCGTCGTGATGCCCTCGACCAGCAGACCCACCGCATCGAGCGGCAGATGATTCACGGCCGGTGAGGCGCTCGCACCGAACCTCGGCGGAGCGCGCAGCGCCTTCGAAACGACTCACAGCAGCAGGTCGGCCTCGTTGAGAATGCCCCGGCCTCGCTGAGGTCGAGCTCACTGTCGATGCAGGTCACCCGGTGGGTCATGGTCGCACCGCCCGAAGTTGAACGGAGACCGCTGACCAAATCAGCCCACTTCGCGACCGGCACCGCGAAGGCCTGGAGTGCGTTTCTGCGCGCAAAACCCGAACGAGAACGCAAATCGTGCGCTTCTGCGAAGGCTGCGGTCACCACCTCCGCCGAATGAAGAGCAAGCCGCCCGAGCGCAACCGGGTACAGTGCGCGCCATGTTTCGAGCCTGCGTCGTTGCAACGTGTTGCGCCCTCGCGGGGTGCCGGTCGGTTGATCAAGGCAACGACCTCGCGCAGAGCCAGGCGCTCGACGCCGGCAACCCCGAGGTCGAGGCGCTGCGACCCAAGCTCGAGCGCATCTCCGCGCAGGCCGAGCAGCTGATTCAACGCTCCGACGAAGCCCTCTGGTCGCATTGGACCCAAGGCGCCACCCTCGACGTGTCGGGCCAAGATGGCGGAGTCTGGTTGACCCACGACGCGCTCAACCTGGTGCGACGCGCTCGCGAGATCAACGCCGCCGACCCTCGCGTGGCCCGTCACCTCGAGTACTTCATCGTCGGCGACCTGCTCGCCCGCGGGGTGGCTGAAGAAAACACCACCATCGCCAACCTCGAGGCGTCTCTCATCTGCACCGTCGACACGAAAGAACAGCACTGGCGCGAGCTGACCCGGCAGTTGGTGAACGAGAAGAGCGCGGTCAAGCGCAAGGCGTTGTGGGCGGCCTGTTTGGTACCCGCGGAGCAGCTCGACGCGGCGCTGGGCAAGCGCGACGCGAAGGTCAAAGACGTGCTCGCCTCGCTCGAGGTCACCTCCGCCCTCGACTTCGCGACCGAGAGCCGCGAGCTCGACCTCGATGCCTTGGCCAAGGTCTCATCGCGGCTGCTCGAGCACACCGACGAGCTCTGGCGCGCCACGCTCAAAGAGCTCTCTGACAACGAGCTCAAGCTGCCCCTCGAGGCGATCACCCGCGCCGACTTGCCGAGGCTGCTCAAGGTGCCTCAAAACGTCGACGCCGCATTTCCCAAGGCGCAGGTGGCGGCGAGGGCGGTGCAGACCCTGGGCACCCTCGGGTTGTACGGCCGGCCGGGGCTGACCCTCGACCTGGCCGAGGCGGCGAAGAAAAACCCGCTGCCGCTGACGGTGGCGCCGCGGGGCAACGATGTGCGGGTCAGCTTTCGACCGCTGGGCGGGCTCAAAGATCAGGCGCTGCTGCTCTCTGAGCTCGGCACCGCGCTCGCCCTGCTCTCGTCGAAGACCGGCCACTTCGAGACCTCGCGCCTGGGAGACCCCGCCATCACCCAGCTGGGCGGCGCCCTCTTCGCGACCCTGCTCACCGAAGACGAGTGGCTCGCCGAGATGAAGGTCAATGACCGCTCCGCCGTGCGCGCGGCCGCCAAGGCACAGCAATTGTTCGCCCTTCGCCGAGCGGCCGGCACCGTGCTGGCCAGGCTCGAGCTGACCGACATGCCCGATGCCGCGGCCCGCGCCCGCTTCGTGGCCATCATGACCCATGCGCTGGGCGTGAAGATGACCCCCGAAGACGGGGTGCGCATGCGGCTCGAGACCGATGACTTTCTCCGCTCGGCCACCATGCTCCGCTCGATGCTGCTCGCGGCCACCCTGCGCGAGCGCCTGGGCCCTGGCTGGTGGCGCAGGCCTGAAGCGGGTCAAGCCTTGCTGAACCTGTGGGCCAAAGGCACCGCCCTGCCCGCTGAGACAACGGCCGGGTCACTGATGCAGGGGCTGAGCGCGACCGTGCCCGAGCTACCCCAGGTCGCTGATGCCGGGGTGCCCGCGGTCGCTCCGCCGGCCCTCGCGCGAGACGCCGGCACCCCGTGAGCGGCTGCCGCCCCGACAAGAAGCGTGGCCTGCCATGGAGACCTTAGGGTACAAGCCGCGGCATGGCCGCCAAGAAGAAAAAGCCCACCAGCAAGAAGCCCGCGAAGAAGACCTCGAGCAAAGCCGCGCCGAAGCGCGCGAGCGCCAAGCCGGCGAAGGCCTCGAAGCCCTCCAGGTCGGCGAAGTCGTCGAAGGCCGCTCCGAAGCGCAAGGCGGCCCCGTCGTCGTCGAAGAAGCGGGTGGTGCGAAAGTCGAAGCGGCCCTCGCTTCGCGCCAAGGCCAAGCCGAGCAAGCCCAAGAAGCCCAGCGTTCGGCCCGCGATGCCTCCCAACGACGAGGCGCTCAAGTTGGCCCAGCTCGTCGCGCACAGCGCCAGCGAAAAGAAAGCCCTCGACGTGATGATTCTCGACGTGCGGCGCAAAGGCGCGGCCGTCGGGTACGACTACGTGGTGCTCGCCACCGCCGAGAGCGATCGCCAGCTCGAAGCCCTCGCCGACGCAGCCCGCGAAGCGGTCAAGCTGACCGGCCGCAACGCCAGCGGGGTCGAGGCCTCGCCTGACTGGGTGTTGGTCAACTTCGACGACGTGGTGGTGCACTTCTTCACGCCCGACAAGCGCGAGACCTACGACATCGAAGGGCTGTGGAGCGACGCTCCGCGCGTCTCGGTGGCCGGCTGAAGCTCACCGTTCTGTCGGTCGGTAAAGATCGCTCCGGGCTCTTTTCGCCTGGCGTGACCGAGTACGCCGAGCGCCTCTCGCATGGCTTCAAAGTGCAGCTGCTCGAGCTGCCGGAGTCACGCGCGTCGGGCGACAAGGCGAAGACCGACGAGGGTGCGGCGCTGCTGGCCAAGCTGGGGCCCCGCGACTGCCTGGTAGCCCTCGACGAGCGCGGCAAGAGCCTCTCGAGCGTCGAGTTCGCCAAGTGGCTCTCGGGTCAACAGATGCAGGGTCGCGACGTGGCCTTCGCCATCGGCGGTGACGAGGGGCTCTCTGACGCCGTTCGCACCAAAGCCGCACTGGTACTCTCACTCTCGGCGATGACCATGCCGCACCGGCTGGCCCGCCTGGTGTTGCTGGAGCAGGTCTACCGCGCGGTGACCATCATTCGCGGCGAGCCGTACCACAAGGCCTGACGTCGTCTCACCCCTGCGGCTTGCTCCGCGGCTCGAGCACCATCGGAAACCCATTCGAGGTGCCGAGCGTGCCCTGCATCACCCAGCGCGGCGCGAACCCGGGCTGCAGGCGCGGCGCGAAACGGTGGGCCAACACGGCGAGCAAGAGGTGGCTCTCGAGCAGCGAGAAGTTGTTGCCGATGCAGATGCGCTGGCCCGCGGCGAAGGGGTGGTACGCGTAGGGGTGGCGCGCCGATTCTTGGTCTTTCGCCCACCGGTCGGGGTTGAAGAACAGCGGGTCGGGCCAGAAGTCGGGGTGCCGGTGCGTGAAGTACGGAGACATCATCACCGCCGCCCCTTTGGGCACTGCGCGACCGTCGATGGTGTCTTCGCCCTTCGCGTCACGCACGTAGAACGGCGCCGGGGGGTAGAGCCGCAGCACCTCTTTGATGACCTGCAACGCATAGGGCAGCTGCCGCAGATCGTCCGTGGTGGGTGTGCGGTCTTCGAGCACGCCGTCGAGCTCTTCGTGAAGCCGCGCTGCGACCCCGGGGTTCGCCGCGAGCGCGTACCAGGTGAAGGTCATCGTGCGCGCGGTGGTCTCGTGGCCCGCGAAGAAAGTGGTGATCGACTCGTCACGCAACAGGCTCTGCGACATCGCCTCGCCGGTTTCCTCATCTCGCGAGCGCATCAGGCGTGAGAGCAGGTCGTCAGGCCATTGCGCCTCAGGGGTCTCGCGCCGCTGAGCGATCAACCCGTTGATCGACCGGTGAACCAGCTGCTGCGCGGCGAGGTACTTGCGGTTGCGGGCCGTGGGCAGCCACAGCGGCGCCACCAGGCCCGACTGCTGGGCGCTGACGAAGGCGATCATCGTCTCGACCGCGTCTTTCATGTCGACGATCGATTCAGTCGTCTCGGTGCTGAACATCGCCTCGAGAATGATCGACGCGGTGACGAAGGTCATCTCTTCGGCCATCTCGATCTGCGCGCGCTGAGCCGCCAGCCCCTGCCATCGCTCAACCAGTCGCGCGGCGTCTTTGAGCATGATGGCCGCGTAGGCCTGCACACCCTTGGGCGTGTAAAAGGGCGCCATCAGCTTGCGTTGCCGGCGCCACAGGTCACCGGTGCTCGCCAGCAGCCCCTCGCCCAGCAGCCGGCGCCTGACCAGGTCGTAGCTGCCCAGCTTGTCGTAGTTCTGCCGGTTGCCGACGTTGACCTGGCCGACCGCTTCGGGGTGCATGGCGAAGACCAGCCTTCTGGGGCCGACTCGCACTTGAAACAGATCGCCGTGCGTACGCCACAGCCGTTCGACGTACTCGAGAAACCCGTGCCGGCGTACGCCACCCAAGAACTCGAGCATGCCCGGCCCTGCAATGTCTTTCGCTGCCATCAGCCGTGCGTCTACCACCTCAGAGAACGCACGACACGGTCCGGGGTTGATGGAGTCCGCTCCCTCACCGGGGTAGAAGCCGGCATGTCCCAGCGTGTGCTCCTCACCGGTGCCACCGGTTTCATTGGCCGAAACCTGCATGGTTCGCTGGAGGCGGCCGGGTACGAAGTTCGATGCCTGACCCGCAGACCCGACGACGCGCGCCGCCAGTGGCCGCACCGGCGTTGGGTGCAAGGCGATATCGGCGAGCCCGCATCGCTGCGCTCGGCCCTTGAAGGCTGCGACATCGCCTACTACCTGGTTCACGGCATGGGTTCGCACGTCGCGCTTTGGGCCGAAGACGAGCTGCGCTGGGCCAAGAATTTTGCCGAGGCCGCGGGTCAAGCAGGGGTGGGCCGAATCATCTACCTGGGCGGAGTGGCCCCCCAGGGCCCGCCCTCGGAGCACCTTCTGTCGAGATTGAAGACCGGTGAAGTGCTGCGTGCCGGGCCCGTACCGACGCTCGAGCTCCGGGCCGGCATGATCATCGGCGTCGGCAGCGCCTCGTGGACCATCGTGCGCGACCTCGCGGCGCGTCTGCCTGCGATGGTGCTCCCTGCGTGGCTCTCGCACCGCAGCGAACCGGTGGCGCTCGAAGGCGTGATCGCGGCGCTCCTCGCGGGTGCGCGACTGGCGCTCCCCCAAAGCACCTGGTGGGACATCGCCGGCCCGGAGGCCCTCTCTGGTCGTGAAATTCTGGAGCGCCTGGCCGCGGTGATGGGTCGCAAGCCTTTGCTTCTGAAGATACCCCTCATCACGCCTCGCCTGTCGTCACACTGGATCAGGCTGGTGACGCGCGCCGATTTCTCGGTCGCCCGGGAGCTCGTCGAGGGGCTGACCTCAGACCTGCTCTCGACCCGCCCCGGCTATTGGGAGGCCGCCGGGCTCCCGGCTCCGATGGTGCTGGAGGAGGCCGTGAAGCAAGCGCTCGCCGCCGAGGCGGGGACCCTCTCTGCCGGTGGAAGAATGGCGGAGGCCTTGGCGGGGTGGCTCACGCCGCGAAATCGCCCCCCGCGGGAGAAAGCGCTCTAAAATTGCGGCTTCAGGCAGCGCCTGTCACCGTCAGCATCGGCGTGCGGCCTCGGTACGCGGGCCGCTCGGCCTCGGTCAACATCCACTCGGCGACGTCGGCTCGCGAGATGGTGGCGCGGCCTTCGAGCGCCGTCACCACCTTCGCCCCGCCGGTGCGCGGGCCATCGGTGAGGCCGGTCGGCCTGCACACACAGACCTCCAACCCGCTCTTGAGCAACACCGACTCCATCACCGCCAGTTGCTGGTAGGCGTGCCGAAGCGCTGTGGCTTTGATGAAGGCGCGAAACACCGCCGGCACCTGCAGCTCGCTGTCTCCGACGCCTCCAGCCGAGATGGCGATGACCCGCGTGACACCGGCGGCCTTCATCGCCGCCACCAGCGCGGGCGTCGAGCGGCTCAGAAAATCTGCCACCTCGGGCCTGGCCCACGGCGCGATGCTCTTGAGCCGGAGGCCCAGCGCGCTCAAGACCACGTCAGCGCCGGTGACCGCACTGCCCAGAAAAGCCGGGTCGTCGAGATCGCCGGTCAACCGCTCGACGCCTCGCGGGGCCTGCCACGACGTCGAGGCGCGAACGACCGCGCGTATCTCGTGCCCTCGCTCGAGGGCCTGGCTCACCAGCTGCTGACCGCACCCGCCCGACGCTCCCAGAATGGTCATTTTCATCGTGGCCCGCATGTGCCCCCCGCGCCGCACCGCAATCAACTGCAGATTTCGTTTACGGCACGCCAGCCGACGGTTAATGTCATGACATGCATTTGCGCCCCTTCTGCCTCGTTGTTCTCTGCCTCACCTTGGGTTGTGCCTCGGTGCCCTCGACGATGACCGCCGAGGCGGCCCACAACACGAAGTCGCCCACCGAGCTGGTCGAAGCCCACCTCAGGGCGATCGAGGCCGGTGACTGGCCGGCGGCCCAAGCGCAGCTCGACCCGCAATTCTCGATGCAAATGAAGGGCATGCCGTTCTTCGCGAAGATCGGGTTCGCTGACGCGCTGGCGATGCACAAGGCGCGAAAACAGGCCTTCCCCGATTTCAGGTTCAACGAGAAGCTCGACGAAGCCGAGGGCAACTCGGTGCGCGTCGCGGTCTTTCTCAAGGGCACCCACACGGGGTACCTCGACTACCCCATCAAAGAGGTGCCCAAGCTCGAGGCCACGGGCAAAGCCATCGACTTGCCGGCTGAGTACTTCACTTATTTTTTCGAGAACAATCGCATCCGGCGCATCTACGGAGAGATCCCCGAAGGCCACGGGCCTCCTGCGCTCAAGAAGCAGCTCGGTGTTGAGTAGCGATGGCAAACACCCCCCGAGATCTCGGCGGGCTCCTGCACGCCGCGTCTTCGCGACTGGCGACGCTGGGTGACCGGGTCTTGGCCCCTCTGAAAATCACCAGCACGCAGTGGAAGGTGCTGGTGGTGCTGGCGCGGCACGGAGACTTGCGCGTCTCGGCGATCGTCGAAACGCTGCAGCATGATCAGGCGGCGGTCTCGCGGCTGGTCACCCGCATGCAGCGCTCGGGCCTCGTTCGACGGTGCGATGACCCGAACGACGCGAGGGCAGGTGTCGTGCAACTCACGGCACAGGGCCGTTCGACCTATCGACGCTGTGAGGCGCGCCTTCGAACCGTGATGGGCGGGCTCGAGCGCTCATTGAGCGCGACCGAGCAAGTGCTGCTGAGGTCGCTTCTGACGCGCTTCGTCTGTGCAGTCGATGACTCGTTGAAGCGGCGAGCGGCGCAGACGCGCAGCCTGTGGCCAGTCAATGCTCGTCGCAGCGGCCCGAAGCCGAAGGCCACAGCTCGACGTCATCGATGATCAACGTCTCGCCCACGACGGCGGCTTGGGTCTTCGCCAGCACCGAGAGTGACTCTCCACGCTCAGAGCTGACCGCCATCGGAGCCCCCGGCGGCACCTTCACCCACCCGCCGTCGCTGCCGAGCGGAGAAGAGAACGCCGAGCCTTTGCCCGAGGGCGAAACGCGCACCTCGAGCCGCATCTCAGGCGACGTGCCCCGCACCCACAGCTGCGCGCAGAACACCTGACCACCGGTGTCGTTGACCACGTTGTCTTGCCCGGCCAGGGCCTGCCCGAGCGAATCGGCGACGACCTTGAGCGCATTGCTCCCAGAGTGACCGGCGTCGATGACCGTGCCGACGCCGCTCGAGACAGACCAAGGGGTCGACGGCGCGCACTCGAAGCCTGCGTTGACCACGAAGTTCCACTGCGGAGTGAAGGGGCAGGTGCCTGCATCTCGCGGCGCGGGCGGCCCGGCGTCAGGCTGCGCACCCGCATCGCGAAGGCCGCCATCGGTTCGAGCCACGCCGGCATCGCTCTTCGGCACCACCACGACCGTGCCGGAGTCGACCTCGACCTGGCCCATCGTCGGCGCGCCGCACGCGGTGCCCAGCAGAAAAAGCAGTGCCCCCCCGAGCGCCTTCACTTCAGAACGACATCTTTGAGCTCAGCGTTCTTGGCCTTCATCAAGCTCAGCAGCTTTTCCCAGCCGCCCTCTTTGAAGATCGGCTGCACCTGATCATCGCGAATGCCCTGCAGCATCGAGTCGCCGAGCACCGAAACGTCGATGACCTTCCACGCGGGGCCTTGCTTGGCGAGCGCGTACTTGAGCTTGAGCTCCTGCTTCTTGAGCGGGTGGTTGATCAAAATCGTGGAGGGGATCTCGGCCTTCTCGCCGTTCACCGTGGGCTCGTCGTAGAGCACCGAGTCGAGGTTCTCGAAGTTCTTTCGAATCTTGGGAAAGGCGATTTTGCCGAACAGCTGGTGAAACTGCTCGATGAACTCTTTTCGCTGCGCGTCGGTGCCTTTGGCCCACTCGTCGCCGAGCATGTACTTGCCCTGTTCTTCGCCCGCGAACATCTTCAGCGCGGCCAGGTCTTTGCCGAAACGCACCGAATTCACGACGGTTTTGATGGGTTTGGAGACCTCTTCTTTGGCCGAAGCCGCGAAGGCCGACGAGGCAACCACTGCGAGAGAAAGTGCGAGGAGTCGAGTCATAGTGTCCGTACCGACGCGCTGGGCCAAAAGAATATTCAATCGGCTTGGCTTGTGCCTCAGCGAAGCGCCCGACTCAAGCTCTGGCGCACAGGGGCCCACTTGTCGTAGTGCCGCTCTGGCGATGAGATCTTCATTTTTGGCGCTGATGGTGTTCACCGGTGCGTGCGGCGGGGCGGGGAGCGACACCCTGCCTGGGCTTGATGCGGGCGTTCGCTCCGACGGCGGAGCCCGGCTCGGCAATGATGCTGGTCTTTCGGACGGGGTCGATGCCGGTGGGCCGACGGTGGCGCTCGATGCAGGTCAGAGCGCCCCGGGTGATGCCGGGCAGCCTCCTGGGGCCGACGGCGGCGGCTCGGTCGACGCGGGCGCCACGTACGCCAATGGCACGACCCCCGACGTGGCGGGGCCCTACGCCCTGAGTACGGTCAGCGGCAAGGTGACGAACGGCTCGCGTCAGACGCCGGTGGTCGCGCACCTGCCGGTCGGCCTGGGGCCATCGCCGGTGATCGTCTTTTTACCCGGCGCGAACCTGAACACCTCGATGTACTTGGCGACGGTCGAGCGCCTCGCCTCGCATGGTTTCGTGGTGATTCGAGCCGACCCGGCGTTCAGCATTTTCAACGTCGACCACGTCGCGATGATGAAAGACGCCCGTGCCGCGATCGACTGGGCCCTCTCGGCCTCGGGGCCGCTTGCGGGTCGCGTCGACTCGACCCGGGTGGGCGTGATGGGCCACAGCCTCGGCGGCAAACTGGCGATCATGACCGCCTTCGCCGATGCGCGGGTGGGCGCGGTCTTCGGCATCGACCCGGTCAATGCGCAGAGCCCCGACGTGGTGCCCGACCAGGTCACCCCGCTCGCGGTGCCTCTGGGCTTCGCCGGTGAAACCCTCGACTCGACCGGGGGGGGCATGCTGTGCGCCCCAGCCGCTGGTAATTACACGACCTTTTACGAGGCCGCGACCAGCGCACCCTGGTCAGCGGAGTGGACCTTCGCTTCGATCGGCCACCTCGATTTCGTCGATGCCTGCACGGGCTTGTCGTGCGGCTTTTGCAAGACGTCGAGCGGCGACAAGGTCAAGGCCCGGGCCGACCTGCACACATTGACCGTTGCCTTCTTTCGCAAGCATTTTCGGGGTGATGTGGGGGTCGACGCCTGGCTCACCGGCGCTTCGGTCGGCTCCGAAATCACCACCCGACACCGCTAGATGCAGTCACCCTTGGATCTGTAACGCGGTGCGCGGTATAGCCGCGCTCACTTCACTCCTCACCAGACGGAAACCAACGCCATGCCAAAGGATTTTCTCTTCACCTCTGAGTCGGTCACCGAAGGCCACCCGGACAAGATTTGCGACCAGATTTCAGATGGCGTCGTCGACGCGTTGATTGAAAAAGACCCGCACGCGCGCATCGCGGTCGAGACCCTGGTGAAGACGGGCTTCGCGATGGTCGCCGGAGAAGTGACCACCACGGCGTGGATCGACATCCCCACCATCGTGCGCAACACGATTCGCAAGATTGGCTACACCGACTCGGCCATGGGGTACGACGGCAACACCTGCGGCGTGATGGTGGCGATTGAAGGGCAGTCGCAAGACATCGCCCGCGGCGTCGACGAAGGCAGCAAGAAAGAACAAGGGGCCGGCGACCAGGGCATGATGTTCGGCTACGCGTGCAACGAGACGCCCGAGCTGATGCCCGCTCCGATTCACTACGCCCACGCGCTGACCCGCAAGCTGGCCGATGTTCGCCGCAAGAAGCACGACTGGATTCGCCCCGACGGCAAGAGCCAGGTGACGGTGGAGTACGTCAATGGCAAGCCGGTGCGCATCGACGCGGTGGTGCTCTCGACTCAGCACGCCGAGCACGTCAGCAACAAACGCATCAAAGAGGCGATCATGGAGGACGTGATCAAGCCCTCGCTGCCGGGCAAGCTCATCGACAAGAAAACCAAGTTCTTCATCAACCCCACGGGCCGCTTCGTCATTGGCGGGCCGATGGGCGACTCGGGCGTGACGGGCCGAAAGATCATCGTCGACACCTACGGCGGCATGGGCCGTCACGGCGGCGGTGCGTTCTCGGGCAAAGACCCCTCGAAGGTTGACCGATCGGCGGCGTACATGGGCCGGTACATCGCGAAGACGGTGGTCGCGGCTGGCTTGGCGACGCGGTGCGAAGTGCAGGTCTCGTACGCGATCGGCGTGGCAGAGCCGGTGAGCGTGATGGTCGAGACGTTCGGCACGTCGATCATCGACGAAGACAAGATCGCGTTGGCGGTTCGTCAGGTGTTCGGGCTCAAGCCGCGTCAGATCGTCGAGACGCTCGACTTGCTGCGCCCGATTTACCAGCGCACGGCGGCGTACGGTCACTTCGGCCGCAGCGAGTTCAGCTGGGAGAAGACCGACAAGAAGGAAGCCTTGCGAGATGCACTCGGCGTGAAAGTGCGCGCCGCGTAATTCTTCATGGCGCGCTCGGGGCAGAAATCGAAGGCATCACTGACAGCGCTCGCGGCGTCGCTCGACACGCGAAAGCGAGCGGTGCCTGTGGTTTCACGCCCCGGCGCGGCGCCTCGACGCGATTCGGGCGCCGAGGCGTTGCGAGAGAAAGTCAGAGCCGCGGCTGAGGCCTTTCGGGGCGGCGGCCGTGCGGCTCCGGCGCCCGCGTCAAAGGCCAGGGCAGCGCGAGGTGGCGAATCGGTTGGCTCGAAGCTCGGCGCTGCCCCAGCGCGAGCGGGCGATTCACGAACTGCCGCCTCATCACGGCCGACGGGCTCACGAGAACTCTCGGCCTCACGCGCGAGTGACGCGCGCTCAACCAACGCTGCCTCGCGAGCCACCGATTCGCGAGCAAGCTCCGCCTCACGTGCGGCTGACTCGCGTTCAGCCAGCGCTGCCGCACGGCCGAGCGATTCACGTACCACCGCCTCATCACGTCCGACGGACTCACGAAGCAGCGCAGCCGCAATGCGCGCGAGTGCGTCACGCGTAGCCGTTTCGCGGCCGAGCGATTCACGAACCACCGGCTCATTGCGGCCCACGGACTCACGAACGACCTCCGCAGCACCACGCTCGAGTGACTCACGTTCAGCCAGTGAGGCTTCACGCCCCACCGATTCACGAGCCACCGCCGCATCGCGCCCCACTGGTTCGCGAGAAATCTCCGCCGAGCGCGCGAGTGACTCGCGTTCAACCAGTGCAGCTTCACGGCCCAGCGATTCATCGCGGCTCGCAGAATCACGACATATCTCAGCAGCACCACGCGCGAGTGACTCCCGGTCAGCCAGCGCGGCGTCACGACCGAGCGATTCACGCGCAACGAGCGCGTCCTCACGCAACGATTCGTTGCGTTCGACCGATTCACGAGTCACCGCCTCATCACGCCCCCCCGATTCACGAAGCGCATCGCCAGTTCCTCGCACGAGCGATTCGCGCATCACGAGCACGGCCTCAACCGCTGTGGCTTCGCGAGCCACCGACTCCCGCGGCGCGGTGACGACTGGCGCGCGAACCCTCGACTCGCGAAGCGCCTCACCCGCAACCGCGCGATCGTCTGACTCACGCCCGCCCACCCTGGCGCCAAGCACTTCGAAGACCGACCCACGCAGCGCCGCAGCCGCTTCGACGACGAACCGCCCGGGGTCTCCCCGTGCGAACGATTCACGCTCGACCTCTGGCGCTCCGACTCGCGCCACCACGGCCATGACCACCAAGCCACCTGACTCCCGCTCACCCGGCGTCGCGAAGCCCGCCGGAGCCCCTGCTCCGAAACCCACGCCGAAAGCCGACACCCGCACCTCGGCTCGAAGCTGGGCGCCCTCGTCAGCCACCGTCAACCGCGACACCGCCTTGGCCTCGCTGCATCGCGCTCCGAGCCCCGCCCCTGGCAGGGTGCCCGTCGCCGCGCCGGGAGTCGCCTCAGCCAAGAGCAAGCTGCCCGCCGACGCCCGCCGCAAGTACCCCCGTCTCGAGCTCGGGGTGAAGGCCCGGCTCTCGATGGCCGACTCGCCCAACCGCTTTTTCGAGGCCGCGCTGCCCACCGTCAACATCTCGGTCGGCGGCATGTTCTTGCAGTCGAGCTTCTTCTTGAAGCTGGGCACCAAGCTGCTCGTCGAGCTCACCCTGCCCCCCAAGGGCCGCATGGTGCGCGTCAAAGGCGAGGTCGTTCGCGTCGAGACCTCTGACGAGGGCCACGCCGGGTTCGCGCTGCGCTTCACCGAGTACCTCGACGGCAGCGAAGTGATTCTCGCGACCCACTTTCTCTCGCCGGTGTTGCGCGAATTCTTGGCCGCGTACGCCAAGCAGCACCGCTTCGAGGCCAGCCCCGAGTACATCGCCCACACCGCCGACGTCTTGGCCGCCTGGGAGCTTCGCAAAGCAGAGCTCGGCGGCGACGTGTGGAACCTCGTGCCTCAGGACTGACCGTGGGCCTCCTCGAAGCCATCGTGCTCGGCCTGGTGCAAGGGGTGACCGAGTTCTTGCCGATCTCCTCGACCGCGCACCTGCGAATCGTGCCCGCGCTGCTCGGGTGGGCCGACCCCGGCGCCGCCTACTCGGCCATCATTCAGCTCGGCACCACCGCCGCGGTCATTCTCTACTTCGCCAAAGACCTGGCCCGCCTCACGCTCGCCTTCATTGCTGGCCTCAAGGCGCGCCAACCCTTCGGCACCGCAGATTCTCGGCTGGCCTGGTTCGTCGGGCTCGGCACGATACCCATCGGGGTGCTGGGGCTGCTCTTCAAGAAAAGCATCGAGACCTCGTTTCGGTCGCTTTACGTCATCGCCACCTCGCTCATCGTCTTGGCGCTGGTGCTCTTCGTCGTCGAGCGCCTGGCCAAGCACGCCCGCACCCTCGAGCAGATGACTCTCAAAGACGGGCTCCTCATCGGGCTGTGGCAAGCGGTCGCCCTCATCCCCGGGAGCTCGCGCTCGGGCACGACGCTCACTGGCGGCCTCTCGCTCGGCTTCACCCGCGCTGACGCCGCCCGCTACTCGTTTCTGCTCTCGATACCCGCGACTGGCCTCGCCGGCATCTTCGAGCTGCGGCACCTGATTCAAGCCACCGACAAGCCGCCCATGCTGTTGCTCGCGGTGGGCACCCTGGTCTCGTTCACCACCGGGCTGCTCGCCATCTGGGGCTTGCTTCGGTTCTTGCGAACCCGCTCGACGATGGTCTTCATCGTCTACCGCGTGCTCGCCGGGCTGGGCCTGTTCGCCCTGCTCTTCACCGGCCGCCTGGCCCCGTAAGAAAAGCCATGCGCCCCCCCGACCTCGACGTCGATGTCAAAGACGAGAACGGCCACCTCATTCGTGAGCTGCACGGCGTCAACCTGCAGACGATTCTCGAGAAGCTGGTCGCGACGTATGGCTGGCCCGAGCTCGCGCAGCGCATTCGCATCAACTCGTTCACCTTGAACCCGAGCATCAAGTCGAGCCTCACTTTTTTACGCCGAACGCCCTGGGCCCGGGCCAAAGTCGAAGAGCTGTACATCTTGACCCGCACCGCCGAAGTGCTGAAGCTGCCGCTCCCCGAGTAACGGTTCGTGGTTCGTGGTTCGACAGGCTCACCATGAGAGATTTCGTTGGGGCTCAGTGCTTTACCGTTTCACAAGGAGTCTCACCATGATGCGCGCCCCCCTGCTCGCTGCATTGCTCGCCGTCAGCGCCTTCGCCGAAGAATCGGCCGCTGACATTTCGCGCAAATCGAAAGACAGCGGCGCCCTCAACCTGGTCGGCCTCACCGCCGAGCTCAAGCTGGTCACCACCGCCGCCGACGGCAAGGTCAAAGAGCAAGTGCTCTCGACCAGCTCGAAGCGAATCAAATCGAAGAGCCACGCCCTGGCCCGCTTCTCGTCGCCCATCGGCGTCGCCGGAGTCGCGGTGCTCACCATCGAAGGCGAGCCCGGTGAAGGTGACGACGTGGCGCTCTACCTGCCCAAGCTCAAGCGGGTGCGAAAGGTCGCCAAGGGTGACCGCGGCAAGCCGTTCATGGAGACCGACTTCGCCTACGCCGACATCGCCAGCAACGGCACCAAAGACGACGACCTCAAGCGGCTGCCCGATGAGAAGGTCGATGGCCGGGCCTGCTTCGTGCTGCAAGGCAAAGGCGACGACAGCTCTCCCTATGGGCAAGTGACGATGTTCGTCGACCAGCAGACCTACGTGCCGATGAAGGTCGAGTACCAAGACAAAGCCGGCGCCCTGTACAAGCGATACCGCACGCTCAAGCTCAAAGCGTTCAAAGAGCGCACCCTCGCCGCCGACTCGGTGATGGAGAACCTCCAGACCGGCTCGAAGACCCAGATGACCGTACTCAAGCTCGAAGACGCGACGCTGGGTGATGAGGCGTTCACCGAGCGGGCCCTCGAACGCGGCTGATGCGACGCGCGTGGCTTCACCCGAGTCTGTGCGCCGTACTGACTGCGAGCACCGCGTTCGCGCAAGCGCCCGCAGAAGACGCGCCGGTCGCGCCCCAGACCGCCGCTCCGGGTTCAGAAAAGCCGGCTGAAATCGAGTCTTTCGAGCAGTCACCCGAGGCCACCCCGACCACGGTTGCGCCCACGCCGGCCGTCGAGGAGCTCGCCCCCAAGCCCGAGGCGCCGAGCATTCAACTGCACGGCAACGTGCGTGGCGACACCGGGCTCGACACCCGCTTCGATTCTCCGCGCAACGTGCCGTTGGCCGAGAACGTCTTCGAAGCGCGCTTCAAGACGACCATCGGCGTTGACGTGAAGCTCAACGCCAACCTGCGGCTGGTGCTCGAGGGCCGCGCCCAGGTGCGCTTCGCCACCCAACGCAACTTCGACCGCGCCAAGGCGTTCTTCGACCCGACGTTGGGCGAGGCCTTTCTCGACCTGTACACCGAGAAGGTCGACGTTCGCATCGGCAACCAGCGCATCGCCATCGGCGCCAACACCGCGCTCGCTCCGGCCGATGGGTTCAACCCCCGTGACCTGCGCGAGAGCTTCGTGCAGGGCGAGCTCGAAGACACGATTCTGCCCTCGTTCGCCATTCGCGCGCAGGGAGAGCTGGGCCGCTTCAGCTGGCTTGCGGCGTACGCTCCGTTCTTTCAAGGCGACCGCTATTTCGTGTTCGGGCAAGACGAGGCGCTCGCGCAGCCAGCCTTGGCCCCGAGCTTCGACAACCGGCGCATCGACCCCAGCATCGAAGACGCCATTCAAGAGCGAATACTCGAGACGCGGCGGCCGGTGCCCTTCGCCGGAGACTTCGTGGTGCGCCTGGTCTCGCAGGGCCGGTTCAAGATCGGCGCCAGCTGGGTGTGGATGAACGAGAAATTGCCGCGCATGACGGTCGACCCCGAAGTGGCGGCGCTGAGCCGGGCGCAGGCTGCGGGCAAGCCACTCGATTCTGCAGCGGCGCTCTCGGTGCTCAACCGCTTTCAAGCCGGAGAAGCCCTGGCCACTGGTGTGTACGCCCGACAGCACCTGTTCTCGCTCGAGGGCTCGACGCTGCTCGGCCCCGGGCAGCTCGACGCCGACCTGACCTTCACCCCGCGGCAAACCTTCGTCGACCCGGGCTTTGCGCCCATCGACAAGGCCGCGGTCACCTGGGTGGTGGGGTACAGCCAGGCCTCGGAGTCGCCCGTCTACTATTCGCTCAATTACATGGGCATCGCGATACCCGGCATCAAAGCGAACGAGCAGCTGCTGTTGATCGAGCCCGCCACCGCCGTGGGCGCGGCCCGTACCGCCTTCTTTCATTTGATCATCGGGACCATCGCCGTACCGGTGTGGAAAAAGCGGTTCGAGCTGCAACTGCGCGCCGCGCTCGAGCCGATTCAGCGCAGCTTCACCGCCGGCCCCCGGGTGACCTTTCAAGCCATCGATCGGTTGAAAATCTGGTTGGCAGCTGAAATGTATGAAGGGCCGGGTTACAGCCCTTTTGGGTACTACTCGCGAAACGACAAAGTGGTGCTTGGGGCGCGCTACGACATCTTTTGAATAGGCGTACCGAAGAAACAGCGCGGCTGATTGGGGGGCTGCCGCATGTCAACGAGCTTGGTGTGGGTCAGCGTCGTCTCGTGCGCTCTGGCGAGCCTCGCGCTGCTGACAATCTCCATCTGCCTGTGGTTGGCCGTTCGCGCTCGGCCCAACCTGGCGTTCATCACGTTGTACCGGGCGGTGGCGCTGATGCTGCTGCCGTACGCGTTCGCTGAGCTGCTGCAGCTCTTCGAGCCGGTGACCCCGCTGACGGTGGCGCTCTCGGTGTTCACGGCGCTGGTTTCGATGCCCACCGCCATCGTCTTGGTGCGCACGCTCGAAGGCATCTCGTCGATGCAGACCACCGAGCAGATGAGCCAGCAGGTGGCCGAGGCAAATAAGGCCAGAGACTCGCTCGCGGCCCAGCTGCGGCGCACCGAAGCCCAGCTGCGTCGGCTCGGCGAAGCTGGCGCGATCGGTCTCATCGTCACCAACATGACGACCGGTGAAGTGCTCGAGGCGAATGACCGATTTCTCAATTTGGTGGGAGCGACCCGCGACGAGCTCGAGCAGCACCACATCAACTGGAGGGCGATGACGCCGACCGAGCACCTCGGGCCGTCAGATGACGCGGTGACGCAGCTGCGGGCCGAGGGCATCACCTCGGCATTTGAGAAAGAATATTTACACCGGGGCGATGGGCACCGGGTGCCGGTGCTGGTCGGCGCTGCGTTGCTCGACCCGAGCGGCGAGCGGGCACTCACCTATGTGCTCGACCTGAGCGAGCGCAAGCGCACCGAAGCGGCCATCGCGGCATTGCAGAAGCAACGGGCGGTCGACGCCAAGTTCAGAGCGCTGCTCGAATCGGCGCCTGATGCGATGATCATCGCCGATGGCGCGGGCACGATGGAGCTGGTCAACGAGCAGACCGAAAAGCTGTTCGGGTACGCGCGCGAAGAGCTGGTCGGCCGCCGAGTCGACCTGCTGCTGCCCAACCGCGATGGCGACTTTTCGATGCCCGCCACGCTGCAAATGGGCTCTGGGCTCGAGCTGCATGGCAGGCGCAAAGACGGCACCGAGTTTCCCGTCGAGATGAGCGTGAGCCCGCTGGTCACCGACGAGGGCCTGCTGGTCTCGAGTGCGATTCGCGACGTCAGCGCACGCACGGTGACCGAGGCCGCGCTGCGGGCCTCGAACAAGGAGCTCGAGGCGTTCAGCTATTCGGTCGCACATGACCTGCGCACCCCGCTGCGGGGCATCAACGGCTTCGCCAAGGTGCTGGCCGACGACTCCGGTGAGCGCCTCGACGACGAGGGCCGGCTCTGCTTGAAGAAGATTCAAGACAGCTCGCTGCAGATGGGTGCGCTCATCGACGCGCTGCTCTCGTTGGCACGGGTCAGTCGCAGCGAGCTGCGGCGCGAGCGAATCGACCTCTCGGCGGTGGCGCGCTCGGTGTCATGTTCGCTCCAGCAGGTCGACCCCGCGAGGGCGGTCGAGTTCTGCGTACAAGACGAGCTCGAGGCCAACACCGACCCCACCCTCGCGCGCACCCTGCTCGAGAACCTGCTCGGCAACGCGTGGAAGTTCACCCGCGATGCCCGCGAGCCCCGCATCGAGTTCGGCGCGCTGACTCACCAGGGCCGCTGCGCCTTCTTCGTCAGAGACAACGGCGTGGGCTTCGACATGGCCTTCTCAGGCAAGCTGTTCACGACCTTTCAGCGCCTGCACACGAGCCGCGAATTTCCCGGTACGGGCATTGGGCTTGCGACCTGCCATCGCATCGTCGACCGACATGGTGGGCGCATTTGGGCCGAAGCCGAAGTATCACGGGGGGCGACGTTCTATTTTTCGCTCCCCGAGAGTCGCGCCGCGAAAGGTCTTCACACGTGAGCAAGATTATTCTGCTGGTCGAAGACAACGAGAGCGACGAGCTGCTCACCATTCGGGCTTTCAAGAAGTCGAACAACGCCAATGAGGTGCTGGTGGTGCGCGATGGCGCCGAGGCGCTCGACTACCTGTTTCGAACCGGGGCGTATGCGGGGTCAGACGTGCAGCTGCCGACGGTGATGCTGCTCGACCTGAATCTGCCCAAGGTCAGCGGGCTCGACGTGCTGCGCAAGGTGCGATCTGACGAGCGCACCAAGATGTTGCCGGTGGTCGTGCTGACCGGGTCGCGCGAAGACGAAGACATCACCCGCAGTTATTCGCTCGGCGCCAATGCGTATGTGCGCAAGCCGGTCGATTTCAGCGAGTTCATGAAGGCCGCCGAGACCCTCGGGTTGTTCTGGCTGCTGCTCAATGAGACGCCCTTGGGGCGCGGTGGCAAGTGACGCGCCGATGATCGGTTGAAACAACGGCCAGGCGTGGGGGGTTGGGTGTAGCCTTGATGCCTCGCTCCATGGCGCACCTCGATGAGGAGCAGCTGCTCCGCCTGACCCTCGGCACGCTCGAAGCCTCGGCCGCAACCGCGGCTCAGGGGCATCTCGCGGGGTGCGCAAGCTGCCGGGAGCGGCAAAAGCTGCTGTCAGCGGCCGTGTTCGCCACGACGGTGGCGGCGCCCATCGAAGCCCGGGGTACCCCGACCCAACCTGACCGGCCGACCGCGAAGGCGTCAGCCGCGAACTCGCTGGCCCGGGGCACCACGCTCGGCCGGTACGTGCTGCTCGAGCGCCTCGGCACCGGCGGCATGGGCGAGGTGTTCGCAGCCTTCGACCCGCAGCTCGACCGAAAGGTGGCGCTCAAGCTGCTGCGTGGCGGAGCGACCAGCGCCACCGAGGGCCGCGCCCGGTTGCTGCGTGAGGCCCAGGCGATGGCCCGGCTGCAGCACCCGAACGTGGCGGCGGTGCATGACGTGGGCACCTTCGCCGACCGCGTCTTCATCGCGATGGAGTTCATTGACGGGGAGACGCTGAGCGATTGGCTGCGCACCGAGCGGCCCTGGCGAGAGGTGGTGCGCTTGTTTCTGCAAGCAGGGAGCGGCCTCGCCGCCGCGCACCACGCCGGGCTGATTCACCGCGATTTCAAGCCCGACAACGTGCTCATCGGCCGCGATGGGCGCCCCCGGGTGCTCGACTTCGGGCTCGCCCGCCAGGCCACGCCAACGCCAAGCCTCGCCGGTGCGGCTGCGAACGAGGCGCCGGGAGAAGCTGCGGCTGTGAGCGCTCCGAGGGGCGCGTGGGGGCAAGACGATTCGGGGCGGTTCGACACCGACGACACGGAGCGCGACTTCGGGTGGGCCACGCCTCCGAGCGATGGCGCGGTTCGGCGGTATCTCGATGTGCAGTCGAGCGACGAAGCCAGGGTAGCGAGCGACACGGTGCCGCCGGGTGGCGCTCACCGCGGGTCGGTGACCACCGCGTCTGGCCGGGCCAGCGGCCAACCGCGCGTCGGCGATGACTCGAAGCCTTCGAGCGATGCGCTTCGTTCGGAGGTGGCGGCTGGGTTCAGACGCGCCAGTGACGCAGACAGCGCATCGACCGTGGCCGACCGCTCGGCGCACGGCCCTTGGTCACTCGGGTCGTCTTCTGACGAGCCGAGCGATGCGAGAGGGGACGCGCCGCACGTGCAGCACCCGCTCGACGGCGCACGGCTCGCCGCTCCTTCTCTGACGGCCGAGGCCAGTCTGCTGGCGCGAAAGGCCTCAGCGCACTCGAGCCGTCGCGTGACGGCAGGTTCTGACGTCATGACAGACCCGGTCGCGCAGCCGACGACCAGCAGCGACTCGGGCCTGGCGGCGCTCGCGGCAAAGCTCACCCTCGACGGAGCCGTGATGGGCACTCCCGGGTACATGGCCCCCGAGCAGCTCGCCGGCCTGCCTACTGACGGGCGCTGCGATCAGTTCGCGTTCTGTGTGGCGCTGTACGAAGCGCTGTTCGGCAAGCGCCCATTCGGAGGCGCGACCCTCAAGCAACACGCCGACGAGATTCACCTGGGTCGGCTCCCCGAGCCACCGCCGGGCTCGGAGGTGCCCGACTCTATCTTCGAGGTCATCAAGCGCGGGCTCGCCGCCAACCCGGCCGACCGCTACCCCGACATGGACGCGCTGCTCGTCGAGCTGCGGCCCCGGCGTCGTCGAAGCCGTCGAACCATCGCTACCATCGTCACGCTGGGCATTCTCGCCACCGTCGGCATTGGGTACGCCTTGTGGTCGGCCAAGCGCCTGAGCGTCTGCGGAGGCGCCGAGAAGCGGCTCGTCGACGTGTGGGACACCCCCACCAAGCAGAAGCTGCGCGCGGCGTTCGAGCGCACCGGCAGCGCGCTGGCCCTCGACGCGTGGAAGAGCACCGCCCGAACCCTCGACGCCTGGGCCCTCGATTGGGTCAACGCCTCGCGCGAGGCCTGCGAAGCGACCCGCATTCGCAAGGTCGACTCGGCCGAACTGTACGAGATGAAGAGCGCCTGCCTCGACGGGCGCCTGCAGCGCCTGCGCGCCCTCTCGCACCTCTTCGAAGACGCCGATCGAGACCTGGTCGCGCATGCCTCGGCCGCCGCCGCCTCGCTCGACCCGATTTCGGGCTGTTTCGATTTACAGGCGTTGACCCGCCAGCCGATGCTCAACGAGCAGGCCCATGCGGCAGAGCTGCGGCTGGGCGTGCAGATCTCCGAGGCCCGCGCGCTCTTCGATGCAGGCAAATATGCACGTGGCGTCGACCTGCTGCGCTCAGCCGTCACCGCCGACAGCTCGCCTCGAGCCCAGGCTGAGGGGTTTCTGTGGCTCGGCCGCTTGATGCTCAAGAACGGGAGCCCTCAAGAGGCCCACGCCGCCAACGTTCAGGCCGCCGAGCAGGCGATTCGAGCCGGTGATGCCTCACTCCAGGCCATCGCATTCAGCCGCCTCTATGGCAACGAGGGGTTCGATGACACCGAGCCTGGCGACGACACCGAGTCTTGGAGCCGGCTCGCCCACGCGGCCGCCTCGCGGGTCTCTCAAGACTGGGAGGTGCAATATGAGCTCGCCCTCAACGACGCCCTGGTCTCGCTGCGCAATCGCCACCTCAACGACGCGCTGGCTCAGTTCGAGCGTGCCCTGGCGCTGGTCGAAGAGCACCGAGGGCCCTCACACCCCGACGTGGCGTCGATGCACGACAACCTGGGGGTGACATTTTCGGCTGCTGGTGACTTCCCCGCGGCGATTGAGCAGTTCGACCGCAGCTACGCGCTGCACGTGACCCTCGAGGGCGCCGAGCACCCCAACACCGCGCTGGCCGAGGGCAACCTGGCCTTCGCGCTGCGAAACGTGGGCCGATTTCGAGAGGCCATCACCCACTTCGAGCACTCACTGGCGGTGCGTCGATCGACGCTGGGCGACACCCACCCAGAGACCCTCAAGGCCTTCGACAGTCTCGCCAAGGCGTACCTGGCCTCTGACCGCCGTGAAGAGGCGCTGATGCTGCTGCAGGCGACCCTGGAGGCGCGCACCAAGCTCTTTGGCCCGGAGTCGCGCGAGGTCGGCATGACCCTCGATTCGCTGGTCGAGGTCTTCAAGGCGGGCGGGTATTGGCGCGAGGCGCACGACTACGCGCTGCGCGAGCTGGCCATCATGAGAAAGGTCGCCGGCCCCGAGAGCCTCGCGGTCGCCACCGCGCTGGTGACCATGGGCGGGCTCGACACCCAGCTCGGCAACTGGGGCGAGGCGCGCGCGCACTTGCTCGAGGCGCAGCGAATTCGCCGAGGCAAGTTGGGCGAGGGGAGCGCCGAGGTGGCCGCTGTCTGCGACGCGTTGGGTGAGATGGCGCTGGCAATGGGCTCAGGGCCCGAAGCGCTCGAGCACTACAACCGCGCGCTGGCGATTCACCAGAAGAGCAGCAACACCGCCGCGACCAGCGCCGACCTGACCGGCATCGGGCGCGCGGCCTTGTTGCTCAATCAACCGGTGCTGGCGGTGCAGGCGCTCGAGCGGGCCCTGGCGCTCCACGCCGCCCGTGAAGACCCCAAGGCCCTCGCGCCGGTGAAGCTCGAGCTGGGCCGAGCGCTGTGGGTGTCAGGCCCCCAGAACCAGCAGCGGGCCCGGGCGCTGCTGGCCGAGGCGCTCTCGGCGATGGCCGAGCCTGCTCGCGGTGACGCTCAGTCGGCGCTGCTCAAGCGCGGCATCGTGATCGAGCTCTGGGCACCCGACGCCGGCCTTTGAGACCTCAACGGCCAAGCTGCAGCGCTGCCTCGATCTCCGTCACCGACATGCCGCTGAACCGCTCCTGCGCCAACTCGGGGCTCGAGAACGAGCGGGGGTTCATACGGTCGATGTAGAGGGTGCCCTCGAGGTGGTCGATTTCATGCTGGAGAATGCGCGCCGGCCACCCCTTGACCCGCCAGGTCACCGAGGCGCCGTGCTCGTCGAGACCGGTGATCTCGACCTCGCGCCAGCGCGTCACGAGCGCAGTGAACCCCTCGACGCTCAGGCAGCCCTCGAAGAAGGTGACCGTCTCATTGCCGATGACCTCGAGCGTGGGGTTGATGAACACCCGCACCGGCACCGGCACCCGTTCGCGCTCGGCCAGCTCGTCTTCGCCCAAGCTCGAGAGAAAAGCATCGCGGTCTTCGAGCACCAGCACCTGCAGGGGCACGCCAATCTGCGGAGCGGCCAGCCCGACGCCGGGGGCCTCTCGCATGGTGCGAATCATCAGAGTCACCAACTGCTGAAAGTCGTCGGTGGCGATCTGCTCGACGGGCACGGGGCGGGCCTTCGCGCGCAAGATGGCGGCTCCGGTCTGCACGATGGGCACGCTGCTGGTCATCGCGTTCTCCTCACGCGGGTCTGGGCCAAATCAATCGCATCGCCGGTGGGCCCCGGCGCGCGCGCTCGCGTGGGTAGCCCAGCGACACTTCTTCGAAGGCGACGCCGTCTTCGTGAAACGTTCGGGGCAGGTGAAGGTGGCCGTAGACCACCACCTTCGCGCGAAATCGGCGGTGCCACTCATCGGTCAAGACCGTACCGCACCACATCGCAAACCTTGGTATCGCGGGCAGAATCGCGTGCGACTGCCGGAGCGGAAAGTGATTCACCAGAATCGTGCTCGTGCCAGCGGGGAGCTGGGCCAACCGCTGCTCGGTGGCAGCCACCCGGGCCGCGCACCAGGCCTCGCGGCTCGGGTATGGAGACGGGTCGAGCACCGCTTCGTCAGAGCACACCGAGCGCTGCTCCGCGGCCCAGGCGATGGCGTTCTCGCGCGCCACCGAGGCCGGTCGAAACGAGTAATCGTAGAGCAAGAACATCGGCGCGATGACGAGCGCCTCTGCCTCGGGCCACGCGACGTACGGGTCTTCGGGCGTCACCACGCCGTACCGTCGGCACGTCTCGACGAGCCCCTGGTACTTGGCTTCGCCGCGCGGCCCCTCGTGCCGGGTCGCCCACAGCTCGTGGTTGCCGGGCACCCAGAACACCTTGGCGAACCGCGGCGTGACGAGCTCGAGCACGGTGATCAGCTCCTTCACCTGCTCGCCCAAGTCTCCCGCCAGAATGAGCCAGTCTTCGGGCTGACCTCGCACCGTCTTGACGAAGGCCAGGTTCTCGGCGTGCCCGATGTGCAGGTCGCTGATGGCGTAGAGCTTCAAAGCGGGCTGAACTGTAGCCCTAAAAGGAATAGAGAGCCCCCATGGGCGATCTCAAAGGCAAGACCATTCTCGTCACCGGCGCGACCAGCGGCATTGGCCTCGAGGCCTGCGTCGTCTTCGCCCAGCGAGGAGCCACCGTGGTGATGATCGGCCGCGACCCGGCGCGCACCGCGGCGGCCGTCGAGCAGGTCACCCGGCGCAGCGGCGGCAGCGGCTCGGCCGAGTCGCTCTTGTGTGACTTCGCCTCGCAGAAACAGATTCGGGCCCTCGCCGAAGCCGTTCGCGCCAAGTACGCCCGCATCGACGTCTTGGTGAACAACGCGGGGCTGGTCTACGAGAAGCGCACGCTCACCGAAGACGGCATCGAGGCCACCTACGCCGTCAACCACCTCGGGCCCTTTCTCTTCACCGAGCTGATTCTCGACCGGGTGGTCGCGGCCGCCCCGTCGCGCATCGTCAACGTCTCGTCGATCGGTCACAAGCGCGCCACGATGAATCTCGCCGACGTGGGCTTCGAAAAAGACTACGGCATCATGAAAGCCTACGGCCGCTCGAAGCTGGGCAACGTGCTGTTCACCCGCGCCCTCGCCAAGCGGCTCGAGGGCAAGAACGTCACCGTCAACTGCCTACACCCCGGAGCGGTCGCGACCAACATCTGGTCACGCGCTCCGGCGTGGGCGAAGCCGCTGCTCGCGGTGATCAAATCGCTGCTCATGATCACCCCCGAGCAGGGCGGCCAGACCCTGGTCTACGCCGCGACCAGCCCCGAGCTCGAAGGCAAAACCGGCCTCTACCTCGAGAAAAACCGCCCGGTGTACCCCTCGCGCCTGGCGCAAGACGAGGCGCTGGCCGAGCAGGTCTGGGCCCACAGCGCGAAGTTGGTGGGTCTGCCTGCTTAGAAGTAGGCCCGAATCATCAGGTTGCCGAACACGTTCTTCAGCGTCGCGGTCGCGAACCACTCAGCCTGGTACCCGGCCTCGGCATCGGCCTCGACGTGCTCGGCGATGGCGTATCGAAACCCGACCCGCCCGGCCACGTAGCCGCCCGACTGCGTGGGCAGCGCGCCCTGCACGAAGACGAAGCCGCCCGACACGCTGAGGTAGGGGCTGGTCTGCCCGAGCGGTGCGAAGTCGATGCGAGGGCCGATGGTGGGCCAGGTCACGGTGCCTGCGCCCACTTCGCCACCGACGCTGCTCGCGCAATCGGTGCAGGCGGCGCCCGAGGTCGCCTCGTAGACGCCCCTGCCGTCTTTGGTCTTCGAGACGAACTTCGAGACCGAGCCAACCTCGGCGCTGAAGATGAACATCTTGCGAACTTCGACTCCGACATTGAGGCCGAAGGCAGGCGCGGCGAACAACCCATTGAGCAGCGGGTGGCGCGAGGTCACCGCGCCGAGCCCTCCAGAGACGCCGACGAAGGCGCGCACCGCGGGGGGCTTCTTGTCATCGGCCTGCGCCGAGAGTGAGACGACCGCGACCAGCACAGCAGCGAGACGGAGCATGAAAGGCTTTCTCAAACAAAAACCGACGGGTCGCCGCGTCATAGAAGAACTCCGACCAAATGGGTACCCCCGGACCGTCGCTGGCGTTGCCGGGCTCTGACGGGCCGTGTAGACGCTGGGGCCATGCCGACTCCCATCGTGTTTCGTTGCGCGCCGCTCGCGCTGCTGATCTTCGCTTCATCGTGCGTTTCTGAAGGTGACGCTCCGGTCGCGAAAGACACCCAGGCGCTCAGCGCCCAACCCACCGTCGAGCAGTCGGTTCGCGCGCTGACCGCTCGCGGCGAAGGCACCGTCGAGCGCTCGACCACGCCCTCGGGGGCCACCATCACCACCGTTCGCGAAGGCAACGCCGAGGTGCTGCTCGCGCGCAAGAACAGCGACGGCACGGTGAGCACGCGCTGCATCAGCTCGAGCACCGAGGCCGAGGCTTTCTTGAACGCCGCGCCCGTCGCCAAGAAGGCGGCCAACCAATGAAGCGCCTGCTGCTGACCCTCGCCACGCTCGCCGCCACGCAGGCGAGTGCCGCTGAATTCGTCATCAAAAACAACAACCGGCCCGGCAAGGGCTTCAACGACCCGACGCCTGTCGCTCCCGCCGGGCTCAACTTCGCGACCACCCGCGGCGGCCAGGCGCAGATCGCCTTTCGTGCGGCCGGCGCCATCTGGGGCGCCACCCTGCGCAGCGTGCCGCCGATCATCATCGACGCGGCCTTCATGAGCGCTGGCGAAGACGCGACCTTCGCCTGCAGCGACCCCAACCGGGTGGTCTTGGGCTTCGCTCGCAAGCTCGGTCAAATCGGCGGAGACCCCAGCTTCCCCAACCAGAAGGCCCAATACCCGTTCGCCCTGGCCAACGCCTTGGCCGGCCGAGTGCTGACCGGCTCGCAGGCCGCGATTCTGACGCGCTTCAACGCCGAGCTCGGCACGGCCCGCTGCCCCGGCTTCTCAGCGTGGGACTTCAGCCTCGATGAAGACGGCACCACGCTGCTGAGCACGATTTTGCACGAGTTCGGGCACGGCCTGGGGTTCGCCTCGGGCATCACGACCGAGACCGGCATCTTCAGCGATGGCGTCGCCGCATTCGACTACCAGGCCTTCGACGTCACCGGCACCACCCCGCAGACCTGGGTCAGCAGCGGCTCGGCCTCGCGGCAGACGCTGGCGATTACGCCTGGCGCCCTGGTCCTCAGCGGCGAAAACACCAAGCGCGACATCCCCCGGTTTTTGGGTTTCTCACCGTCACTGCAGCTCTCGCTGGGCAACGCCGACGCGGGGTTGATCGACTATGTCCCCGGCGCGTTCTCGGGCACGCTCGAGGGCGGCGGAGTCATCGTGGCCTCGACCCCGGCCGATGGCTGCGCCGAGCTGACGCAAGGGCCGATGACAGGCAAGGTGGCGTTGATTCGCCGCGGCACCTGCACCTTTGCCGAGAAGGCCAACCGCGCCGCTGACGCCGGAGCGATCGGCTTGCTGGTCGCGAACAACGTCGACGGCCTGATTCAAATGGCTCCTGCCAAGCCGCAGCGACATTTTCCCGCGGTGATGGTGACCCAGGCCGTGGGCGACCTCATCGACCTGCAGCTGACCAAGGGGCCCGCGTCGGTGAGCTGGGTGCCAGGCTCTACCCGCTCGAACGCGAACCCCACCGGCGCGTACCTCTACACCCCGACCGCGATCGAGCCCGGCTCGTCGATCAGCCACTTCAACACGGGCTCCTACCCGCGCGCGCTGTTGATGCAGCCGGCCAGCGAGCCCTCGACCCCCCTCAACTTAGACCTCACCGCTTCGGCCATGGCCGATATGGGCTGGTCGGTGATCAACGGGCTGACGGTGTCGGTGGTCAAGGCGCTCGATGGGCCGATCATCGGTGGCAGTGAAAACCGCTACCTGGTGGTGGTGATCAACCGCCGGGCGACCGACATCGGCGCGGTGACTCTCGAGGTAACGGGGCCTGGCACGGTGCTCTCGTACGAAGGCGCGTGCCAGACCGTACCGTGCAGCCTCGGAGAGATGCGGTCGGGTGCAACCGAGTTGGTGATGGTCAACGTCAAGACCGCCGCTGGCGCGACCGGTGACTTCGCGGTCACCGCCAAGCTCACTCCTTCGAGCGCGAGCGCCGAAGACAGCCTGACCTACACCGCCTCGCAAGAAGTGGCCTCGGGCGGCGACGTCAAGGCGAGCATCGTGGCGCCCAAGAGCCTCGACGAAGGCACCGACGCGGTGTTCGTCACCACCGTGGTCAACCAGGGCCCGAGCATCGCGGCGCCGGTGACGGTGTCGATTTCAGGCGTTGCTGCAGACGGGTCGGCGTTGGCCCTGACGGGTGACTGCGCCGAGCCGAGCCCGTGTGGCTATTCTGAGCTCGCCAAAGACGCGCCGCTGACCTTGAACACCACCTTCTCGGTGCCCAAGGGCTTCAACAAGAAGGTGACGGTGACGGCGACGGTGACTTCGGGCACGCCCGACTCCGATGCGTCGAACAACACCGCCAGCACGACCGCGGTGCACGCGGGGTGCAGCACGGTCAGCGCGTCGACGGTGAGCCTGTGGCTGGCCGCGTTCGTGCTCGTAGCGATGATGCGGCGGCGCTCGGCGCGCTAGAAGACCGACATGCTGGTCTTGGTGGTGAGCAGCTCCAAGGCCATCGTGCCAGCAAGTGAGTTGCCGCGGGCATCGAGCCCGGGCGACCACACCGCGACCGTGTACTGCCCGGGGAGCACGGCCACCACGCCGCCTCCGACGCCGCTCTTCGCGGGCAGCCCGACCCGGTACGCGTAGTCGCCCGCCTCGTCATAGACCCCACACGTCAGCATCACCGCGTTGATGCGCTTGGCCTGCCGCGCCGTCGCGAGCACCTGCCCATCGAACCCCGTGCCGCCATTCGCCAGGTAGGTGCATGCGCGGGCCAGCTCTTCACAGCTCATCGTCACCGAGCACAGCTCGAAGTACGCGTCGAGCACCGCGTCGGCCTCGTTGTGCAAGTTGCCGAATGACTTCAGAAAATGCGCCAGGGCCCGGTTGCGGTGACCGGTCTCGCGTTCTCCCTGGGCGACCTCGGGGTCATGGGTCACCTTCGCGCCGAGCGCCGCTTCGATGAACTCGACGATGCCCTTCGCATTCGAGAGGGTCACGTCGAGCGTCACCAGCGCGCCTGCATTGATGAAGGGGTTGCGGGGTATGCCCTTCTCGAGCTCGAGCTGAATGAGCGAGTTGAACGCGTTGCCCGAGGGTTCGCGGCCCACCCGGCGCCAGACCTCGTCGCCCTGAAGCTTCATCGCCACCGTGAGGGGAAAAAGCTTGGCGATGCTCTGAATCGAGAAGCGCTGGGTGGCCGAACCCACCGAGTGCACCGCACCATCGACGGTGCGCAGCGACATGCCGAACTGCTCACGCGGCACCCGAGCCAGGCCAGGCACGTAGTCGACCACCGTGCCCTGTGTGAGCAGCGGTTTAACCTCTTCGGCGATGTCTTCGAGCACCTGCTGGTAATTCATGGCCACAGCGACCCTAGCGAAGCCCGTCGCGTTGCACCCGGGTTGCTGCTAGGCGCGCCGTCATTCACATGAAAAAACTCACTGCGGTCTTCGTGCTCGGCTTGGGTCTGCTCGGTTGTCCGGTCCGCACCGACGGTGGCGAATGCGGCGTGCTCGATGGCGGTTCGCAGAGCGGTGATGGGGGCCAAGCCTCTGTGACCAGCACCCTGCAGTTTCGCTTCGTGAACCTGGGCCGCGAAGCAGTGACCGTTCACCTCGACGGCATCGACGGCGGTGACCGCGTGCAGCCGCTGGCCTCGCTGTTCAAGACCGGGCACGTGACGTTGATCAAGCAGCGCGGCACCATCGAAGCGCGCAACGTGCTGCCCGACGGCGGCCCAGTGCCGGTCACCCTGCCCTTCGACTTCGACGTCAACGAAGACCCCGCGACGACCCTCGTGCTCAAAGAGCGCGACGCGACCATCACCAACCGAATCTCGACCAACGTGAGCATCGAGCGGCAGACCCCGAAGACGAGCTTCGGCGAGATGGTGCGTGCGAGCCTCGCGAACGTGGTCATCGAAGGCGGAGTCGACATCGACGGCGACTGCGCCGCTGACGTCTCGGCGTCGACCGTCACCGCTGCCAAAATAAGCCTCCGCGGCGAGACCGACACCGCCTGCGACAACACCGCTGATCAGTACTTCGCGAGGCCCGTCGAGGTCAGCGCCACAGCCACCCCCTACTTCATTCACGGCCAAGATAATCAGCTCCAGGTGGCCTGGGTCGGCGCCACCGACGTGCAGGTCAGCAGCCCCACCCGCCGGCTCTACGTCATCAACGCCTACCTCGGCGCGCGCCCGGCCAGCCTCGACCTCAACGGCATTCTGCTCGCCGAGAACGTGATGCCCGGCACGATGGTGCGGGCCAAGTCGAACCTGGTGGCGAAGGCGACCCAGGTGGTCGCCGCTCCGAACATGGTGCGCATCATCGTCGATGGCGCGACCCAGATGTTCCCCGTGGGTACGGTGCTGACGGGGCCGTGCAAGCCGCCCTATCTGTGCGATTTCGCCAACAACGAAGACACCTTGCTGGTGATCTCAGAGAACTCGCCCAGCTCGGTGTCGGTGCTCAAGGCCGACCCGGCGCCCTTCGACGCGATGGTGCGAAAGCCCATCGTGCTGGGCGCCACCGCGTTGGTCGACACCCGGGCCTGCGTCTCGGTGCTCCCCAATGACGACATCTGCACCATGGGAGCGGCCTCGGTCACCGCAGCGAGCCTGGGCGCCATCGGCGCGGCCTCGGGGTACGCCCGCGCCGGCCGCCTGCTCTACCCGCCGAAAGCGGTCTCGGGTGGCACGAGCCTGCTCTTCACCGTCGAAGAGGCCGGCATCGCCCCCCGTCGCTTCATCTGGGACAACCCGCCCGGGTTGACCCCCGCGGCCTCCGCAGACCACGTGGCCGGAGGCTTCGCGATCATCGCGGCCGGCACCAGCCTCGACCCCAACGCCATCAACCGAAAGGCGCTCTACTTCGTCGACACCGCGCAGCAGCCGTGGAAGCTCCAGACCTCGCTGTCGCGGTAGGTCTTTGCAGGGGCGGCACGGGCTTGGTGCTCTGGGTGGGCGGGCAGTGTAGACAGGCGCGATGACTGATTGGTTGGCCTCACTGCAGGTGCGCAGACCGTGGTTGTTGATTGTCACGGCCCTGATGCTCACCGCGATTTCAACGGTATTTGCGCTGCGGTTGCGGTTGCAGACTGGCTTCGAATCGCTGCTCCCCGAGTCGAAGGCGAGCGTTCAAGAGCTCAAGCGGGTCACCGCGTTGACCAATGGCGTGACCACCGTGTTCGTGGTGCTCGAAGGCAATGACCGCACGCCGGTCGCGGCGCTGCGGGCGGCGGGTGATGCGCTGGTGCCTGAGCTCGAGAAGATCGGGCCTCCGTGGGTCGCTCATGCCGAGACCGGCGTGCACGAAGGCATCAAGTTCTTGAGCCCGCGGGCTGGGTTGTTCTTGAGCACCGAGAAGCTGCAGTCGCTCAAAGACGACGTCGAAGCCCGCTACGCCAAGGCGGTCGGAGCGGCCAGCGGCCTGTTCGTCGACCTCGATGAAGCCGAGGCCACTGATGGAGGCGTGGGGGCCGACGGCGGCGTGGTGCCCGCGACGATCGACTTCTCGACCTTGCGTGAGTCGCTGCGCATCGAGGGCGCAGACCCCGAGCGCTACCCCGACGGGTACTACCAGTCGCAAGACGGCCACTCGTTGATCGTCTTGGTGCGCTCGAAGCTGGCCAACGGAGACTTCGACAACGGCAGCGAGGCCCTGCGCCGAATTCGCGCGGTCGTCGATCGCGTCGACCCCAAGAAGTGGGACCCCACCATCACCATCGGCTACGCCGGCGACCTCGAGACCAGCGTCACCGAGTTCGAGGCGATCAACCGCGACCTGACCGACGTCGGTATCATCGGCGCGTTGATGATCAGCGGCGTGGTGCTGCTCTATTACCTCCGCGGCCGCATGGTCTTGCTGCTGCTGTTGACCATCGGCGTCGGAGTCTCATGGACCTTCGGCATGACCGAGCTGACCATCGGCCGGCTCAACATCGCGACCGGGTTCTTGTTCACCATCATCGGCGGCAACGGCATCAACTTCGCGATCATCTACATGGCCCGCTACCTCGAGGCACGCCGCACGATGACCGTCGAGCCGTCGATCAACGTCGCGCTCAAAGAGACCTGGGTGCCCACCCTCACCGCCGGCGCCGCGGCAGGCGCCTCGTATGGCTCGCTCGGCGCGACTGACTTCAGAGGCTTTCACGACTTCGGCATCATCGGCGGGGTCGGCATCTTGCTCTGCTGGGTCGCCACGTATTGGATCTTGCCGTCGATGCTCGCGGTGACCGAGAAGATCTGGCCGCTCGAGAGAGACGTCGGCGGGCCGCTGGCCAAGCTGCGAGCGAAGACCGGCAACGGCAACTTCGGAGCGCCCTTCGTCTACCTGGTCTCCAACTTCCCCCGGGCGGTTGCAGGCATCGGTCTCGTGCTGGCCTTGGTTGGCGCGGCGGCGGGCGTCTATTGGGTGAAGTCAGACCCGCTCGAGTACGACCTGCGAAACCTGCGCACCGATGCTTCGTCGCGGGCCAATGAGATGCGGCTCGACAACCTGGGCAACGTGGTCACCGGCCACGTGGGCGCCTCGGGCATGGCGATTCTGGTCAATGACCCGAAGCAGGTGCCCGAGCTCGAGGCTGAGCTCTACGCCCGGCAAAAAGTGGCGGCCGACGACTTGAAGCCGTTCAAGAAGCTGCACGCGTTGCAAGACTTCGTACCGCCTGATCAGGAGGCCAAGATTCCTCTGCTCCTGCGCATTCGGCAGCGGCTGATGCGGGCGCGCGCGGCGGGTGTGGTGACCGATGAAGACTGGGCGAAGATCTCGGCGGTGCTGCCGCCCGAAGACTTGAAGCCCTTCGGCATGTACGACCTGCCTGAGGCCATCGCTCGCGCCTTCACCGAGACCGACGGCAAGCGCGGCCGCATCGTCTACATCAGCCCGACCTCGGTCGCGTTGGTCGACGACGCGCACTACTTGTTTCGCTGGGCCGACTCGTACCGCTCGACCAAGTTACCCGATGGAGAAACCATTCTCGGCTCAGGCCGCGCGGTGATTTACGCCGACATGTGGGCGTCGGTCGTTGAAGACGTGCCCAAGGCCGTCTGGCTCTCGTTCGGAGCCACCGTGCTGGTGGTGATCATCGCCTTTCGAACCGGGCGCGCGACCATCGCCGTGCTGGGTGCCTTGCTGGTCGGCATCGCGTGGATGTTGGCGTTGCTGGTGATCTTCAAGGTGAAGCTCAACTTCTTGAACTTCGTCGCGTTGCCAATCACCTTCGGCATCGGCGTCGATTACTCGGTCAACGTGGTGCAGCGCTACGCCCGCGAGGGTCGCGGCAGCGCGTTGGTGGCGATACGAGAGACCGGCGGTGCGGTGATTCTCTGCAGCATGACCACCACCCTCGGGTACCTGGCGTTGGTGCGCTCGGCGAACTTCGGCGTGCGCAGCCTCGGCATCGCGGCGTTCATCGGCGAGGTGTGCTGCTTGCTGGCGAGCGTGTTGGTGTTGCCGGCGGTGCTGTTGCTCATCGACCAACACCGGGCGGCCAAGGCCGTGGTGGCCTGAAGCGATGCGACGCCTCGATCTGATCGTCTTCGGTGCCACCAGCTTCGTCGGGCAAATCATCTGCCGGGTTCTGCTCGAAGCAGGCGAAGTGAAGTGGGCGATGGCCGGGCGCTCTGAGACAAAGCTCCGTGAGGTGCGCACGGGCCTGGGTGACGCCGCAAAAGACATCGAGCTGTTGGTCGCCGATGCCGCTGATCAGCCCGCGCTCAAGGCGATGTGCCTGCAGACCAAAGTGGTGATCTCGACGGTGGGCCCCTACGCGCTGTACGGGTCGCCGCTGGTCGAGGTGTGTGCGACCACCGGCACCGACTGTTGCGACCTCACCGGCGAAGCCCAGTGGGTTCGCCAAATGATCGAGCGTCACGAAGCAGCGGCCAAAGCGTCGGGCGCGCGAATCGTGCACTGCTGCGGGTTCGATTCGTTGCCCTCAGATTTGGGTGTGCATTTCTTGCAACGCGCCGCCATCGAACGCTTCGGCCAGCCGCTCGAACGGTTCAAGACGCGCGTCAAAGCAGTACGCGGCGCGGTCTCGGGTGGCACCTATGCCTCGCTGATGAACCTGGTCGAAGAGGCCAGCACCAACAGCGCCGTTCGCCGCGAGCTCGCCGACCCGTATTCACTCTGCCCCGCGGGAGCTGACCGCTCGAAGGTTCGCCAACCGAGCCTCAACGCGACCGGGTACGACGCTGACTTCAAGGCGTTCACCGCGCCGTTCGTGATGGCGGCGATCAACAGCCGCATCGTGCACCGCTCGAACGCGCTGAGCGGCCATCGGTACGGCAGCGAGTTTCGCTACGACGAGGCGATGCTGATGGGGCGTGGCGTGCGTGGCCGGGTTCGCTCACTCGGGTTGACCGCCGGCTTGGGAGTCTTCATGGGCGCGGCGGCGGTGCCTTCGGTGCGCTGGGCGTTGAGCCGCTTCGTACTGCCCAAGCCAGGTGAAGGCCCGAGCCCCGACGCTCAGGCTCGCGGCTTTTGGGATTTTCGATTGTTCGGCAAGACCGCCGACGGGAAGTCGCTGCGCGCGAAGGTGACCGGAGATCGCGACCCGGGGTACGGCTCGACGGCGAAGATGGTGGTGCAGGCGGGGCTGGCCCTGGCCGAGACCAAGAGCGCGGGAGGGTTCTGGACTCCGGCGACCGTGATGGGTGATGCGTTGATTGAGCGGTTGGTCAAGCACGCTGGCGTCACGTTTGAGTTGGCGTAGGTGAAGAGAGGGTCCTTCGACTTCGCTCAGGACGAACGGAGGAGCAGCTCGAACTTCGCTTCGTCACCCGGCCGCAGCATTGGCAATGGCGCTCCGTCGCGCGCGGGCAGCGACGGGCTGCTCCACGGCTCGACGCAGATGAACGGCTGACCCGGTAGCGTCCACGTCACCAGGGTGTGAAAGGTGCTCGACCACTCGAGTCGAATCGCTGACCCGTCACCGCGGTGCAGCACCGTGCCCGCAGACGAATGATTCAAGAAGTGCACGTCGACCTCATCACCACCGCCCAGCGGCAGTGGTTCGGTCACCTCGACGAAGGCCTTCGCCCGGTTGTCATACGCACGCGTCGCATCGCTCTCGACCCGGGCCTTGGCCTTCTGCGCCACCGGCACTCGAAAATACGGGTGCAGCCCGAGCTGCAGTGGCCAGGCGTCGTCACCCGTGTTGCGCACCACCCACTCGAGCCGCAGCGCGGCGCCCTCGAGCGCAATCGCGTATCGCAGCTCGAAGTCATGCGCGAAGAGCGCCCTCGTCGCGGCCGATGACACCAGGCCCAGCACGATTCGCGCGTCTGTCGCTTCGAGCTGAGCCCACTGCGCCGTGCGCGCAAAGCCGTGCTGCTTCATCGCCGACCCGGCCGGAGCGGCCCCCGCGAGTGGAAAGAGAATCGGCACTCCGCCGCGCACGTTCTTCGACGTGTCGGCGAAGGTGGCCTCATCGAGAAAGAGCAGCTCGTCACCTTGGCTGACGAAGCTGGTCACCAACGCGCCTCGGGCCGGGCACACCTCGACGCACGCGTGCCCATTGCCCAGTCGCAGCGTCTCGAGCCCCGCCCGGAGGGAAGGTGTCACCGTCATCGGGGGAAGTGATCTTCGTGACCGCCCTGAACCATCATGTCCATCGAGGCTTTGAGCTCGAGGGTGCGCAGCATGAACAGCGCGTTCTTGCGTTTGCACTTCAGGCTCAAATCGACCTTCTGCCAGTACTGCTCGTTGGGCGGCTTGCCGCGCACCACGACGTCAGCCAGGTCGACCTTGATGCCGTCTTCAATCACAGCGCAGTGCGCCTTCTCTGCGCGCTCCCCGATGACCGACGCGATGGCCGGGGCATGGTTCTCGAGACTGGCAATGCTGCCGGGCACGCCGGTCATCTCATTCGAGAGGGCTGCGTCGTCGAACGAGATCATCGCCCACCGCGCTGCCACCACCACCACGAAGGCCACGAACCCAAACGACACGAGTTTTTGCATGAGGCGGCGTTATAGCGCGCGCCGCCCTCAAAATAACTGCCTGATTTCAATGACTTGAAGAGGTGAGCCAAGATGCGACCGTCAACCTTCTGTACAGCCATGCCGACCAACGGGTTGTTCGAGCTTCTCAAATCGGGTGAGTGGGACTTCGCGCCGAACACCGTGCGAGCGCTTCTCGAAGAGGGCAGCATCATGACCCCCGCCGAAGGGCACCGGGCGAGGGCGCTCGCGCTCGACACGCGGCAATCAGCGGTCATTGCCGAGATGCTCGACCACCACGTGGGCGTCGACTTCATCGACGAGCACGGCCGCAACGCAGCCCACCGCCTGGTGAGCGACCTGGCCCGCAACGAGCTCGATGCGTGGGCTGGCATGCAGCACGCGACTCCGCCGGCGAGCCTGTTCGGCAAGCTGAAAGCGGCTGGCGTCGACCTCGATTTGGCCGACCGCGAGGGCGTGACCCCGCTGGGCTTGGCGGCGATGGCAGGCCCCCGCTCGATGGGCGCCTTTCGCCACCTCGTTGACGCCGGAGCGAACGTCAACGCGCCTTCGACCATCTCTTCGAGCCCCGACGGCGTGCTGCAGCTGCTCTCGTTGCCGGCGACGCGATGGGCCGAGGGCTTGGGGTCACCGCTGCAGCACGGCGTGGCACCGCTGATGTTCGTGCTCTCGGTTGATGACGCGCAGCGCTTGCTCTCGCACGGAGCGAACCCCGACAGCGTCGACGACCTCGGCAACACGCCGTTGATGACGCCCCGTTATGCGTCGCTCACCGCCGACCTCATCGTGCTCGGCGCCGACCCGAACCGCCGCAACGCAGCGGGGCAGACGGCGTTGATGCGCCAGAGTGACCCCGAAGCGGTGCGCACGTTGCTCGCCGCACACGCCGACCCGAACGCCGAAGACCTCGATGGCCAGACGGTGCTGCACGCGCACCTGGCCTCGAGCGAGAACCTGCGAAACCTCTTCGCGCTCGGGGCCATCGCCAAGCCAGGGTTGATCACCGAAGCGCACCGCCGGTACGCCGGGCGCACTCCGCCGCATGATGTGTTCGCACAGCTCTTCTCGCACGGCGCGAACCCGAACGAGCTGGTGACTGATCAGGTCTCGCAGCAACCGCGCCCGGCGTGGCTGGTGGCCTTGCGCTCTCATCGCTCGCAGGCGTTGTCGATTCTGAACAGCCTCGCCGCGCGCCAAGATTTTCACCCCACCGCCGAGTCGGTTGCGCGCGCTGAAGACTTCTTGAATGAGACCACCGACCCGCGCTGGGGCTCGGCGCGCGCGCTGCTGGCCCGATTCAAGAGCTGAACGTTCGGCTTCCGCGACGCCCCGTGCGCGACCGGGGCTTTGCACACACCCTCGCCGTGATCTCCCGTCTCTCGCTCGTGTTGGCGATGTCGAGCGCCACGGTCTTCGCGCAAGCCACCTGCCCGATACCGCAAGCCCCAGCGGCGCCCACCGACCTGGTCAGCCCGACCCGTCAGCTGCGGCGCATCACGCTCGCGCTGAGCGGCACGACGCCGACCGCTGATCACTTCGCGGCTCCCCCGACCGGGTGCGGCGTCGACGTCGACATCATCGAAGAAGATGGTTCGATGAGCCGGCGAAACCGACTTCTTCTTGCCCGACGGTACCGGCGAAGTGGTCGGCCTGCGAAAGACCTGAAACAGCGCAAGATTTTTGCCGCGGGTGCTGACTTTTTCTTCGATGACGTGTGCGTGAGTCGTACAGCGGCGACGAAAAACGACAGCGACGTGGTTCGCACCACGAGTTTTGGTTCGCGCCATGAAAAGAACAACCGTCCTCGCAGCCGCACTGGCGATCGTCGCATGTAACAACGGCGCGACCAAGCCCGTGCTCACGCAGCTTACCGATGTCACCGCTGACACCAAATGCCCGACGGGTGGCGTGAAGATCTCCGCTGGCGCCGACACCGATGGCAACGGCACGCTCGAGGCGAGCGAGGTCACGCAGAGCAGTGAGCTCTGCAACGGCCCCGCTGGCCCAGCAGGCATGGGCGCGGCAGGCGCCACGGGAGCGACCGGCGCAACCGGAGCCACTGGCGCTGCAGGCAGCGCGGGCGATGCGGGGGCCAACGGCGCTCCGTCGTTGATCAACACCACCCTCCTGGCCACCGGCGACACGGCGTGCGTGAACGGCGGCGTGCGAGTCGACTACGGCATCGACAACGGTGCGGGTGGCGGCATCGCGAACAACGGCACGCTCGAGAGCGGCGAAATCACCGGTACCAAGAACATCTGCAACGGAGGCACTCCGTATTACCCGCAATCGGTCACGCCTCCGCCAGGCCCCGATGGCACGGCTCGCATTTCATCGCGCGGCGGTAGCGGCAGAAACGGCGGCAACGGAGCTAGCATCAACGTGTCGCTCGGCAGCGGCTCGCTTGGCGGCCACGTGAAAATCTTCAAGACCGGCACCGTCGACGCGGGCTTTACCGTACCCACGGTCGCCTTCGCGGCCGGCAAGAACCCGTTGACCATCAGCATCGACACCGAGCTGGTGAGCTACGTCGACCTTCAGAGCGGCCTGACTTCAGGCAAGTCGTACTTTCAACTGGTCGGAGACGGGCGCGTGTACCAGAGCGATGCCGGGGTGGTCACCGCCCTGTCAATCGCCGCGACCAAGACCTTGAGGCTCACCACGCTGCCCGGCAACGGCGCTTCGATCAACGTCGAGCAGGGCCTGGCCAACGCGGGCAACATCGTGGCGACGCCTGATGCGCTCAACGGCACCACGCTGTCGATCTCCGCATCGAAGTACACCGGCGGCCCTGGCTCGTCGGTCTCGACCGAGGGCCTCGATGGCGGTACCGGCGGTGGCATCTCGATCTCGACCATGTCGACCTTCGCCAACGAAGGTACCTTGGCCGCCTCTGGGCGCGGTGGCGCGAGCGGTGGGGACGTGCAGATCAATACCACCGGCGACTGCTTCAACACGGGCGCAATTCGCACCTTCGGCGGCTCGGCGAGCGATCGCACCGGCAGCGGTGGGTCGGTCTCGATTCGGTGTCGAAGCCTATCGACCTCGGGCGCGATCGACAGCTCTGGTGGTTCGGGGCCGGTCGGCAGCGGCGCGGGTGACGTGACTCTGGCTGCAACGCAGGGCTCGGTGCGGGGCTCGGGCGCGATCACGGCCCGCGGCGGCAGCAGCACTGAGACCGAAAACGGAGCCGGCAGTGGTGGCTCGGTGAACATTCGGGCCTCGGGTGGCGAGCTGCGGTGGAACGCAGCGGTCGTGGCCTCAGGCGGCGCGTCGGGCGACAGCGGCGGCTCGGGCGGGTCGATCAGCTTCAGCCTGAACGAGTCCTACTCCCCGTCGAATGGCGAGCGCGGCTCGTTCATCACCGGGTCGCTCCAGATCGCAGGCAATCTGATCAGCGAGGGCGGAGATGCCTCGGGGTCAGGCGGCAATGGCGGCCAGATCTCGATCAACTCGAACCCCTACTACTTCCCCCACGGGCAAGAGGTCGCGTTGTTCGGGTACACCGACGTCGACTCCAGCGGCGGGCAGGGCAGCAACACGTCGGGCGGCACTGGCGGGTCGATCAACTTCTACAACAGGTACAGCACCATTCATGACAACGTGAGCGGCCCGGGTGGAGGCGTCGTCAATTACGCGAAGCTCACCGCGCGAGGCGGCAACGGTTCGTCGGGAGGGCGGCCGGGCAATGCCTCCATGAGCACCCAAGACGAATATGCCTTCGGGGTTCAGAACGAGCAGGTGCTCAACTTCGGCGACGTCGACGTCAGCGGTGGTGATGCCAGCTCGAGCACCAGCACCATCTGGCAAGGCGGCTACCTTTCGTTGAGCGCGATGACCCACCTTGAAAATCACGGGCGCTTGATCTCGAACGGTGGCACGCAGTCGGGTGGCCCTTCACCAAGCGGCGCGGGCGGGTACATCTCCCTGCAAGCCTGGCACGGCACGCTCGACAACCCCGGCACGATTCGCGCGAATGGCGGGTCGGCGACCGGTGCGGGCCGAAACGGCGGCTACGTCGAGCTGCGCGGTGAGCTCGTCACCAGCACGGGTGACGTGAGCGCCAACGGAGGCAATTCGGCCGCGGCAGGTGGTTCGGGCGGTGACCTCACCTTCTTCTCGACGGCGGGCAAGACCAGCGTGACCGGCGCGGCCACGGCCACCGGCGGCAATGGCACGCCGAAGGGCACCGACGGCTCCATCGAAATCGATGGCGAGCGCGTGGCTCCGTAACGCGCTGTTTGAGTCTCTCGAAGTGAAAGCCGTGGAGCGCAAGACACCGCGCTCCACGGTTTTTTTTGGGGGGGGGTACGCCTCCTGCGCACTTCAGGCGCCAACTCTTTCACTGACGACAGTTGTGAAAATCGGTCTGGTGCGCCCCATGAAAAGAACGACCCTCATCGCGGCCGCTCTGGTGATCGTCGCCTGCAACAACGGCGCGACCAAGCCAGTGCTCACGCAGCTCACCGACGTCAGCTCCGACACCAAGTGCCCGACGGGGGGCGTGAAAATTTCTGCCGGGGCCGATACCGACGGCAACGGCACGCTCGAGGCGAGCGAGGTGACGCAGAGCAGTGAGTTGTGCAATGGCCCAGCGGGCGCGACGGGCGCTGCCGGCGCCACTGGAGGAGCAGGGAGCAGCGGCGCCAACGGCAGCAACGGCGATGCGGGCGCGAACGGCGCGGCGTCGCTGATCAACACCACCATTCTCCCCCCTGGCGATTCAGCGTGCCCCAACGGTGGCGTGCGAATCGACTACGGCCTCGACAACGGCGACGGCGCGGGCACCGCGGCCAACGGCGCGCTCGAGAGCGGTGAAGTCGACGGCTCGAAGAATGTGTGCAACGGCACTCAGCCGTATTACCCGCAGTCGGTCACGCCTCCGGGTGGCCCCGTGGGCACCTCTCACTTGTACGCGCGTGGTGGCGCGGGCACGACCTCGAACGGCGGCAACGGGTCGACCATCGACGTTTATTTTGATCAAGGCTCGCTCGGTGGCAACACGATGGTGTTCAACACCGGCTCGGTCGATGCGGGCTTCTCAATACCCACGCTCGCTTTCGTGGCGGGCGCGAACCCGATGGCCGTCACTGGCACCTACACGTTGACCTCGTACCCGGCGCTCATCGACGGCGTTGATTCGGGCTTGCCGTACTTTCAGGTACAGAACGACACTCGCGTCTACTCAGCCGACGCTGGCCTCGTCACCTCGATTTCTGTTGCCAGTGGCGCGGTGCTGACGATCGACGCGGTCACCAGCAATGCCGCCAGACTCGTCATCGCGAAGAGCTTCAAGAACGCCGGCACGATTCTCACCAAGGGCGCCGACCCCATCAATGGCACCTCGTTGAGCATCTCTGCGGCCACGTACGTCAGTGATGACACGGCGGCCATCGTCGTCGTGGGCCTCGATGGCGGCTCGGGCGGCAGCTTCAATCTCAACGCGGGGGGCGGCATCGTGCTGGCTGGCCGGGTCGATACCTTCGGCCGTGCGAGTGGCAGCGGCGGCGCGTTCAACTTGAATTCACAGAACACGTGCGTGTCGACCGCCACCATCAGAGCGAACGGGGGCAGCAGTGCCGTCGACAACGGCCAGCCCGGCGGTGACGTTCAGGTGCACTGCGCGTCGCTCTTCGTGGCTGGCTCCATTGACGCCTCGGGCGGGAGCGGCCCCGTCGCGGGCAGTGCCAGCAGCATCGGCTTGTATGCCAACTCGGGTGACCTGATCGGCTCGGCGCAGATCATCGCGCGCGGCGGCGCCTGCAACTCGATCGATTGTGTCGCAGGCTCGGGCAGCTCCGTCTCGATTCAAGCTGCTGGAGGTGAGCTCAGGTGGGCAGGCTCCGTCATCACCGTGGGTGGCGCTGCCTCGAACGCTCCGGGAAACCAGGGCGGGTCAGGCGGCTCGATCAGCTTCCGCGGGAGCCCGCAAGACGGGCGAGCCGCTCGCACGATGCGCATCGGCGGCGACGTTGACACCAGCGGAGGCGAAGGGCCGAACGGTGGCAGCGCAGGCTCGATCAACATCGAGCTCAACCCGGGGTACGTGCTCACGGGCCAGCAGCTCATCTTGTACGGGTACGCCGAGATCGACAGCAGCGGCGGCCCCAGCATCGATCAGACCGGTGGCCGTTCGGGCACCATCAACCTCTCGAACACCTCGAGTCGAATCTTCGACAGCGCCTACGGCCCTGGCGGGAGCGTCGTCAACTACGTGAAGATCACCAGCCGAGGTGGTGATGGCCGCAACGCGGGCAGATCGAGGGGCGTGAACCTCAACACCCAGCCCGACTACCCCTTCGGCTACGCCACCGAGGCCGTCATCAACTACGGCGACATCACGCTGGGCTCGGGCAACTCGAGCTCGCAGCCGGTGTACGCCTATGCCGGTAATCTCAACATGGGGGGCGAGTCGGGTGTCGAAAACCACGGCACGGTCTCGGTCAATGGCGGCACGCAGTCGGGCGGGCCGAGCACGGGCGGCAATGGCGGCTCGATCAACCTCTATTCGAACAACGGCCCAGTGACGAACACCGGCGCCCTGCATGCGAACGCAGGGTCGGCGACCGGGGCAGGCGGCTACGGCGGCTCGGTTTCTCTCTGGGGCACGGTGACGAGCAACTCAGCGGCGGTCACCGCGACGGGTGGCAATTCGACCGTGCAGGGTGGCGTGGGCGGAGAAGTCTCTTTCACGTCGTACGTCGGGCAGTCGGCGAATACGGGCTCTGTCGTCGTGAGCGGTGGCAACGGCACCCCGCCTGGCCAGAGTGGCACCTTCACCCTCGACGGCGTCAACCAGTAACCTTTGCGCCGCTAAGGCTTGACCGACCGTGGAGCGCAACTCACCGCGCTTCACGGTTTTTTTATGGCCTATGATGACCGCGAATGGCCACTTCTGAATCGCCGTCGATCACGCTCGGGCTGCCTGGGCTGGCCTTGCTGATCAGCGCCTCGTCACTCAGCTCTGGGCTCGGGGTGTGGTTCATCGCCTCGCGCCTGCAGCCTCCGGCCGCGCCCGTGTGCCGCTGCGAAGCACCTGCGCCGGTCGCCGTGAGCCCTCCGCCACCGGTGCCTGTGCCTGTGGCGCCTCCCCCACCCAGGGGCAGTTGCCGCGGCATGACCTGGAGCCTGCTCAAGCAAGAAAAGAACATCGTTCGCGTGGGCAGCGACCCGGCGCACACCAACGCCTACCTGGGTGACACCGACTGCGAGACCGAGCTGTCGATTCTGTGTCTGCTGCCCAAGAACCTGCCCAAGCCCGAGGGGCTCGCGAGCGATTTCTACAGCGGCTGGTCAGGGGCCGAGATCGCCGCCACCACGCCCATCGCTGGTCGCCTGCTGACCTCTCGCGCCGAGGCCGACGCCCGCTGCGCCAAGGCCCTGGGGGCCGGGTGGAGAATGGCCGAGCACCACGATGGTCGCGGCGGGTGGGGGCTCACCGGGGTGGGCGAGGTCTCCCGCGATGCGCGATTTTGGGTCGCCATCAATGATCAGCCCGCCAACCCTTGGAATAGCCGGTAAGGCGAACTTGCCAAAGTGCCGCACCGCTAGCCCAGTGTGACGCCTCGCCACAGCCCATTCCGCCACAACTCGATGAAAGTGGTGGTGGCCCGGCCTTCGCACCGTCGCTCCACCGCTGAGACACCATGACTCCGACTGAACTGGCGCCACGGGCCGCAAGAGCCCGGCTCAACACCGTGCTCCCCAGAGCCTCTGTGCCTGGGTTCGTCGCGGCGCTCGTCGCCGTCGTCTTCATCGCCATCTTCTCGTACCTGTCGCTCAACGCCCGCACCGAGGCCCAGGTGCGGGTGAGCCACACGCTCCAGATCATCGAAACCGTCGGCAAGGTGGCCTCGATGCTCAAAGACGTCGAGACCGGGCAGCGCGGGTACCTCCTCACTGACTCCGAGATGTACCTGCAGCCGTACACCGAGGCCAAAGCCCGAATGAAGGGCGAGTTTGAAGCGATTCGATCACTGCTCGCAGATGATGAGACGCAGATGAAGCGCCTCGACGCCCTCGAAGAGGTCGCCTACGCGAAGATCGCCGAGCTGCAGAAGACCATCGACCTGCACAAGGCCGGAGACGCCGCCGGTGCTCTCGCGCTGGTGCGAGAAAACATCGGCAAGTCATTGATGGACCGTCTTCGCGTGTTGATCGAGCAGTTCGAGATCGACGAGCGACATGAGCTCACCGCCCGACAAGACGCCTCGAGTGAAGCGGCCACCTACTCGACCTGGGTGACCTGGGGCGGCTCGACCCTGCTGCTGATCTTGATCTTGGGCGCTGCCTTGACCACCTCGAGAGATCACCGCCAACGAGAGATCGAGGTCTGGCTGCGTACGGGGCAGGCGGGCGTCAGCTCGAAGATGCAGGGAGATCAGCGCCTCGACAGCCTGGGCCAGAACGTGCTCGCTTTTCTGGCCGGATATCTCGACGCGCAGGTCGGTGCGTTCTACCTGATCGAGCCCGACGGCTCGCTGAAGCTCTTCGCCAGCCACGCGCTGCCTTTCGAGGGTCGCCGCGAGCGGGTGATGGCGGGTGATGGGCTTCTGGGCCAAGCCGCCAAAGACAAACGCGCGGTGTGGGTCAAAGACGTGCCCGAGGGCTACTTCTTCGTGGGCTCGGGGCTCGGCAAGAGCAAGGCCCGCGAGCTGTTGATCGCTGCGGCGACCAGCGATGGGCGGGTTCAAGCGGTGCTCGAGCTGGGCTTCTTTCACCAGGTACGAGACATCGACGTCGAGTTGCTCAGCCGCATCGCCGAGCTGGTCGGAGTCGGAGTACGCGGCGCTCGCGACCGCACCCGGCTTGAGGAGCTGCTCGAAGAGACCCAACGCCAAACCGAAGAGCTCGAGACCCAGCAAGAAGAGCTGCGGGTCACCAACAAAGAGCTCGACGAGCAGACCCACACCCTGCGCGAGACCCAGGCGCGTCTCGAGAACCAACAGGCCGAGCTCGAGGCCAGCAACAGCGAGCTCGAAGAGCAACGCCAGAGCCTCGAAGAGCAGCAAGATCAGCTGACCCGGGCGAACGCGGCCCTGAGTGAGAAGGCCAAGGAGCTCGAGCACGCCAGCCAGTACAAGAGCGAATTTCTAGCCAACATGAGCCACGAGCTGCGCACGCCGCTCAACTCGTCGCTGATCTTGTCGAAGCTTCTGGCCGACAACAAACACGGCAACCTCACGCCAGAGCAGGTGAAGTACGCGCAGACCATCTCCGGCGCGGGCAACGATCTGTTGATGCTGATCAACGACATTCTCGACCTCTCGAAGATCGAGTCGGGCAAGGTCGAGATGCAGCCCGAAGCCTTCGACGTGAAGTCGATGGTCGGCGCGCTGATCAGCACGCTGCGCCCGATGGCCACCGACAAGAGGCTGTCGATTTCGCTCGAGGTCGAGCCCAACGCCCCCAAGCAGATGAACACCGACCCCCAGCGCCTGGGTCAGATTCTGAAGAACCTGCTCTCGAACGCGATCAAGTTCACCGAGCAAGGCACCGTCGCGGTGCGGTTGTACTCGCGCGAGAAAGACACCCTCTGTTTCGCGGTCAAAGACACCGGCATCGGCATACCTTCTCATCAGCAGAAAATCATCTTCGAGGCCTTTCGTCAGGCCGATGGCAGCACCCACCGCAAGTACGGCGGCACCGGGCTTGGGCTGTCTATTTCTCGAGACCTGGCCCGGCTGTTGGGCGGCGAGGTCGTGGTCGAGAGCGTCGAGGGCGTGGGCAGCACGTTCACCTTGACGCTCCCGACGACCTACGTGGGGGCCTCCCTCTCTGTCTCTCAACCGACCACGCCGGTCGCGGCGCTTCCGCCCAGCTCGGCGCCCAGAACGATTCGCAAGGTCGAGCCCGCTGCGTCGGTGGCGAACATTCAATCGCAGGGTACGCCGGTCCCCTTCCCCGCTCCGTTGGTCGAAGACGATCGCACCAAGCTCGACGGAGCCTCGCGGCTGATTCTGGTCATCGAAGACGACGAGCGCTTCGCGGCGATCTTGCGCGACGTCGCCCACGAGATGGGCTTTCAGTGCTTCATCACCCACACCGCGACCGACGGGCTGCGCGCGGCGTTGACCTTCAACCCCAGCGCGGTGCTGCTCGACCTGAAGCTGCCAGATCACTCAGGCCTGGGAGTGCTCGACCAGCTCAAGCACAACCCCAAGACCCGCCACGTGCCGGTGCACATCGTCTCGGCGTCTGATCACTCGCAAGAGGCCTTGAGCCTCGGCGCGGTGGGGTTCGCGCTCAAACCGGTCAAGCGTGAGCAGCTGCGCACTGCCTTCTCCAAGCTGCAGGCCAGGTTCTCACGCGGTGTTCAGCGGGTGCTGGTGGTCGAAGACGACGCCAGGCAGCGCGACAGCATTCGCGAGCTGCTCACCACCGACGAGGTCGAGATCACCGGAGTGCGCACCGCCCAGGAGGCGCTCGAACAGCTGGGCCAGGTCACCTACGACTGCGTGGTGATGGACCTGAACCTGCCCGACCTGAGCGGAGATCAGCTGCTGGAGCGGCTCTCGAAGACCTCGGGGCTGACGGTGCCGCCGGTGATCATCTACACCGGGGGCGACCTGACCCGCGATCAAGAGCAGCAGCTGCGGCGGTTCTCGAAGTCGATCATCATCAAAGATGCGCGGTCGCCCGAGCGGCTGCTCGACGAGGTCACCCTCTTTCTGCACCAGATCGAAGCCGCCTTGCCCCCCGAGCGGCAGCGCATGCTCAAAGAGGCCCGCAACCGCGAGAGGGCGCTCGAGGGGCGAGAGATTCTGGTGGTCGAAGATGACGTGCGAAACGTCTTCGCGCTCTCGAGCGTGCTCGAAGAGAAGGGCGCCAAGGTGGTCATCGCCCGCAACGGCCGGGAGGCGCTCGAGGTGCTGGGCAAGCGGCAAACGAACGGCACGACCGGCATCGACCTCGTGCTGATGGACATCATGATGCCGGAGATGGATGGCTTCACCGCCATGCGCCACATTCGGCAGAAGCCTGACTGGCAGAAGCTGCCGATCATCGCGCTGACCGCCAAGGCGATGAAAGACGACCAAGAAAAATGCCTTCAGGCCGGGGCCAACGACTACATCTCAAAGCCGCTCGACGTCGAGAAGCTGCTCTCGCTGGTTCGCGTGTGGCTGCCCAAGTAGCCCGCCATGACGCTCGCGAGCTCCGACATCGAGCTGCGCCTGTTCATCGACGCGGTGTTCCTCAAGTACCACTATGATTTTCGCGGCTATGCCGAGTCATCGCTCAAGCGCCGACTGAGCTCGGCGATGACCCGCTTCGAGTGCACCTCGCTCTCGCAGCTGCAAGACAAGGTGCTGCACGACCCGCTGATCTTCAGGTCGGTGATCAACGTCTTGACGGTGCAGGTCAGCGAGATGTTTCGCGACCCCGAGTACTTCAAGGCGCTGCGAACCGAGGTGGTGCCATTGCTGCGCACCTACCCCTCGCTCAAGCTGTGGGTGGCGGGTTGCAGCGCGGGCGAAGAGGTGTATTCGCTGGCGATTCTGCTGCGTGAAGAGGGGTTGCTCTCGCGCAGCTTGATCTACGCCACCGACATCAATGACGACGCGCTGAAGAAGGCCGAGTCGGGCGTGTACGAGGCTGAGCGGCTCGAGCTCTTCAGCGAGAACCACCGCAAGTCGGGCGCGACGGGGCCGCTCTCGGAGTACTACACCGAGGCTTATGGCCGGGCGGTGTTCGACCAATCGCTGCGCCAGAACATGGTGTTCTCAGATCACTCGCTCGCCACCGACAGCGTCTTCGCCGAGGTGCACCTGGTCTCGTGCCGAAACGTCTTGATCTACTTCAACCGCGATCTGCAGAACCGGGCCGTCGATTTGTTTCGCGACTCACTGTGCCGCAAAGGGTTCTTGGGTCTGGGCATGCGTGAATCGCTGCACTTCTACCCTCGCACGAGGGCGTTCAGAGCGCTCGCCCCCGACGAGCGCATCTACCAAAAAGAGGCCGACTGAAGATGGCCGGCGCGCTCTCAGCGATTGAAGCAGTGGTGATCGGCGCCTCGGCGGGCGGCATCGAGGCGTTGACCGTGCTGCTCCAGGAGCTCCCCGCGTCGTTTCGGCCGGCGGTGATCATCGTGCAGCACCTGCCTCGAGACCGCGCGAGCATGTTGCCGGCTATTTTCGCTCGCAAGTGCGTGCTGCCCACCTATGAGGCGTACGACAAGCAACCGATAACGCCGGGCACGGTGTTCTTGGCGCCCGCCGGTTACCACCTGTTGATCGACAAGGGCCCGCACCTGGCGCTCTCACTCGAAGCGCCGGTGCACTTCTCACGGCCGGCGATCGACGTGCTGTTCGAGTCTGCGGCCGAGGTGTACGGCGCCAGACTGATGGGTGTGGTCTTGACCGGTGCGAACGCCGACGGTGCCGATGGGCTGGCGGCCATTCGGGCCTCGGGTGGCGTCACCGTGGTGCAAGACCCCGACACCGCCGCATACCGCGCGATGCCGACCGCCGCACTGGCCCGGGGGCCCGCCGACTTCGTGGTGTCATTGCCGGCGCTGGCCCTGCTGCTGCAGCGGCTCGAGGGCGGAGCATGAAGCGCCGAGTCAAATGTCTGCTGGTCGATGACCTCGAAGAGAACCTGCTCGCGCTCTCGGCGTTGCTGCGTGATGAGTCGGTCGAAGTGCTCGAGGCCCGCTCGGGAGCCGAGGCGCTCGAGCTGCTGCTGTTGAACGACTGTGCGCTGGCCTTCGTCGACGTGCAGATGCCGGAGATGGACGGCTTCGAGCTCGCCGAGATGATGAGCTCGAATGATCGCACCCGCCACGTGCCGATCATCTTCGTCACCGCGGGCACCCAAGACCGTCAACGCATCTTCAAAGGCTACGACCTGGGCGCGGTCGACTTTCTCTACAAGCCGATCGAGCCTGCGATTCTGAAGAACAAGGCCTCGGTGTTCTTTCAGCTGTTTCGGCAGAAGCTTCAGTTGGCCGAGCAGCTCGCCGAACGAACCGAGACGCTGCGGCTCAACGAGATGTTCATCGCCGTGCTGAGCCACGACCTGAGAAACCCGCTCAACGCGATCTACTCAGCGGCCGAGCTGCTGAACAACAGCTCCAATGACGACATGGTCAAGGCGATGTCGAAGCAGATCAAAATCAGCGGCAGGCGCATGCGGCGAATGCTCGATGATCTGCTCGACCTCGCGCGCGTGCGGCTGGGAGGCGGGCTCACGGTGAAGGCCGCTCCGGCTGACCTGGGGCACGTCGCGTCGAAGGTGGTGGGCGAGCTGCAAGCGGCACACGCCGAGCGTCACATCGCCGTAGAGCTGCAGGGTGACCTGGCCGGCTGGTGGGACGCCGACCGCATGGCCCAGCTGATCTCGAACCTGCTCGGCAACGCGCTCACCCACGGCACGGCCAGCGAGCCGATTGAGCTCCTGCTCGATGGCACCGCCGCAGATCGAGTGTGGGTGAAGGTCGCCAATGCAGGGGTCATCGCGCCCGAGCTCCTCTCGCACCTCTTCGAGCCCTTTCGCCGGGGCGAGCGCAAGTTGGGTCAGCGAGATGGTCTCGGGCTCGGCCTGCACATCGTCTCGCAGATCGCCGAGCGGCATGGCGGCAGCGTGAAGGTCGAGTCTTCTGAAGCGACCGGCACCGTGTTCTCGGTCGAGCTCCCCCGGTCACCCCAGCGCCTGTCAGCGTACGGCGACGGGCCGATGATGGCTCGCTCCCGCTGATCAGCCCCTACTGCCTGACTTGGTTTTGGCCCGGGCGTTGAGCTCATAGCGTTCGAGCGGTTTGATCGCCGGCCCATCGAGCACCTCGCCATCGATCGAGAACCGCGAGCCGTGACACGGGCAGTCCCACGACTTCTGGGCGCTGTTGAACGAGACGTGGCAGCCCAGGTGGGTACACACCGACGCGACCGCGTGGAGCTCGCCTTCGTCGTCGCGAAAGACCGCTAGGCGCTTGCCCTCTGTGAGCACGATTTTGCCTTCGTCGCGCTTCACCTCATCGACCGAGCGGGCCTCGGGAGTCTTGAACACGCCGCCGACCAGGTGGAGCGGAAAGTCGACGTTCTCAGTGATGTACGACTTGAGCGAAGCGACCGGCTTGATGCGCGTGGCGTCGTACAGCGAAGCCCACGGGTTCGGCCGCCCCAAGATGAGGTCGCTGAGCACCATCGCGGCGACGGTACCGAAGGTCATGCCATTGCCCGAGTAGCCGGTGGCGACGAACACCTTCGATGAACCCGAGTTGCGACCGATGAAGGGCAAGCCGTCGACCGGCTCGACCACCTGCGCCGACCAGCGGCGGTCGGGCACCATGTGAAAGCGGCGCGCATACTCGGTGAGGCGCTCGAACGCGGCTTCGGTGTTGGGCTCCTGACCGGTCTTGTGATCTTCGCCGCCAATGATCAGCTGCAGCCCATGCGTGGTCTGCTGCGTGCGCACGTAGTGGTACGGGTCGGCCATGTCCCACAGCAGGCCGCCGGTGGGCTGGGTGACCGGGCCGCTCACGACGTACGACTGGTAGTGGGCGATCTTGGTCTGTAGCAACACGACGTTGAGCGGCGAGTGGGTCGCGACGATGACGTGCTTGGCCTTCACGGTGGGCCCTGCGGCCGTCTCGAGCCAGCACGGCGTGCCCTCGTGAATCGCGATCACCGGAGTCTTCTCGAAGACGTACGAGCCGTTCGAGTTGACCTCGAGGGCGATGGGCACCAGGTACGCGCGCGGGTCGAGCTGACCCTGATTCTCGACGCGCATCGCGCCCTTGACCGCGAAGGGCAGCCCGGGCGGCAAGGCTTGCGCCGCCGCCAACACCCCCGCGCGAATCGTCGCCGGCAGCTCGAACTGCAGCTCGTCGTGCTGCTGCGAGGTCTCGGCGAACAAAAAGCCGGGCACCCGCTCGAAGCCGCAGTCGATTTTCAACTGATTGACGATGAGCTCAATCAAATCAATCGCCGCGCCGTTCGATTCGGCCACCAACCGAGAGCCATCGCGCCCGAACTTCTCTTCGATGACGTGGTACCGGGTGTCGACGATCTGCGTGAGGTGCGAGGTCGTCGAGCCGGTCACGCCAGCGAGAATTTGGCGGGCCTCGAACACCGCGACCCGCTTGCCGCTGCGTTTGAGCAACAGCGCGGCGGTCAGACCGGTGACCCCGGCTCCGATGATCGCCACGTCGATCTCGACGTCGCTGGCTTCGAGAGGCCGAAACACCGGTTCGAATTGAGGCGCGGCCCAAACGGGCTTGGTGGCGTGCATTCGACGCGTCGTTGCACCGCGCATACCCGAAAACGGGCCCCGAACGGCGATGCCGCGAGGCGCGTTACGCTCCACTCACGCGCCATTGACCCCGCGCGTCATGTCGTCTTTCGCGACAAACCCGTGCTGTGACGGGCTGGCGTGGGAGCGTGGTCGTGTGGCGAGCTTGCGACCCGCATTTTCAATTCGCGCTCTCGATGAAGAAATGGCCTGGGCGTTGCTCACCCAAACGAGCTCATGGCCCACCTGACCCGCCGAACCGTTCTCGCTTCGGGTCTCGCGCTCGGCGCGTGCAACCGCGTCTCGGGCCCCAAAGAAGGAGACACCATGCCCGCTCGCGGTGGCCCGATGCCGATGCGAACGCTGGGCTCCACTGGCGTTCAGGTCTCCGGCCTCGGCCTGGGCGGGTTTCACCTGGGGCTCGTCAAAGAGGTCGACGACGCCGTGCGCATCGTGCACCGCGCGCTCGACGCGGGGGTGACCTTCTTCGACTGCGCGTGGGACTACCACGATGGCGAGAGCGAGCGACGCTTGGGCAAGGCGCTCACAGATCGCCGTCAGCAGGCGTTCGTGATGACCAAGCTCGATGGGCAGACCAAAGCCGCGGTCGCCAAGCAGCTCGACGAGTCGCTCACCCGCCTGGGGATGGACCACGTCGACCTGCTGCAGATGCACGAGGTGATTCGGGCCGATGACCCGATGCACCACTTCGCCGAGGGCGGCTCGCTCGAGGGGTACCTCGCGGCGCAAAAGGCCGGCAAAATTCGATTCATCGGGTTCACCGGTCACAAAGACCCGTCGATTCACCTGGCGATGCTCGACGCTGCCGACGCGCACGGCTTCAGGTTCGACACCGTGCAGATGCCGCTCAACGTTCTCGATCACCACTTCAAGAGCTTCGAGCGTGCGGTGCTGCCACGTCTCAAAGCGGCCAAGATTGGGGTGCTCGGCATGAAGCCCCTGGCCAACGGCAAGGCGCTCAAGAGCCGCGTGGCCAGCGCCCAGGAGTGTCTGCACTACGCCATGAGCCTCGGCGCCGACGTGACCATCACCGGCTGTGAGAGCATGGGCATTCTCGAGCAAGCGCTCTCAGTCGCCCTCGGGTTTTCACCGATGAGTGAAAGCGAGCGAGAGCAGCTGGTGATGCGCACCATCGAGCCCGCCAAGGTCGGCGAATTCGAGGAGTTCAAGACCAAGAACACCCACGACTCAACCATCAAGCACCCGGAGTGGCTGGGGCGTTCGGCATAGCTTCGACGCCGAGGCTGTCGGCCCACGCTTCGAGCTGCGTCACCGTCACGGCGGTGATCAGCTCGTCGACAGCGGTCTCCTTCACGGCGCGGTGAAGCAAGGTGTACAGCGACTCACCTTCGAGCCCGAGCTGCACCGCGACCGAGCGCATCGCATCGACGCCGTGCGCCGTCGCAGCCTCGACGAATGACGCGCACAGGTCACCCTCACGCGCTTGCAAGCGCAGCATCAAGGCGACCTGCAATGCCAGCAGCGCACGGCCATCATCGAGCTCGACGTTCTCGAGCTCGACGCGGGTCAGCTCGGGCAGGTTCTCGAGCGCGGCCAGCGAACGCACGTCGGTGTTCGACAGCGTCAACCGCTGTAGCCGCGGCAGCAGCGCCAATTGCTCGAGCAACGCGGGCGCAGCCTTCACGCCTTCGAGGCTGAGCTCTTCGAGCAGCAGGCAGGGCCTCAAGAACTCGAGCGAGGTCACCTCGGCCCCCGCCAGGTTCAAGCGCTTGAGCTTGGTGAGCCGAGCGAACAGCTGGTCGAGACCGCTCGAATTTCGCACGCCGCAGTCAGCGAGGTTGAACCGCTCCAGGCGAATCAATTTGCCCAAGACGGGCGGCAGCTCGGGTGGGCGCAGCACTCCACGCAGGTCGAGCTCGCGCAGCACGGTGAGCTGACTCAACGATTCGGGCAGCGTGTCGAGCTTCAGGCCCAGCGTCAGCGCTTCGAGCGAACGAACCTGGCACACCACCTCAGGCAACACCGACAGCTGGGGGCAGAAGAGGCTCAGCCGCGCCAGGCGAACCTTCGCGAGCGAGGCCGGCAGCTGCGTCACGCCGCAGCGGTCGATGATCAGCTCTTCGAGGGCTCGCAGCTTTGCAAGCTCGTCGGGCAATCGCTGGTGGCTCAACGCCTGTGGCATCAGCACCAGCTTCTTGAGATTCGAGAAACGCTCGACCACCGCGATGACCTCGTCGGCCACCGATGTGGGCGAGAAGATCAGCGTCTCGACGCCCGGCATCGCGGGCAGTGAGGCCGCCTTGAAGGGCGTCAGCAGCTCGAGCGTGGTGACCTTCAGTGCGCCCCCATTCGATGGAAACTCGAGCGTGCTTTCGGCGCCCCGCAGGCTCAACGCCGTGAGCTTCGAGAGCGTCAACACCGCTTCTGGCAACACGTACCCGTTCGGCACCTGGTGAAGGCAAAGCCACTCGACCTCCGGCCGCTTCGCCAGCGCTCCCTCGAGCGAGGCCGCAGAGACATCGACGATCAAGCGGTCGGAGATCATCACGGGGCCCCTCGAATCTAGCCCTTGAAGCACAACGCCCCACAATTTCTGACCCCCCGGCACGTGTGCTGCACCTGTCAGTGGGCATGAGCCCATTTTCGCGGCGTTCTCTGTTGCACACTTCAGCGGTCGCGCTGGCCTCGGTGGCTGAAGCCGCGGCTGCTCCCGCGGGGTCGATCAGCTTGCCCAAGCTGATGACCTCGAGCGAGCGAGAGACCATCGAGGCTCCGGCGGCGCTCCCGCCCGATCAGCGCCTGGGCATCGCCATCGTTGGCCTGGGCCGCCTGTCGCTCGAGCAGATTCTGCCCGCCTTCGGCCAGTCTCTGCGTGCACGCCCAGTGGCGCTTGTCAGCGGAGACCCCCGCCAAGGCCGCCATCGTCGCCAAGCAGTACGGCATCGGCGCAGATCACCTCTACAACTACGCGACCTTCGACAGGCTCAAAGACGACGAGCTGGTCGACGCGGTCTACGTCGTTCTGCCGAACAGTATGCACGCTGAATACACCGTTCGCGCTGCGCAGGCGGGCAAGCATGTGCTGTGTGAAAAGCCGATGGCCACTTCGGTCGCCGACGCGCAGCGAATGATCGACGCCTGCCGCAAGGCCAACAAGAGCTGATGATCGCCTATCGCCTGCAATACGAGCCGCACCACCTCGGGCTGATTGCCCTGGCGCGCAACGCAGAGCTCGGCACGCTCAGGGCTTTCTCTGGCGACAATGCACAGGCGCAGGGCGACCCGTTGCAATGGAGGCTCAACCGCGCGGTCGCCGGTGGCGGCCCAGTGCCCGACGTCGGCATCTATTGTCTCAACGCCGCTCGATATTTGACCGGTGAAGAGCCAAACGAAGTGAGCGCGCGTTTGGTTCGAAACACCAAAGACGCACGCTTCAAAGAGGTCGAAGAAGCCGCCGCCTTCAGCCTCACCTTTCCCAGCGGGTTCATCGCCAGCATGAGCTGCTCGTACTCGGCGCACTCGACCAAGCGGCTGCGGCTGATGGGCGAAGAAGGCTGGGCGGAGATGGACCCAGGCTACAGCTACAGGGGCCAAAAGCTGATCATCTCACGCAAGCACGACGCGAACGCCGACGCCCTCGAGCAGCGGGTCTTCGCCGCGAAGAACCAGTTTGCCACGGAGATGGAGCACCTCGCCCAATGCGTGACCGACGATGTTGTGCCGCGCACCCCAGGTGAAGAAGGGCTTCAAGATCAGAAGATCATCGCTGCCATCTACGAGTCAGCTGAAAAGAATCGGCCGGTGAAGCTCGTCACTCCACCGGCGGGCAAGCTCGACTTTCGCGGCCCGCCGCCCGAGCTCAAGGGCTGATCAGTTCCACGGGTCGAGCACGACTTTGGTGCAGTTCTCTTCTTTGTCGTTGAACACCTTGTAGCCGTGCGGCGCCTGATTCAGCGAGATGCGGTGCGAGATGATGTCGTTGAGCCGCACCTTTCCCTGCACCACGAGCTGCATCAGCTCGTCGATGTAGTTCTGCACCGGCGCCTGGCCAAGCTGCACCCGTACGCCCTTGTCGACCATCTGCCCCAGGGGAAAGTTGGCGTACTTGGTGCCATAGACGCCGAGCACGCTGACGCGCCCGCAGCGACGAACCGCGCTCAGACACTTCTCCAACGCATCGGTCGTGCCAGCCTGCAGGTGCACCGCGTTGGAGATCTTCTCCAGCGTGCTGCGGTGGGCCTCCATGCCGATCGCTTCGATCACCACGTCGGCGCCGCGGCCACCGGTCAGCTTGCGAATCTCGTCGACCGGGTCGACCTTCGACGCGTCGATGGTGATGGCGCCGGTGGTCTCTCGGGCCGTTCTCAGGCGGTACTCGAGAATGTCGACCGCGATGACCTGACTTGCGCCCAGCACCTTGGCCATCTTCTGCGCCATCAGGCCCACTGGCCCACACCCCCACACTGCGACCGTCTCGCCCGGCTTCACCTCGGCCCACTTGAGCCCCGAGTAGCCCGTCGGGCAGATGTCAGAGAGAAACAGCACCTCTTCGTCTTTGAGCCCCATCGGCACTCACAGAACCAGCACGCTCCGCACGCGATCGGAAAGGGCACGACCACCCGGTCGCCCTTCTTCAACCGGCTCACGTTCTTGCCGACCTCTTCGACCACGCCCATGAACTCGTGGCCCAGGATCATCGGCTTCGGCTGGGGAAACAGGCCGTTGTAGATGTGGAGATCAGAGCCGCAAATGGCCGTCGCGGTCACACGCAAAATCGCGTCGCGCCCGTCTTCGATTTTCGGGTCGGGCACCGTGTCGACGCGCACATCTTTCGAGCCGTGAAATACGAGTGCTTTCATGGGCGCTCTCCAATTTCGAAATATCGAGGAGCCCCGTGCGCAGCATCAACCGTGCCTGTGTCTTCAGAAGTACGGCGCAGCAGCACGCCCGTCGATGGCCCCGCGAAGCCGTAGAAAATTCTCGTGAACATTCAAAAGCTTCAACGGCGCAGCGCTGTGGCAGGGCGGCCGCCTGACGTGTCGTCTGCGGCAGGTTTGCAGACTGATCAGCGCCCCTCCTCCTATGACGAGTGACCGGCATTTCTCGTGCAGAGAGCGCCGTCGTCACCAAGGAGCTCGCCATGTCTGTCACTCTTGAAAGCCTCTCTGAGCAGGTCATCGTCATCACGAGCGCCACCCGAGGCCTCGGCTTCATGACCGTCGTTTCGGCTCACGATCGTGGTGGCAAATTGGTGTTGGCGCCTCGCGAGGGGGCGGTACTCAGCGAAACCGTCAGGTGCGTGCCGCGCTGCGATGCGCCGCGACATTGAACGATCGTACCCGCCGGCATCGATGGTGTGGGCGGCTGACCCACCTCACACCCTCGGAACCGGCAATGGCGGCGCCGCTGAGGGTGATTCGCGACCTGGTCGTCTTCTCGATTCAGAACGTCGGCAAAGACGCGGCCTTCGGCAGAGGTCTCGTCGGCGGTCGATGTGCGTACCGAGCTGCTCAACCATGAGCTGGCGCTGACGAAAGATTTTCTGCAGACCACAGTCGAGCAGCTCGAACGCAGCAATGAAGATCTGACCTCTTCGAACGAAGAGCTGCAGAACCGAATGCAAGACCTGAGCGCGGCGAACGACGACCTGCACAACATTCTGTTGGGCATCGACCGGCCGGTGATCATCGTCGGGCTCGATCTTCGAATTCGCCGCTACACCCAGGCCGCCGAGCGCATCTTGAACCTGCTGCCGGCAGACATCGGCCGCTCGATCGCGCACCTGAGCGGGTTCATCGGCGGCTTCAGCGTCGAACGGGTCGTGTCAGAGGCGATTGAGAACGTGGTCACCATCGAGCGAGAGCTTCAAGCCGCTGATCAGCACTGGTATC
>JANLPS010000477.1:0-9833 GCA_031367385.1 Archangium sp. | reverse complement strand
CGCCGCGGCGAATGGCACCCTTGGTGGTCTCGTTGATCTGCTTCGTGAGGCCAGGGCACTCGGTCTCAACCGCCTTGCGCGCCTCGGGGCTGAGCTTCTCGAGGTCTTTCGCGACGTTGGTCAGCGCGTCTTTCCCATACTGGCTGCCGCCGGTGATCGCGGCTTCCATTTGCTGGGCTGCCCGGTACGTCTCGAGGGCCGGTATCTTGCTCAGCGCGGCAAAGCTCGGGTCGTTCTGAAGCGTGCGACGTTTGTCTTCGTCGAGGCCCTTGAGCTGCGCATCGATTCGACCCGCGGCCGACTTGAGGGCCTTCGGGTCATTCGCGAGCGCGGGGTTGTTCTTGAATTCATCAGCGATCGCACCAAGGGCCTTTCGCGGCTCGTCGAGGCCACCTTCGTTCTTTGACTTCAAGAACGCCTTGAGCTCTTCGGCCGCGCGTTGATCAGGCTGGCCGATGCTCGGCTGGCTTGGCGGCAACACCCGCTTGCCTCCGAAATCGTCTCGCTTGCGTTCAGCGGCCGACGGCATCGGAGACGGCTTGGGCGCCATGACCTGGGTTTTGGGCGGTGCTCCAGTCGGCAGCGGCAGCGGCGGCAGCTGGAGCGGCTGCCCCTGGTGAATGATGAAGGGCGGCTTGAGCTGGTTGAGCGCAATCACCTGCTCTTTGAAGTCGTTGATCTCGCCGTGGGTCGGCTTGCGCCCGAGCGCCCTGGTGACCTCCTGCGTGGCGATCTTCCAGACCGAGTCTCCGCCTTCGACTTCGCGCAGCCCCGGAATCGCTGCCTTCGACAGCGCGACGTTCATCGCAGCACCTCGTCACGGTCGGCACGGAGAGGTGAACCAGCAGCGGTCGCAAGGGTCGAGAGCGTCTTCACCCTGTCACTGAAGGGACCCGAGCGAATTGTTGCGATCGCCGTAAATTCGGCAACGAAATCAACCCGATGGCGCCTCTCGGGCGCTGAGAAACACCGCGCGCTCGTGGCGCCTGAGGTGATGCGGAGGGTCGTGCGCTGAGCGCGGCCTCCAGAATCGCAGGTGGTAGGGTTTTGAAACCGTGATCGAAGCGCTCTACCAACGCGGCCGCGAGAGCTTCAGTGAGCTGCTCGTCGATCGCGCTGCGTTCGAGCCCTTCGCTCGCCGGGCCCTCGCTGCGAATGGAGACAAAGCCGAAGCGGTGCTCGCCGATGATCTGTACCTGGCCTGCGCGTGCGCTCAAGGCAGCTCCCAGGCGATCGCCCTCTTCGAGCGGCGCTACGCCGAGGTGCTGAACAAGGTGGCCTTTCGGGCCCAGAGCGCCGGAGTCAACCGCGAGGAGCTCCTGCAGCAGGTGCGCGTTCGCCTCTTCGTCGGTGAAGGGTCGATCGCCTCGTACTCGGGTCGTGGCCCACTGGGTGCCTGGCTGCGAGTGGTCGCCGCCCGAATCGCGTCAGAGCTGATTCAACGAGACGCGCTGCTTCGGCCCGCCAGCACCCAGACCGGCGAGACGTGGTCGAAGATCGCGGTGGCGCAAGACGATATCGAGGTCGCGACGATGCGTTCGGAGCTCAGGGGCACCTTCGAAGCCGCGCTCGAACTGGCCGCGAAGTCGATGGCCTCGCGCGACCGGGCCCTCTTGCGGCAGTACTACGTGCACCGGGTCGGCATCGATGGCATCGCGAAGCTGCTCGGTGTGCACCGCTCGAATGCGTCGCGCGCGGTGGCGAGAGCGCGGGCTGATTTTTTGAAACGGGTCAAGCAGACCCTGGGCACCACGCTGCGGCTGAGCGACAGCAGCCTCAACAGCGCCCTCGGGTTGATGCGCAGTGACCTGGCGTTGAACCTGGGCACGGTGCTGCAGAGCACGAGCGACTAAAGCGTCCAGCCCGTGCGTCCTGAGGGCCTCGAAGGGACCCTGATGGCTCGAGCTCAAGGCTTGTTCGGAGGGAACCGCCGGTCCATCCATATCAGGATGAACGGTCTGCCACCGGGCTGGAGCGTGCTACGAGCCCTCGCATGCTGAAGACGCACGCACAGACGCCCCGGGTCGTATTGGTGGGCGTTCAATTGCCCGCCGTCTCAGACCTCGACCACGCCGGAGACCTCGCCGAGCTCGGCCGCCTCGTTCACACCCTCGGCTACGAAGTCGTCGCCACCATCACCCAGAAACGCCACGGGCTGCGCTCAGGCACCGTGCTCGGCGAAGGCAAGCTGCGTGAGCTCGCCAAGCTCACCGGAGGCACCGGCCTCATCGCCAGCAGCGCCCCTGACCGCACCTCGAAGGCCCGCGAGAAGTGGGAAGAAGCCGAGGAAGAAGAAGAGGAAGAAGCGCCTGAAGAAACCGCCGACATCGACTCGGATCAGCCCACCGACGACGGCGACGAGCCCGCCGTCAAGCCCAGCATCATCGTGGTCGACCACGAGCTCTCGCCAAGCCAAGCCCGCAACCTCGAGCGCGCCACCGGCGCCGAGGTGCTCGACCGCACCGGCGTCATCGTCGACATCTTTCACCGCCACGCCAAGAGCCGCGAAGCCCGCATGCAGGTCGAGATCGCCCGGCTCAACTACGTCGCGCCCCGCATGCGCGAGTCGTCGGGCAGCAAAGAACGGCAGCAAGGCCGCGGCGCCGGTGAATCGGCCCTCGAGCTCGACCGCCGCAAGATTCGCGATCGCATCGCCGAGCTCAAAGAGCAGCTCGCGCTCATTCACGCCGATCAAGATCACCGCCGCTACGCCCGCCGAGATCAGCTGCGGGTCGCCCTGGTCGGGTACACCAACGCCGGCAAGTCATCATTGATGCGGGCGCTGACCGGCAGCGAGGTGCTGGTCGCCGATCAGCTCTTCGCGACCCTCGACACCACGGTTCGCGCGATGCAGCCAGAGACCCGGCCGCGCATTCTGGTCTCCGACACGGTGGGCTTCATCAAGAAGCTGCCGCACGACCTGGTGGCCTCGTTCAAATCGACCCTCGATGAAGCGCTCGAGGCCTCACTGCTGCTCTACGTGGTCGACGCCGCCGACCCGGCCTTCGAGGCCCAGCTCGAGGTCACCCGCGGCGTGCTGCTCGAGATCGGCGCCGACTCGGTGCCCAGCCTGCTGCTGCTCAACAAAGCAGACCGCCTCGAGCCCGCCCACAAGGCCGAGCTGCTCGCCCGCCACCCCGGAGCCATCATGCTCTCGGCCCACGCCCCCGCCGACGTGACCGCGCTGCGCCAGCGCATCATCGACGCCTTCGAAGTCTCGATGGTCGACGCCGAGCTCCTCATCCCCTACGCGAAACAGGGTCTGATTTCGCAGATCTACGATAACGCGCGGGTGGTCTCGGAGGCCTTCGACGAAGACGGGCGGCGCCTGGTCGTACGCGCGTTGCCTGCTGCCGTCGCCAAGCTCACCCGCCTCGTCGCCGAGAACTCCTGACCCATGGCCGCTCGAATCGCCCCCAGCGCGCTGGCCCCGGTCGCGAGCATCACGGGCCCCACGACGCTCAACGAGCAGATTCGGGTCTTGGCCCCGCTGATTCAAAAGACGATCGGCACCACCGACCCGTACGACAGCTTCGATTCAGGCAGCAAGGTGTTCGCGAACAGCTTCGATTGGCATTCTTCGGTGCACGCGCACTGGGCGTTGTTGGGCATGGCGCGGGTGACGAAAGACGCGAAGCTCGAGCAGTTCGCGCTGAGCCGCTTGACCCCCGCTGAGCTCGGCAAAGAGCGCGCGTTTCTGAAGACCCGTGGCGGCAGTGACTTCGAGCTGCCGTACGGCCAGGCCTGGCTGCTGATGCTGCTCGCAGAAATGAGCACCCGGCCCGAGCAGGCCAAGAACCCCCAGCTGCAAGGTCTGCGCGCCGAGACCGAAGAGCGGGTGGTTCGATGGCTCGAGAAGCACGACTTTCCCGATGGGTGGTTCAACCTCGAGGCCGAGCACGACTCGTGGCTGGTGGCGTATCAACTGCTGCAGCAGAGCCACCCGAGCCCGGCGGTGCAGAAGCGCCTCGACGTGCTCAAGGCGACGAAGATCGAGCCGAACCGAGCGCGCATCGAGAAGCAGAAGCAAAGCCACTCGAACTTCGTGCACCTGCCGGCGGTGCTGGCGACCATCGACCGGCTCTCACCGACGCCGACCCCGCACCTTTACGAGCCGCACAAGCTGCCTTTTCCCCGCGACCTCGATGGCAGCAACAACCACCAGGCCGGAGCCGCGCTGAACCACGTCTGGCCGTGGGCCATCGACGCGAGCCGAGGCGACACAGCGGCGGCCGCGAAGGTTGATCAAAAGCTTGCCGAGATGTTCGCGCGCCCCGAGGTCTACTCGAAAGACTTCGAGCTCGTGGGCCACTGGGTGCCCCAGTTCGCGTGGATGGCGATGGCCCTCAAGGGTGGGCTGCTCCCGTAAGCCTCAGGTCAGGCGCTTACCCTGGGCAACTCGAGCGTGAACACACAGCCGCTGCCGGGCTTGTTGGTGACCCGAAGCACGCCGCCGTTGGCCTCGGCGCCGCGCTTACAGATGGCCAGGCCCAAGCCGACGCCCGAGCGATCTGCGCTACCCTGCTGAAAAGGCTGAAACAACCGGTCGAGCTGCGCAGGGGGTATGCCGCCGCACTCGTCTCGCACCTCGATCAGCACCAACGTCTCGGTGGCGTGCGCCTGCAGCACGATTTGCCCGCCGGCCTTGGTGAACTTGAACGCATTCTGGAGCAGGTTCGAGACCACCGACGCCAAGATCTGTTTGTCAGCGAAGACGATCACGTCGCCTGGCACCGCGGGCATCGACAACGAGAGTCGTCGCGACCTCGCCTCGATGATCGCTGTAACCTCGACGTCTTCGAGAAAGTCGCGCACCGACACCTTTTCGCGGTGAATGAGGCCTCCGCCGAGGCGAACATCGGCGAGCTCGCGGTCGATCAGGTCGCGCAACCCTCGCAGGCTGCGCAAGAGCACGCCACCGGTGCTGCCGGTGATGGTGACCTTGCCGGTCTCGATCATGCCGAAGGCGAGAAACGCCGTGTTGAGCTGGTTGCGCAGCTCGTGCGCCAAATGCCCCAGCCGCTCGGTGCCCTCGTAGTCGTGCAAACGGGAGTACTCAGTCACTGCCCCCGCGATGGCATTGTCGAGCGCGAGGTTCAGGGTCTGAAACTCGGCTGGGGTAATCGGGGCGCCCTGCTCCACCGCCAGCGAGGTGATCACCTGACAGATGTCGCCGTAGTCGCGCACCACCTGAGCGATGTTGAAGCCGCGCGATCGAAGCTCCTGGGCGTGCGCGGTCGCGCTCTTGCCAATCTCCGCTTTCGACCCAACCTCCAGCAAACGCTCGACCAATTGGTCCAAGAAGAGAGGCACTCCGTGCTCGAGCTCTTCTTGGGTCGGGCGCGGGGCCGGCAAATCGGAGATCATCGCCCGGCAGCCGGTGATGATGGCCGCTCGGTTCTTGGTCACGAATTTATGAAGCATGGTGCCACACCTTGCGCGGGCGGAGACCTACAACCACCGCCTCGATCGCACGAGCTCGGAGCTGGCGATCGTTCCATGCGCTCAATCGACCCTCAAGTCCATTCTGAAGGGGCTGAAATGAGCAGCCTTTTTACGAGGTGAGAATGATGCGCGGGCCCTGCAGCGCCTGGCGAACCATCGTCAGCGCCGGCTCACTGGCGGCCTCAGCCTCGGTCAAGCGCCGCACGCACACGTCTTTGCCGCTCTCGACGACCTTCTTGAAGTCGCCCAGCAGCTGCAGCGCCGCGTCGAGCATCTGCTTGGCCTCGGTCTCGCCCTGCAGGGTCACCGGCCCGGTCTTCGCGCGCACGTGCTCGGCAAACCGCTTGATGGCGTCACGGGTCTTGGCGGGGTCGAAGGCCTTGAGCGGCTCTTTGACCGCATCGAGGCTCACTTTGATCAGCCGCAAGGAGGCGATGGCCCCGAAGCCCGGGTCAGGCAACGCCAACCCAGTCGAAGGAAACGCCCCCATCAGGCCCTCTTCGTCAGGCGCCTGAAACTGGTGCGGCACCGTGTCGAGAAACAGAAACATCGGGTCGACGCCCTGCTTGGCGACCTGCAGCTCCTCCTCATCCATCGGAGGGAACGCGGTCGGGTTGCCGATGAACAGCAGTGGCATCGCCACGTCCATCCAGAACTCCTCGGGGGCCGAGCCGGTCGAGGCGTGGGTGCCGAACAGCAAGCCCATCATCTCGACGATTCTCGGCGCGCGGGTGACCTGCGACATGATCGGCTTGTTGGGCTCCATGCGAGAGAGCGCGGTCAGCAGTTGCTGCTCGAGCTGCTGCTTCACCTCGGCCGGCAGCTTGGTCGCCCGGGTCAGCGCCTCGCGCAAGTCGATGCTCACCCGCTGGGGCGGCGTGTCCCACGTCTGCTTGGCCTTGACCGTGTCGAGCGCCACCACCTGCACGAACCCGGCATCGAAGAGCCGCATGTAGTCTTCAGGCTGCAGCTTTTGCGTCGCGCCGCCGCTGAACTTCACCTGGGCCAGCGAGTTGCGAATCTCTTTCGCCACGTCATCGAGCTTGGCCAGCCGGGCCGAGCCCAGCGCATCGACCACCGCGCCGAAGGGCGAGAGCTTCATCAGCGCCTCGGCGAACCCGAGCTCAGCACCCTCGGGTGACTCACGGGAGGGAAACCAGAACACCGGGTGTGCTTCAGCCAACCGCGCTGCGAAAGCGGCGGCGAGGCCCAGCGCGACGACCTGGTGCTCGGGCTGTTGAATCGAGAACGGCCCCTTGAGCAGCTTGATCACCGAGCGCTCGAGGTCGGCCCAGCTTTCTTTGGCGAGGTCGACCGGGCGGCCTTCGGCCTGCTGGAGCATGGTAGCGAGCTGCGTGCGAGCGGCCTCGAGTTGCGGCGGCGTAGGCATCGTTGACATGCGCGCGCTCGTAGCATGCTCATTCGAGATGCGCGATGGTCCGCGCCCCATGTCGCTGCCCCTTCGTTTGGCCCCGTTCGTTGGCCTGTTCTGCCTCTCTTGCGCCACCACCGCGCCGCGCTTCGAGCAGGCGTTGGCGACCACCTTCGCGCAAGACGACATGAAGCACCTGGTGACCCGCGACGTCGACGTCTACTACCCGGCGCAGTACCGCGCGGCAGCCGAGCGGGTCGCCGCCCGCGCCGGCGAATGCATTCGAACCTTGCGCTCGATGCAGATGACGCCCGACGACACTCGCGGCCCCGCCCTGCTCTTCTTGACCAGCGCCAACTTCAACAACGCCTACGTCTACGGCCAGCAAGGCGGCGAGCCGATGCAGTCGCTGGGCACGCTGTTCGTGACCGACGAGATTTACCACTGGTACGGCTTCGGAGGCACCGAGCCCGGCGACATCTCGTGCCATGAAATGTTTCACTACGCGCACTACGAGCAGGTCGAGAACCTGTGGTGGGCGGTCAACAAGGTCTTCGGCCCGGTGTTTCCTCCGCAGGCGTTTCTCGAGCGGTGGCTCACCGAGGGCATGGCGCAGTATTACGAAGGCCGCATTCGCCGGCACGTGGGCCGCCCGGCCAGCCCCCTCTACAAGGCCGCGTTCGATTCATTCGTGGCGTCACGCGGTGGCCGCATCACGCCGGGTGACCTCTCGCTCTATCAACGCGAGCTCTACCCCTACAGCGGCGCCTATTTGACCTCGATGTACTTCGTCGAGTGGCTCGCCCAGACCTACGGCGAAGAGAAGCTGTGGCAGCTGCTCGACATGCAAGGCCGCAGCGTCTTCTCTCCCGTCGGTGTCGCGCTCCGGTACAAGGCGATCTACGGCAAGTCATTGGGCGCGCTGGTCGACGACTGGAGCGACGACCTGACGCTCCACCTGACCACCCGAAACAGGCCGGCCGATCAAACCGTGGTGCGCGCCGAGCTGGGTCAACTGGCGCGGCTGGCCACGCATGCCCCGACGGAGCGAATGGCGATCATCACCTCGGGCAACGAAGAGGTACCCAAGCTGCGCATTCTCGCCCGCGATGGCACGGTGCTGGTCGACCGCCGCCTGATTCGCCTCGGCACCGACCGCGAGTGGATTCTCGCCGGCCCCTCGACGATGACCGGGCTCTCATTCAGCGCCGATGGGCGGCAGCTGTACCTGATCAACGATGACCTGCGAGACCGCGGCGATACCCAGAGCCAGCTGTGGCAAATCGACACCGCGACCGGCGACGTCACCCGCGTCTGGCAAGACCTCGGCACCGGCATGGGCGGGGCGCTGAGGCCCGACGGCAGCCGGTACACCTTCGTGCAGCTAACGCCCGAACACGCAGTGCTCACCGACTTCGACCTCACGACCGGGGTGAAGACGCCGCTGCTCGAGCTGCCCAATCACGTGACGGTGGCTTCGTTGGGCTGGTCTCCCGACGGCAAGCGGCTGGTGTTCTCGCGCTTCGAAGAGATGAAGTGGCAGCTCACGGTGCTCGAGGCTGACGGGCGCATTCGAGCCCTGCCGAACGCGGGCACCTTCGCCTACGGCGCCAAGTTCACCGACAACGCCCATGTACTCTTCGCCGATGAGGTCGACGGGCGGTTGCAGGTGCACCGCCGCGACGTCGACACCGGCGCGCTCGAGCGAATCACCGACGTGCCCTTCGGCCTGGTCGACCCCTCGCCGCTGCAAGACGCGGTCGCGTTCATCAACCGTGACGGCTCGCAGTGGTCGCTCGACGTCGCGCCGCTCGAGGGCAAGGTGCAGGTCGTCGGAGCCACCGAAGACCTCAAGGCGCTCAGCACCACCGAAGCGACCGTCGCGGAGATCGACGTCGCTCCGCAGATGCAGGTAATCGAGCCCGAGGCGCCGTACAGCTCGCTCGATCACCTGTTCTACCCGCAGCTGCGAGCCCCGGGCGTGTCACTCATCTCTGGGGCTTCAGGCCCATCGCTGATCGTCGGAGCCACCCTCACCGGCCGCGACCGACTGAGCCGGCACATCTGGCTCATCGAAGGGCAGCTGCAACCGGTGCCGTTCGCGGGTGAGACCGACCGGTACTTTCAGCTCGACGCCGAGTACCGCAACCTGACCCAAGCCCCGTGGGACTTGGACGTGGCGGGCGGGTACCGGCACGTGCCGGGCAGAAACTTTGGCTCAGCCGAGCTGGCCTTGCGGCGAACGGTCTTCACGACTGACGTCGCGCTCGGGGCACGTGGCGTGTTCGTGCAGACCGCGGCCGACCCGTACCGACGCTTCATCGGGCCATCGTTCGGGGTGCGCTACGCAGCGGGTGAGACGACCCAATACGGCGGCGCTCAGCGCTTTCTCGCCTTGAGCCTCGAGACCGCGGCCTACCCGAAGGCCTTCGGCAGCTCGCTCGACATGCTCGACATCGGAGTGGGTGTCACCCTGGCCACGCCGTTGCCCATCTCGAAGCGGCACAACCTGGTGCTGGCACTGCGGGGGCGGGTGTTGCCGGGGGCTCCAGCGGGCGCGCTCACCGTGGGCGGCATTTCACGAGGCTTCGGGCTCAACCTGGGCAACACCGACACCGAGAGCGGCACGCTGCCCAGCGGGTATCTGCCGGGCAATTTGTACGAGCCGCTGCGAGGGTATGAAGACTCGGCGATTCAGGCGACCGCGGCGGGCATCGCGAACCTGCGGTACCGGTACAACATCATCATCGACCGGGGCTTTGCATCGACGTTCTACGTGCTGCCGTCGTTCTTCTTTCGGCAGGTGACGCTCGAGGCGTTCGGTGTCGCGGCGACGGTCGACAACCCGATGACTCCCCTGCTGCGCGCGGCCGGGGCGTCTGTCGAGCTGAAGACCATCTTCATGGGCATGTTTCCGATCAGCGGGTACTACCAGTTCGCGTACCGCTTCGACGGAGCCGGCGGGCCGCTGCACATCGTCGGGCTGTCGTTCGACTGAGCTCTCGGCGAACGGGGC
>JANLPS010000447.1:0-12569 GCA_031367385.1 Archangium sp. | reverse complement strand
GGCAACGTTCGCGAGCTGCGCAACGTCGTGGTTTCGAGTGTCGCGCTCGGAGAACCGCAGCCGCCTGGTGAAGACGCCCTCTCGAGTACCCCTGACGCGCCAGCAAGCTCGGGTGAATTGGTGCAGAGCTACCGTGACGCGAGGGCGATGTTGCTGCGTGAGTTCGAGCGAACGTATTTGTCGGGCCTGCTCAAGCGCAGCGGCGGCAATGTGCGCCAAGCCGCCCGTGACGCCCGAATGGACCGCTCGTATCTCGTCGAGCTGCTCCGCCGACACGGCTTGGGCTGAGCGCTCAGTACTCGTACGCGCCGATGTCCGTGCCGGCTCCGGTCGGTCGTGCGATGCCTCGAGCATCGGTGGGTACCAGCGACGTCGTGACGCCCGTATCAATGGCCGGGCTGCTCGCCTGCAAGGTGAGCGGCGTGCTGCCCGTGGTCGTCGCGAACCGCGGGTCGAGCACTCGGCTGCTGTCGACCTTGCCGGTGAGCAGGTGGTACTGGCTCAGCCAACTCGTGAAGGAGACCGCACTCTGCTCGGCGTTGGGTTGAAAGCTCGGCGCCCCGCCAGCCACGAAGTACAGGTTGTGGTCGATGGTGAGCGTGGTCGCGTCGGCCAAAGCGTCTGCGGTGATCTTGATGAGCGGGTGGCTCGCTGAGCCGAAGATGATGTTGTTGACGACCTCGATGGTGACACTCTTGGTGCCGATCTCTGATTCATTCGAGAGAAAGATCGAGCCGTGGGTCGTCGTGCCGGTGTTGAAACAACTGTTGTTGGAGATGCGCACGTTTGACGATGACGAGGTTGCGACGCAGGCCCAGCTCGCGTTGATCACCACGTTGTTGCGCACGATGCCGTCGTAACTTTCGTACGGGCCGTCGAGCAAGAGGTTCGCGTCGGTGTTTTGCCCGAGCATGATGCCGTGGCCGTTCGCACCGACTCCGATGTTCACCAGCACGTTGTTTTCAATCAGCGTCTGACGAGCGTTGCCCTTCGCGTACATGCCGATGTCGGGTACGTCATGCACCCAGTTGCCGTCGATGTGCGTGCGATCCGCTCCGACGATGTCGATGCCCTGCGCATTGTCGCTCGGTTGGGTGATGGCTGCGTCTTGCCAGATTTCGTTGTTGAAAATCTCGACGTCGTTCGCCGTGCGTACGAGCTTCACCACGTCGGCGACGGTGCAACACAGGTGGTTGTTTTGAAGTCGAACTTTCGCGGTGTCGATTTTAATCGCGTTGCCGTCGCTGCCGCCGCTGGCGCTGCCGCGAACCTCGATGCCGTCAATGACCCAATACATCGACAGGCAATCGGTATTGCCCGTGCCGTCGCCGATGGTCGATTCGTCGCAGGCATTGTTGTAGAAGTAGATGGTTGGCCCCGGTCCACTGCCGCGAATGACGGGGCGCTCGCCATTGTAGCCACGCAGCGTCAGCCTCTTCGTCACTGTGCCGGCATTGCCGATGATTAGGTTCTCATTGTAGGTGCCGGCGCGCACCTCGATGATGTCGCCGGGCGCAACGACTGAGAGCGCCTTGGCGATGGTCTTGAAGGGCTGCAGCAGGGTGCCGGCTGCTGAATTGTTGCCTGTGGGGCCCACGAAGTAGCTCGTGCCGGCGGTGGCGAACGTGGCGGTGACGGTCGTTTCGGCGGTGAGGGTCAGGGCGCACGCTGCTGTGCCCAGACAGCCGCCGCTCCACCCGGTGAAGGTGGCGTTCGTGCTGGCGAGCGCGGTCAAGACGACGTTCAGGCCCTGGTCAAGCGAGGCGTCGCAGTCGGCGCTGCAAGACACCCCCGCTGAAACCGAGCTCACGCTGCCAGTGCCGATGATTTGAATGTGCAATTTCACCTTCGACCCGACCACCCCCGCGTCCAGAATGACTCCGGCGTCACGCTGCGGCGGAGTGCCCGCGTCGTGCTCGGTTCTCCCCGCGTCAGCTGCGGTCAACCCGGCGTCGAAGGTCGCAGGCCCCGCGTCAAAGGCCATCACCCCGGGCTCTGAGGTCGAAGGCCCCGCATCCGTGGTCGTGACGGGCGCCTTCTCTGGGCCGCACGCGACGACCAGTGTGCTCAAGAATAGTGTTCGGAGCTTCATGAGGTGACTCCGCGCGGTGGGCGGTGCCTGAAAGAGCGCAACCCAACGAAGACGGCGGTGGCGACCAAGAGCAGCAGCCCCACAACCAGCTGGGCGGCGTGAGTGGGCGCCGTTTCAAGCGCTTGAAGCTCGGTCACCAATCGACTGGTCGACGCATCGAAGTGTTCGCCGCGCGTCGCCCGCCCGTACGCCTGCTCGAGGCTGTCGCGACTCGAAGGGCTCACGGTGGCGAGCCTCGGTTCGATCTCTCGCTGCCAGGTTTCGACCACCGCTGCCCGCGCGGCATCTCGCTTGCCTGCTGCATACAAGACCCTCGCCGCTTCAAGGCCTGCACGGGGTAACGGCTCGTTTGTACGCGTGGGTATGCTGAGCCGAAGGCAGGCCAATTCGCCATCTGAATAGACCTTTGAGAGCGCGGCATCGGTGGCTCCGGCGAGCTCACGCAATGTGACGGCTGGAGGTTGGTGATCGCAGCCGGTTGAGCGCAGGGTAAAGACGTAGAACGCAACCGCCCAGCGATCGGCTTCGCTCAGCGCAGTGAATGACGGCATCGCCGTGCCCGAGACGCCGAACATCGTCGTGTTGAACACTTTGTACGGAGTGAGCTCGGCCAACGTCTCGTCGTCGAACCGAGCAGGGCGAGGGGTCAGGCCCAGGGCCATCGGCGTATTCGCCGCACCATCGAGGCCATGACACATCGCGCACTGTGTGGCCCACAGAGAGGCTCCGCGTTGCAGATCGGGGCTCGCGTCAGGTGCCGGCTCACGCAGTTGGTCGCGCAACATCGATTGCGCCAATTCACGGCAATCACGCCCAACGCCCTCGGGGTCTTGCTCGGCCTCGATGCGCTTCTGAATCGAATCGAGTCGCGCTTCATACGGTGCCGCGGCGCCTTTGAGCGAGTGCAGCAGCCCCTTCGCAGTCGCGATGTTCAGCTTCTGCTCTGCCAGCTCTTCGAGATCGTGCAGCGCGATGGCTTTTCGATAGTCGCCCTCGACGTATTGCAACACCCCAACCAACTGGTGCCAGGTGCGCGAGGTTTTCGAATCGGCGACTGGAGCCGCCGCGCAGAGCACCGCGAACATCAGCGCGGCGCTCATCGGGCAAAGGTCTCGATGACGGAGCCATCTGCCTCGATGACCGCGGTCTGTAGCTGCGTACCCGTGACCGTGACACGCACGTAGTGAAAGCTGGTGTGGCCCGGGTGCGCGTTGAGCCACTGGCCGTCAGCGCGAAACGCGTCGAACCATTCGGCATCGTGAAACCCGTGCGGTGCCGAGCCACCTCCACCGGTGACGATGTAGGTGGTGCCCGCTGCATCGTCTCTGACGCCGGCCGCATGCGTCGCGTCGACCCGAATCGGTACCGAGCGCTCATACACGTGGCTGTGGCCACTGAAGACCATCTTCACGCCGTACTTCGAGGCCTCGGTGGCGAGAGCGCCAGCCGACGCGACGGCGCTGTGACCATCTGAGGTCGTGAAGACGGGCGCATGCAAAAACATCACGACGTTCTCGATGCCTGCCGTCGCGCGCGCTTTGCTCAAGTCGTACCGCAGCCAGTGCAGCTGATGAATGTTGTAGAAATTGTCGTAGTTGCTCTGAGCTCCGCAATTGCCGCACTCTTCGAGATCGTACGGGTCTGAGTTCACCCGCAGCACGACGAAGTGCGTGTTTCGGTAATTGAATGAGTAGTAGAAATACGTCGGGTAGGCGCGGTCGGCGTCGGCTTGAGCCGTCGAGCACATGCGGGTGTAGAAATCGTCGTCGCTCGCGAACGCCGGCATGTTCGAATTGTTGGTCGGGTCTTGAAAGTACGACGCCGTTCGATGATTCGGTACCAGTTGGCGCACCAGCTCTTTTGAAAACACCGAGCACACACCGTCGCCCGACGGGTCGGGGTACCAGCATCGACCGCCATTCGAAGGGCAGTCGCCCCACGCATCGTCATGGTTGCCAATGACGGGGAAGAAATAGGCGGGCAGCCCTGGGGCGGGCTTTTTGTTTTGAAGGGGTGCGATGAGTTCTTTGAACGTGCCGGCGGCGTGGCCGCTGCCGCAGTTGAAGTTGCTGCGAGCCCAGGTCGTGCTGTCGTCGTAGCCGGTGATCATGTCACCGGTGTGAAAGACCATCGCCGCGGGCTCGTTGGCCATGCGGGCGACCAGTTGCTGGTGAAGGTCGTTGCCCTCGCAGGCGTGATTGCCGTCTCGGCTGTCGCCGTAGACCAAGAAGGTAAACGGGTCAGACGGTGCCCCCGCGTCGACGGGCGCAGGTTGGCCCGCATCGCGTGCGCTGACACCGGCGTCTCGTACCGGTTCACCCGCATCAACCGCGTCATGTCCGCCAGCGTCGGCGGTGACCCGCGGCGAGCCCGCATCGACCGGGGCCGGTTCACCCGCGTCTGCGACCACGCCTGAATCAGGGGTCGACAGCACGGTACCCGCGTCAACGCCCGCGTCGCTTGCGGCCAGGTCACTCACCGAACCGACGCACGCAATTTCGACGAACAACCACATCACCCAGAGTCGTCGCTTCATGGCCCGTGTCACAGCAACGCCAAGGCCAGCCCCAGAGGCCAGCAACCCAGCGCAGTTCGGCGGCGAGGTGGAGGGCTGCACCCAACCAGGGCGGGTCAATCGGCGGCCGCCCACCAACCGAGGCTGCGCGACCCTGAATTCGATGCGCCGCGGCACCGGGTGAGGCTGCGCGACCCTGAAACCGATGCTCCGTGTTGCCACGTGAGGCTGCGCGACCCTGAAATCGATGCTCCGTATTGCCACGTGAGGCTGCGCGACCCTGAAATCGGTGCTCCGAGTAACCACCAGAGGCAACTTTTCGCTTGAAAGTCAGCCTTGTTCTGGGTGCTTGAACAAAACCCTCACGGCTTCGCGCCGACGCTCCCGAGCTCGCCCAGGAGCGCCTCGAGCTTCGCGGTACTCGTAACGAAGAGCTCGGCGTATTCGGGAGGGACGACCGCCGTCTTGACCGCCTCACGAATGGCGTTCGGCTCGAGCCCCTGCGACTCGATGAGATGACGAATATCGGCCATGTCGTCACCGTCGCCGCGGCCCAGCTTGGTGAGCAGCAGGTCGGTGGGGCCCAGACAGGTGAGGCGGAGATACCGTAGCCCTCCGAGGTCAATCGGCCGGCACGCGCTTCGCCACGTGGGCGAGAGCACCTGCTGCTCAGGGCCGAAGATGTGCGAGAGATACAGGCCCTGCGGCTCGAGTGCCTGGTTGGTCGCTTCGATCGCTTCGGCAAAACCGGCGTCATCGATGAGGGCCTGGCACTCGAGATCATCCATCAAGAGATCAGCGTCTTCGGTCATTCGATTTCGGCCGTAGGCCAGCACCAGCGCTGCGCCGCCGAAGAGTCGAACTTCACCCACGCCGGTCAGATGAGCGTCGAGCGCTCTTAAGATGATCTCCGGGCCGCTTTGCATACCGACTCCTTTGTGGCCGGGCGCCGGAGCAGACGAGTGGCATCGTACTCGTAACGCAGCGGGTGAAGATTTCGAGGCGCGTTCGGGTGGGAGGCGATGATCGCGTGGAGCGACTCGGTCTTCTCTTGCGCGGGCACCTGTTGAAGAAGCCAGAAGAGGAGGCCATCAGCCTGCTCTCTCTTGGCGATGAGCCACAGGCGAGCAGCGTCGAGCTGACTGCGCTGCATCATTCGGACGACCAGCTTGAAGAGCCGCCCATCGGCCGGCGTGTGCGGCATCAAGACGGCGACGATGAGCGCCTCGTCTGAGAGCTCTTGCGTGGGGCGTCGATTCATCGGTGCGCCGCCCAACGCGCCGAAGTGACCGCGGAGGTTCGCCTCTTCGACGAGCCAGTCGTCGAGCGCACGCACGCCAGCCAATCGCTGAAGGCGCTCACGAAAAAATGAGCGATGGCGAGGCGTGGTGCTGAGCTCTCCAAATGAAGGGGGCACCGTTCAAAGTGTAGGGTCAACACGCTTCTGGAGCCAGACGCATGAAGCCCTTTCGCTCTGAAAACCAGCCTGGTTCTGGAGGTTTGGCGAGAGGCCGAGAAAAAGAGTGGAGGTGCGTGAATGTGCGGCGAGGGGCTGCGTCGAGAGGGCTCACCCGTCGCACCAAGGAGCACTCCATGTCGTCAAAAAACCTCGTCAAAGACCTCGCCGCCCTCAGCCCCGCTGATCTCAAGATTTTCGTCTGGAGCTTCGGTGTGGTGAAGCAGAATGCACTCATCGGCATCGACGTCGTCGAGCCCCACCACCGGGCACTCAAGCGCATTCTCGTCGACTACAGACCCGCCGCCCCGAAGCTGCTCTCGTTGCTCGATGCGCTGGCTGATGCGAACCGCCGCGTTTCACACGCGCGGCCCTCGTCGAAAGGCGTTCAGGCGCTCGTGACCCCGGTCTACGCCGACCGCGAGCAGCTGATGGCCCAGCTCACTGTCTGGGGCATGGCGGGGCTCGTGCCGATGAACATCGTCGACCGGATCAGGGAAGGCACCGGCAAGATCGACGCCGCCGAAGACGTGCTCGCCATCGCCGCTCTGGTCGAGCAGTACCCCTCGGTCAAGGGCGCCTTCGTGGGCTCCATGGCCTCGCTCGATGAGAAGGTCGAGCGCGCGAGAAACGCACTCGCCCTGCTCAAGCCCACCGGCACCGCCGCGCGCCCGAATCTCGAGCTCGACCAGGCGCTCGACCACGAGTCACGGGTCTGGGTGTTGGTGCAGCGCCAACACGAGGTGCTCTGGCAAGACGCCGTGCGAATCTTCGGCCGCGCGGTCGACGAGCACGTGCCCTCGTTGGTCTCGCGCTCGTTCAAGCGCCGCGCGGTGACGCCCGAGCCCATCGCTCCGACGGGCTAACGCGTTGAAGGAGTAGACTGAAGCCGCGTGTTTGTGGTGTGTCGAGGCCATGCGCTTCGACACTCTCGCCATTCACGCCGGCCAGCACCCCGACCCGACCACTGGAGCCATCATGACTCCGGTGTATTTCACGTCGACCTACGTGCAAGACGGCCCCGGCGAGCACAAGGGGTACGAGTACTCGCGCACCAAGAACCCGACCCGGCAGGCGCTCGAAGACTGCCTCGCCGCGCTCGAGGGCGCCAAGTACGGAGCCGCCTTCGCCTCGGGCCTCGCCGCCACCACCACCTTGATGTACCTGCTCGACGCGGGCGATCACGTGGTCGTCAGTGATGACGTGTACGGCGGTACCTTTCGACTCTTCGACAAGGTCTTCAGGCGCCACGGGCTCAGCTTCTCGTTCGTCGACATGACGAACCCCAAGAACATCGAAGCGGCGATTACGCCGAAGACCAAGATGTTGTGGGTCGAGACACCGACCAACCCGATGCTCAAGCTCATCGACCTCGTCGCGTCGGCCGAGATCGCCAAGAAGCACAAGCTGATCAGCGTCTGCGACAACACCTTCATGACGCCGTATTTTCAGAAGCCCCTCGCGTTGGGCTTCGACATCGTCACCCATTCGACGACCAAGTATTTGAACGGCCACTCCGATTGCGTGGGTGGCTTCACCGCGACCAACGACACGGCCTTGAGCGAGAAGATCTTCTTTCACCAGAACGCCGCCGGCGGAGTGCCCGGCCCGATGGACAGCTTTCTGGTGCTTCGCGGGGTGAAGACCTTGCACCTGCGCATGGAGCGGCATGCTCAGAGCGCGATGAAGTTGGCCGAGTGGCTCTTGAAGCAGCCCAAGGTGAACAAGGTGACCTACCCGGGGTTGACCACCCACCCGCAGCACGCGCTGGCCAAGAAGCAGATGAGCGGCTTCGGCGGCATGATGACCTTCGAGATGAAGGGGGGGCTCGAGGTCGCGCGAAAGTTTCTGAAGACGGTGAAGATCTTCGCCTGCGCCGAGTCGCTCGGCGGCGTCGAGTCGCTGATCGAGCACCCGGCGATCATGACCCACGCGTCGATACCCAAAGAGAACCGCGAGAAGCTCGGCATCAGCGATGGGTTGATTCGCTTGTCGGTTGGCGTCGAAGACGTGAGCGACTTGATCGACGACCTGGAGCAGGCCTTTCGCGCCTCGTAGCGCTCACCACTCGATCAGCACGTAGCCGTCAGCGCCTTTGAAGCTCGAAGACGCATCGAGCGCGGGTTGCCCGCCAGTGCCAGCACCGGGGCGGCCGAACGAAAAGAACCCGGGCGTGGGGCCGTCGCCACGGTAGATGATCGCGCTGGGCCCGATCAGCACGCTCGAGCCTCCGCCGCCGCCGCCACCACAGAGATCTTTCACGAAGCCGCCGCCACCTCCGCCGAAGGCACCCGCACCACCGCCACCGCCGCCCCCCGGCTCACTGCCGCCTTCCATCCACATGAAGGCTCCGGAGTTGACGTCGCAGACGCTGCCGTTGACGGTCTTCGAGGGGCCTCCGTGCAGTCGGCTGCCGAACCCGCCGGCGCAGCGCAGGCCTCCGGTGCCGCCGGGCAGCTCTCCGCCGAGCCCGCCGGTGCCGTAAATGGGGCCGCCCTCTTCTCTGCCTCCCAACCCGCCGCGCGCGGTCGAGCAGACGCTGCCCGAGCCGAAGTAGACTTCACCATCTTGGCCGCGCTCATCGCCCGCGGCGCCGCCCTTGCCGCCGAAGTGGCCAGCGCAGCCCGCGCACCCGTTGCCGCCGCCACCGCCGCCTCCCAAGATGAAGTCCTCCAGGTTGCCCGAATTCGTAAAATACAGACTGGTGGCGCCGCCGCCATTGCCCGGTTGCTGGCCTCCGACGCCGACTCGAATTCTGACCACGCGCCCGGGCACGACGGGGAAGTTGGCTTCTCCGCAGGCTGCGCCACCGCCGGTCGCGCCGCTGACCGAGCCGCCCGCGCCGCCTGCACCGCACCCGTGAAAGCGCGCCTTGGTGACGCCCGCGGGAGGCTCCCAGGTGTATTCGCCGCCGTCGAACATGTCGAAGTGCCCGTGGGGCCCCGTGTCGGCTGGCCCCGCGTCGGCGACCGGCGAACCAGCATCGCCTCTCGGCATACCCGCGTCGAAGCCGCCCGACGAGAAGACCCCGGCATCGCGCCTGCCCGCGTCTGCTTCGACACACGCCCGCGTCGACTCGTCGCAAGCGCCCGAGCAGATGTGGCTGGCGGCCTTGAATTGGCACCCACCCTCGATGCAGTCGCCGGCGGCTTCGTAGGTGATCAGGGTCTGCGCTGTTGCACAGAAGCGCTTCGGTGGGCTCGAACACGGCTCGCACACCTCTCGAGGCACGCCTTGGCCTCGAAGCGACACGGTGACGAGCCCCGCGCTGGTCGACAAGACGGCGAAGCCGCCCAGCTCACCCACCTTCGTGGGCGAGAATGAGAAGAGCGGCGCAATCGATTCGCCCGCCGGCACCACCAGCGTCTTCTGCGGGCCAGAGAACGCCGCTGCGTCGAAGCTCACCGAGCTCACGAAGATCGGCCGGGCCCCGAGGTTCGTCAGGGTGACCGGCAGCGCCACCGAGAGGCCAACGGGCACGGCTTTTAAGTCGAGCAGGGTCGGCGCGATCAGTTGGTCTTCAGACACCACCAGCCGATCAGCCCCACACGCGATACCCAGCATCACCACACCCAGAAGAACCGTCGGTCGCGTCATCATACATTTCCAGACACCACCGACGCCCGACCGTCCCGGGTCAAGAATCGTACGACATGTGGGACGGTTTTCGCCTCGCGGGGTCACTCTCTCAGAGCAGCACCGATTTCTCGGTCTTCGAGACGTCAGAACGATGCAGGCGGAGGCGTAACCCATGGGAATTGGAGCCGTTGGATCTGGCACTGGGCAAGTGGAGCTTTCACCCGACGCGGCGCCGGTCACCGACACCCCGGCTGCTCCACCCGCTCAAGTCAGCACCGGCCACGAGGCCAGCTCGGGCTTTGATGCGGCGAGTCGAGTCGATGGGCCGTCAGGCACCGTTTCGTATGCCGGCAAAGACTACACCGTCGACCACGGCCAGGTGTTCGACGGCGAGAAGAGCATCGGCACCGTGAACGACTCAGGTCACTTCACCGGAGTCGATGGCCAGACCCTCGAGGTCGCCGATTTGATCGGCGCCCACGTCGATGGTCGGTTGAGCAGCGGTCAGGAGGTTCACTCCGTTGTCGAACGCGCATCGACGGAGCCAAGAGCCAGCTTGACCGGTCAAGTTCAAGTGAACGGCACCATCTATTTCGCCGAGAAAGGCGAGGTCTACGACTCAGCTCCGGGGGTCGCGGGCCAGCGGGGAGTCAAGGTCGGCACCGTTTCGACCGACCCCGACGGGCAGATCAGCTTCAAGGTCAAGGTGGGCGGGGTCGAGAGCTCAGGCAAGCTGAATGATTTGGCGGCGGTGTACGCGTTGTGGCCGGGCGATCGGCCGCAGCCCGCGGGTCCGTTTTCTTCATTGCTGAAGCCGACTCCGGCGATGACGGCGAAAATCGAGGCCGACCGGGCCGCGCAGGGGCTCAAAACCGATGAGTTCATCGACGCGTTCGGCAACAAAGCCCTCTCGCATAGAAACGCGAAGGGCGAGACCGACGGGTACCAGATTCTCGAGTATGCCGAGGGCAACCTGAAGGTCGGGGCCGATGGCAAAGAGGTGAAGGCCATCACGATTTCGACGAACTCGATGTACCCCGAGAAGAACTTCATCGAATACGACGACGGGTCGCGCAAGTGGTGGGACGGCAAGACTTTGCCCGCGCTCCCGAGCCGGGTCGCGGCGCAGGCGGCCGCGGAGGCCTCCGGGGCGTCTCCAGCGGTCGTCGCCGAGCTCAAGAAGACCTACCGCGACGCGATCGGCGCCGACCTGAACCAAGGTCAGCTCGAGCTGTTCGGCTACACCAAGTCGGTGCAGCAACCTGAATACATGGCCCTCATTCGAGACCAGGCCGCCGCGCTCACCGACCGCTTCAAGGCACTCGGCCGCGAGCCGACGCAGCGCGAAAGGGAGTACTGGGTCACGGTCTCGACCGACCTCGACCTCATGCGACGGGGCCTCGCCAGCCTCAAATCAAAGAGCAACGACGACTTCGAGGCCGTCAGCGCATCGCTCAAGAAGCTGCCGCCGATCGTGCATGGCGCTCCGGCCGGTGACCTGCCCGCGACGCCCACCAAGCAGGGGTTGATGGGTCGAAAGATGGAGCAAGACATCGCCGACGAGCGAAAGCCGCTCGTGAAGCCGGACTTCGTCAAGACGGCCGCCGATGCCGAAGCGTTCGAACGGTTGCGCAAGACCAGCCTGGCCACCCGAGGCGTCGACCTCACCAGCGTCAACGCCGACTGGGCCAAGCAAATGCTCGCCTCGGGTGCGGCCAGCGCCTCGAACCTCGCCCAGACCAGCGCCTGGGCCGCGACCATCAAGCAGGCCTACGAGAAGGCCTTTCCGTCTCCGCGGGCGGTGCCGACCGAGCGGGTTCTGAACCACTTGCTGCCGTTCACCGCCAACCTCGACGCCAACCAGAAACAAGCCGCCGAGGCGCTGAGCTTGCTTCAAGACAAGCAGCGGCTGAGTAACCTGGTCGAGATTCTTCGCCGGAGAGGCTCGTGAGCGCGGCGGCGAAGAGCGCCCAGCCCGCGTACACGATGCAAAAGGGCGTCGTGTTTCTCGGCAAGAAGCGGGTGGGCACGGTCAGCGCGAGTGGCGCGTTCGAGGTCGCCGGGCCCGATGGTAAACTCCACCGCGGCACCGTGGGCGGCCTCATTCGGGCAGCGTTGCGCCAGGTCGCACCCGCGGTGCCGAGCGGCCAAGTTCGAATCAACCAGCACCGGCTCGACGTCGCCGACGGAGTGCTGTGGCTCCACGGCCAACGGGTCGGCACCGTGACCGCCGTGGGTGATTATTCGGTGAAGCTCGAGGGCGAGACCCTCAACGGCAACGTGAACACCACGTTTGGCGCGGTGTGGTTGCACGGCGCCACGAAAGGCGGCCCTTCTTCGCGCATCGTCGTCGGCGGCCGCACCCTCATGGCGGTCGATGGCGTGGTGTTCGAGGCCGGTGAAGCCATCGGCTGGCTCCTCGCCGACGGCCGGTTTCGCGCCGTGGGCCTCGAGGGCGACTTCGTCGCGGGCAGGCTCGAGAAGGTCGCGGCTCAACCATCCCTGCGTCGCCCGTCAGCTCCGTAGGCCGACACCGAACGCCCCGATTCGCATGGGAGCACCCCGATTCTCATGGTGAGCTTGTCGAACCACGAGAGTAGGGTGCCGGGGCCGTGCTTCTGCTTTGGGTCGCTCTCCTCGGTGCTGCTCCTTCGCCGCTGCCCAGCGAGTGCGAGAGCCCTGCGACCCGCGACGTGTCGGCGCTGCAGGCCTTCGCGCAAAAGTCAGGCGCCCTGTCGGTCGGCCTCGACTCGGTCGCCACCTGGTGCTTCGGCTCCGGCGGAGAATGGACTGCCGGCGCCAAGGGGAAGCCGCCGAGTGCTCCGGTGGGAGACTGCGCCCGCGCGCTGGCGTCGTGTGAGAGTGCCAAGAAGGCCGTTACGCCGGAGTTGAAGGCGTTGCTGGTCGACGCGCTGGCCGACCTCGAG
>JANLPS010000445.1:0-9266 GCA_031367385.1 Archangium sp. | reverse complement strand
AGAAGGCTCGCAGGTTGTTGTTGGCCGAGGGGCGCTTCGCTCCGGCCTTCGAGATTCTCGAGCGCGAGCGAACGGCGCTGGGTGAGCGGGAGCTGCTCGAGTCGTACCTCGGGTTTGCCGAGGCCCTGCTGCTCGACCCGCAGGAGCACGCGCTGGCGACCAAGGCATTGGTTCGCGCGCTGAGCATCGATGGCAAGAACGCACGCGCCCAACAGATTCAGAAAGATCTCTCGAAGCTCGAGTACGTGTGGCGCGAGAAGGTTCGGCAGCTCAAGGCCCAGTCGATCGAAGAGCGAGACCGGCGCTTGGCGGCGCGGTTGTCGCTGCAGGTCTCGCGGCTCTACGCCTTCTACGAGCCCACCGCGGTCGCGAAGCTGAAGGAGGCGTTGGATCGATGCTTTGCCCTCTGGCCCGCGATGCCAGACGCGCTCGACGTGCTCGAGACGGTGGCCGAAAAGTCGGGCGACGTGCGGGCGGCGTTGACGGTGTTCAGCAAGCTCGCCGCCGACTCGCGCGACAAGCAGGCCCAGGTTGATTTGTACATTCGCATCGGCCAGGTGTTGCTCACCAAGCTCAACGATGCGGCCGAGGCGGCGCAAGCCTTCGAGGTGGCCTCGAAGCAAGACCCTTCGCGTGCAGACGCGGCCGAGCTGGCCAGTGAGCTGTTGATTCAGGTCGGCAAGGTGAACGAGGGCGTCGGCGTGCTCGAACGCCACCTCGGTACGATCAAAGATCGCTCCGCCCAGGTGACGTTGCGGCTGACGCTCGCTGACCTGGCGTTGCGCATCATCAAAGCGCCTGACGTCGCGCGTGCGCACCTCGAAGCGGCGCTGAAGATCGACCCGAACCACGCGCAGGTCGCGTTTCGCTTGGCGAAACAGTACGCCGACGCCGGGCAGCTCGACGCCGCGTGGCCGTTGCTCGACCTGGCTGTCTCCGCTCCACGGCCGGTGGAGGAGCGGGTCGCGTTCTGCGAGCGATTGGCCGCGATGTGCGAGCAGGCGCAAGACCCGAAGCGTGCTTTTCAGGCGCTCGCGCTGGCTCTGCCGCTCGACCCAGCTCGACAGAGCGTGCTCACCGCGCTCAGTGACACCGCGACCCGCGCGAACATGCAGCTGCAGCTCGCGGCCTCGTTGCGGCGTTCGGCGCAAGTGGCGCCAGCGAATGCGCAGCCCGCGTTGTGGCGCTCGCTGGGTCAGTTGCAGCTCTCGCTCGAGCACCCGGCCGAGGCGCAAGAGGCCTGGTTCGAGGTGCAGAAGCGCCACCCCGATGACGCCGAGGCGATTGCGGCGTTGGCCGCGATTCGCAAACAGTTGGCCGAAGCGCCGCAAGACCCGCGCTCGAAGCTCGAAGCCGAAGCCCGCAGGCTCGAGTCGTCGGCGGCCGACCCCTCGACGACCGCGGCGGTGTATCGCCAGATTCTCGAGCTCGACCCCGACAGCGTGCCCACGCTCAAAAAGTTGGGCGCTGCCTCCGCGAACCTGGGTCTGTGGGAGGAGGTCGCCGGTGTGGCCGAGCGGCTGATGGCGTTGGCCGATTCGCCTGCTGAGCGTCACGAGTGGCGCGCGCGGTTGGCCCAGCTCTACGCCGAGCGGCTCAATCGAAAAGACGAAGCGGCTCGGTTGTATTTGAATTTGCTCGAGGAGGGTGTCGAGACGGCGCCGGTGGTGGGCGGGCTCGAGCGGCTGGCTTCGCAGGGCGTGCGGCAGTCTGAGGTCTCGCGCGCGCTGGCTCCGATGTACGCGAGGGCCGGTGACTACCAGCGGCAGGTGGCCTCGCTCCTGGTGCAGCTGTCGTCGGTGCAAGATCGCGAAGAGCAGAAGAGCCTGCTGACCCTGCTCGCTGAGACGACCGAAAAACGGTTGCTCGATGAACGCGCGGCCTTCGACCTGCGCCTGCGCGGCCTGACGTTAGACCCCGACGATTCGTCATTTCGCGTCGAGGCGGTTCGGTTGAGCCACGCGCTGAAGACGCAGCAAGAGCTGGCGCGGTTTCTGACCGGGTTGTCGGCGAAGGTCGAAGACACGGGCGCGGCGGTATCGATGCTCGTCGAGGCCTCGGAGCTCGCCAACGAAGCAGGGTCGATTGACGACTCGGCGGCCGCACTGCGGCTGGGGTTGCAGCGGTCTCCTGAACAGCCCGAGCTGTTGGGCAAGCTGAGCCAGCTGTACCTGCGTGGGCAGCGGTGGGGTGATGCCGACCAGGTGTTGCGTCGGTTGATCGCGCTTTCTGAAGGCGAAGAGCGGCAGGCGCTGTGCCTGCAACTGGCGCAGACCAACATCGAGCTGCAGCGGCCGCGTGAGGCCGCAACTGCGATCAACGAAGCGCTGACGCTGGGTGCCGATGAGCAGACCTACCTGCCGAAGCTCGCCGAGTACCTCGAAAAAGGGGGCCAGCTCAAAGAGCTCACCGAGGCCCAGGCGCGGTTGATCGCGATGTACGAGCGCGCTGGTGACAACGAGCGGGCGGCGGCGCTGGGCGTGGCCCGGGCCCGCGTGCTCGAGACCGCGTTGGGAGACGTCGCCGAAGCGATTCGCCGCTACGCGGAAGTGCTGGCGCGCAAGCCCAATGACGCCGACTCGCTTGCCGCGCTCGAAAATCTCCTGTCAGACAAGACGCATCGGGAGTCGGCCGCCAAGGCGCTGCTCCCCGCGTACAAGCTCGCCAACGACCATCGCAAACAGGTCTCCGCGCTGGCGGTGGTCGCTGAGTCGGCCAAAGACTCGCTCGACCGAATCGGCGCGCTGCGAGCCGCGGCCAGCATTCACACGATGCATCTGCGTCAGCCCGAGCAGGCCTTTGCCTCGTTGGCCACCGCGATGCGCATCGCGACCGACGACGTCGAGATTCGCGCGGCGGCTCGTGGGGCCGCAGAAGATGCCGATGCGCTCGACAGCTATGCCGAAGTGCTCGAGGAGATTCTCGAGGCCGGTGCAGGGGCCGCCGCGATCTCAGTGAATCGCGAGCTCGCCGACGTGTACGAGAAGAAGCTCAACAACCACGCGGCGGCGGTGGGTCGGCTCCATGCGGTGCTCGAGCTCGAGCCGAAGCACGTCGAGGCGCTCCGGTCGTTGCAGCGCTTGCATCGAGCACACGAGGAGTGGGTTGAACTGGTGCCGGCGATCGAGCGACTGGCGGCGCTGGAGACCGACCCCGCTGAGCGAACCGCGCTCGACCGAGAAGCTGCCGTCCTGAGCGAGACCAAGCTCAATGATCTCGAGCGGGCTTCGCTGAACTGGCGCCAGATTGCGGCAAGAGACGTGTTGGCGCGCGACGCTGCGTCTGCGCTCGACCGGCTGTACTCGCTGCTCAAGCGGCCGCAAGAGCTGGCCTTCGCGCTTGAGCTGCGCCGCAACCAAGAAGGGCAGAGCCCGCAGGGTCGCGAAATCGGCTTTCGTTTGGCGCAGTTGCGGCTGCACATGAGCGATCGCCGCGGCGCGCTCGAGGTGTTTCGGCAGCTGCTCGCTGAAGACCCGGCACACGAAGGCACACGTTCGGCGCTCGAGGCATGGGCGCGGCAAGACTCGGCCGAGTCTGGCGCGGCGATGGAGATTCTCGACCCGGTGCTCGCGCGCACGGGTGATCACCAGCTGCGAATTTCACTGCGTGAAGCGCGGGCCTCGACGGCCACCTCGACCGTCGAGCGGGCAAAGCTGTCGCAAGAGATTCGCGCCATTCTCGAGCGCGACCTGGCGCAGCCCGAGGCCGCGTTCATGAACGCGCTCAAAGCCTTCGGTGAGGGGTTGGGCCGTGAGGAGCTGCAGCCTGAGCTCGAGCGCCTGGCCCGTGACACCGGCTCGTTCGATGAGCTCGGAGAGGTCTACGAGTCAGCCGCCGAGTCGCTGCAACCGACCGACGCCCAGTACCAATCGCTGCTGCGCCGTGCCGCTGAAGTGCGCGAGCAGTTGGGTCAGAACGAAGACGCGATTCGCGATTGGAAGGCGTTGCTCGAGGCGGCTCCGCAAGATCGCCAGGCGCTGGAGAGCCTGTCGAAGCTGTTCGAGAAGTCGAAGAATGCTCGCAGCCTGTCGGAGGTGTACGCGAAGCAGGCTGAGCTCAGCGCCGACCCGGGTGAGCGCTTCGAGCTGTTGCTCAAGGCGGCCGAGGCGTTCGAGACCGCAGGCGACGACGTGCGCGCGGTCGAGGCGCTCAAGTCGGCGCTGGCGCTGAAGCGCTCGAAAGACGTGCTGCTCTCGCTCGATCGGCTCTTCGGTCGTGGAGAGCGCTTCGCCGAGCAGGCCGACGTGCTCGACCAGCTGGCTGAAGACGCGCCCGACACCGAGCAAAAGATCTCCTTCTTGCTGCGTCGCGGCTCCCTGCTCGAGAAAGAGCAGCAATATGCCGAGTCATTGCGGTCGTTTGGCGCGGTGTTGGCGCTCGCGCCCCGAGAGCCACACGGCATCGCGGGCCTCGAGCGGTTGATCGCGGTTGACGACGCGCGGCTCGAAGCGGCGCGGTTGCTCGAGCCGTCGTACCGCGAAGCGTCTGAGGTGAAAAAGCTGGTCGAAGTGCTCGAGATCAAGCTCTCGGCGAGCGACGCAGAACACCGCGTCGGCTTGCTGATGGAGATCGCGACGCTGCGTGAGGCGAACGGTCAAAAATCGTTGGCGCTCACCTCGCGCCTCAGGGCGTTCGCAGAGGCGCCGGGAGACTCCGAGGTTCGAGAGAGCCTCGAGCGGCTCGCGGCTGACCTCGGCTCATTCGAAGAGCTCACCTCGGCCTACGAAGACGCGATCGAGCGCGGTGTTGGAGAGCCCCTGGCGGGCGAGCTCTGGCGCCGGCTGGCGATCATCAACGGTGACCGACTCTCGCGCTTCGACCTGGCCGCCAAGGCGTGGAACGAAGTGCTGGCTCGCAACCCGAAAGACGTCTTCACCCTCGAGGCGTTGGCTCGCATTTACCGGCGCACCTCGGCTTTTCGCGAGCTGTCGGTGGTGATGCGCCGTCAATTGGCGCTCGAGACCAACGTCGTCGCACAGACGAACCTCCTCTTCGAGCTGGCCACCCTGGCCGAAGACACACTGAGCGACAAGCAGTTGGCGGCCCAGTGCTACACCGCGATTCTCGAGCGGCGGCCTGAAGAACCGAACGCAATCAAGTTTTTGGCTCGTATTTTGGGCGAAATGGAGCGCTGGCCTGAGCTGGCAGCGCTGCTCGCTCGCGAAGTGCAGCTGGCCGAGAGCCATAGCCAAGAAGAAGAGGCGCTGGAATTGCTCGTGCGCCTTGGCCGGCTCAAGCTCAGCCGATTGGGCGACCCTCGCGGCGCCCTCACCACGTTTCAGGAGGTACTGCGACGAAAGCCCGCTCACGCTGGGGCCCTCGGCGCACTCGAAGAAATGGCCCGCTCCGACAATCCACTCAAGGGTGAAGCCGCAAGCACGCTCGAACCGGTGTTTGCGCAAGAAGGTGAGCACCTCAAATTGGTGCAAATGCTCGAGGCGCGTGTCACCGCCGAGCAGCAACCCGCCGAACGCGCGACGCTCTTGCGCAAGATGGCGGAGGTGTATTCGCAGCAGATGGACAACAGCGAGATGGCCTTCGTCGCGGCCACCCGCGCGCTGCGTGAAGACCCCAATGATCAGCGCAACTTGGACTTCACGATGTTGCTCTACAAGTCGGCCGATGCGACCGACGAGGTGATCTCACTGCTGGGCGAGGTGGCTCCGCGGGCCTCTGATGACAGCGCCCGGGCCCGGCTGTTTCGCGCGTTGGCGAAGTTGCAGATGCAGAACGACGAGGGCGCCGAGGCCGTCGACAGCTGGAAGCGGGTGATGGAGCTCTCTGCGACCGACCCCGAGGCGATGGAGCAGATCGGCAAGCTCCTCGCGATGCAGAACCGTTTTCCGGAGCTGCTCGAGGTGTACAAGCGGCAGCTCAACGTCGAAGAAGACACTGATCGCCGGGTCGCGCTGCTGTTTCAGATGGGCGTGATGCAAGAAGAGCAGCTCAAAGACGTCGGCGCCGCGCTGGTCACTTTTCGGCGACTGCTCGAGCTGAAGCCCGATGACGCCGCCGGTCTCGAGCGCATGGAGCGCCTGACCGAAGCGCAGCAGCGCTGGCCCGAGCTGGCTGACGTGATGGCGCGCCGCCGCAAGTCGGTGCCCGCGCACGAGCTGCCTGATCTGATTTACCGCCTCGCGTTCGTTCGCGAGACCCGGCTGCTCGACAAGAGTGGGGCGCTCGAGCTCTACACCGAGTTGCTCGCCGAGAATGCGCGGCACCCCGAGGCCATCGCGCGTATGGAGGCGATCGTTCAGAAGGAGCCGCAGAATCAACCGGCGGTCGAGGTGCTGCTGGGGGCGTACCGCGCTGGAGACCCGATCAAGCTGGCGCAGTTGATCGAGACCCGGGTCGGTGTTTCTCCCGAGCCGAGCGAGCGCAAGACCCTGCTGATGGAGCTGGCGGGTATTCGCGACGCGCAGTCGGAGCCCGAGCTCACGTACCTCGCATACTACCGGGCTTTCAAAGAAGACCCGAACGACGTCGAGCTGCAGAAGAAGCTCGAAGCCGCCGCTCAGGCCGCCTCGAGTTGGGACGAGTTGGCTTCGGCCTACGAGGCTGAGCTCCCGCGAATCGCCGAACCGCACGACGCGGCGAGGGTGTCGCTGATCTTGGGGCAGGTGTTCGAGCAACGGCTCAACGAGCCCGAGCGCGCGGTGGCGTTCTTCGAAAAGGCGCGCGGGTTTCACGCTGATGCGGCGCCGCGCGCACTGTTGGCGCTCGATCGGCTGTACGGGCAGCTGAACCAGCACGAGCAGCAAGCGGGCGTGCTCGATGCGATGATCGCCGCGGCCAAAGAACCGGCCGAGCGAATCGCATTGGCGTTTCGGTTGGGCCAGCTCTCGACTGAGCGGCTCGATGACCCCGATCGCGCGGCCCATGCGTTCGAGAAGGTGCTCGAAGACGAACCCAAGCACCTGCCTTCGCTGCGCTCGCTGGAGGTGTTGTACGAGCAGGCGAAAAAGAGCCAGCAGCTCTACGAGGTGCTCGAGGCGCAGGGGTCTGTCGCGCAGGGTGCCGAAAAAGAGCGTGTTTTGGGGAAGATGGCGGTCGTGTCGGCCGAAGGCATCGGCGACATCAACCACTCGATCAAGCTGTACCAGGAGCTGCTCGCGAAGAACCCGCGCAGCGAGCAAGCCTTCGACGCGCTCAACACCTTGCTCGACAAGGCAGCCCGGTTCGAAGAGCTCAAAGATCTGCTCACCGGCAAGTTGCAGGTCACCATCGACCCGCGCGAGCTCGTACGACTCAATGAGCGGGTAGGGCGCGTGCTCTTCGACCGGCTCAACCGGCCTGAAGACGCGATTGCCTATTTCAAGGCCGCGCTCGACCGCGATGCCCGTCACCGTGGCGCGCTCGAGGCGATGCGCGACATCTTCGAGACGCTCGATCGCAAAGAAGATCTGATCATCGTGCTTCGACGCCTGATCCCCCTCCAAGAAGATGCGACCGGGGTGAAGCACATTCGAATTCGGTTGGCCGAGATCATCGCCACCGGTTCTCGTCGCGAAGAAGCCCTCGATGCCGCGCGCCGTGCCCTCGAGGTCGAGCCTCATTCAATCGCCGAGCTCGATCGGTTGCACGCCGTGTTCGTTCAGTTGAAGGCCTGGCCCGACGCGATGCGCGTGCTCGAGCTGAAGAGCGGCGTCTTCATGGGCCAAGAAGAGCGCGAGCAGGCCGTGGCGACCATGTTCCAAGTCGCCGACATGTGGCGCTCGGCCGCGGCGAAGCCCGAAAATGCAGGGCCCGCCCTCGAGAAAATTCTCGAGATGGACCCGGCGAATCGCCCCGCCTACGAACAGGCCCTCGAGCTGTACTCCAAGGTCAATGACTGGCGAAGCTACGCCCAGGTGATGGACCGGTACATGCCGAACCTCGTCACCGACGACGAGAAGGTAACCGCGTTGCAGGCCCTGGCGGTGATCACCGAGACCAAGCTGAACCAGAAAGACGTGGCGTTCTTGCAGTACTGCCGCGCGCTGCAGCTCAACGCGAACGACGACGCGATTCGCGAGCAGGTCGAGCGGTTGGCTGAAGAGACGGGCAGCTACGAAGAGCTCGCCGCGGTGTACGAAGAGGTTGCCAACGATCTCCCCAAGGGCCCGCTCGCCGAGCGCATGTATCTGACCTTGGCGCGTGTGCATGACGCGAACCTCGACGAGCCCGACGAGGCCGAGGCGGCACTGCGCAAGATTCTCGAGTTCGACCCGACCAGCGAGCAGGCGTTGCACCAGCTGGCGTCGATGTTCAGCCGGCGCGGTAAGAACAAAGAGTACGTGATCTCGCTCGAGCAGAAGCTCGAGGCGACCAGCAGCATCGAGAAGCGCAAAGAGATCTTGCGCGAGATCGCCCGGGTCTACGACCAGCAGCTCGACGATACGGTCGAGGCCGAGAGCGCCCTGCAACGGGCCCTCGAGCTCGAGCCTGACGCGCAGACGCTGTCTGACGTCGCCACGTTGCAGAAGCGGCAGAACAACCACGCCGGTGTCGCCAGCACCTTGTTGCGCATGCGCGACATCGCGCAAACCCCAGAAGATCGTTCACGAATTCAGGTCGAGGTCGCGCAGGTCTACGAGCGCGATCTGCAAGACGACGAAGCCGCGGTCGAAGGGTTTCGCTCGGCGCTCGAGTTCGACCCGAGCAACGCGGCGGCGCTCGACGCGCTCGAACGGCTCTACAGCAAGCTCGACCGACCGGCCGACTTGCTGGCGGTCTACGAGCGGCAGATCGAGCTCACCGATGACTACCGAGAACGCATCAAGATTCTCTTCAAGAGCGCTTCGATCTGGGAGGAGCGCTACCAGAACCTCGCCAACGCCGACGCGTGCATCGACGCTGCGTTGCAGGTCGACCCGCAGAATCTGCAGGCGATCAAGGCCCTCGAGCGGCTGCGAAAGGCCCAAGGCCGGTGGGACGAGCTGATCAACGTCGTCGATCGGCACATTCAGCTGCTCACTGACCCCGAGGAGAAGGCCGCGCTCTGTGTGGAGATGGGCGACATCTTTCACCAGCAACTCAAAGCAGTCGACCGCGCGGTCACGGCGTATCACCAGGCCCTCGAGCTCAACATGCGTTGCGTGCCGGCGATGCATGCGCTCGGTACCTTGTACGAGCGCAGCGGCAACTGGCCCTTCGCGCTCGACATGCTCGAGAAAGAAGCCCAGGCGCTCGGCGCGACGCCTGAAGCGGTCGAGCTCTGGTTTCGCAGCGGTAAGATCAACGAAGACATGCTCATCGATGCCGAGAGCGCCAAGCGGGCGTTTCTC
>JANLPS010000437.1:0-11211 GCA_031367385.1 Archangium sp. | reverse complement strand
CCGGGGCAGGGCGGTATTGCGAGACCAAGCCCCGTGAGTGTCATCGTCTGAACCCGCTGTTGATCATCGACCAGACGCAATGCGCCCGTCACTCCAGCGGGGCTCTGGGGTGCGAAGGTAACCCGCAGCACGACCGTCTCGGCTGCACCGAAGGTGAAGGAAGGCCCCTGCGCCAACTCGAAGGGTGGCTGGGTGGTCACCGTGGCGGTGAGGCTCGTGCCGTTGGTATTTCGAACAGACAGCTCGAGGGTCTTTGAGCCGCCGTGAACGTAGGTCGGCTCGAAGATCAGCGCCGCCGGCGTGACGATCACCTCATCGTGCGCGAGCTGTCGAACCGGCGCGGAACACCGGCAGCCGCCACCGAAAATTGAGATGACGGTGAGCCACAAGGCGTAACGCATCACCGATTGTCGGTGCTCGTTCTCAGGAGTTGCGAAAATCAGAGCGAACTTTACCGACGTGGCGGCCTGGGCGCGGGTGGAGCGGCCGTGCGGGGGTCTTCGGGCCACGAGTGGCGGGGGTAGTGCCGCATCAGCTCTTTGCGAACGGCGGGGTAGTGCCGGTCCCAGAAGCCGGCGAGGTCGGTGGTCACTTGCACGGCGTTGTGGTTCGGCGCGAGCAGGTGCAGCACCAGCGGGGTGCGGCCGATCTTCGGCCCCGCTGTGAGCCCGAAGAAGTCTTGCAGGCGAGACTCGATCCACGGGGGGCGCCCGGGCTCGTAGTGCACCTGAACGCCGCGGCCTCCGGGCAGGGTGATTCGCTCGGGGGCTTGGGTGTGGAGCAGCCGGGCTTGCTCGCTGCTCAGTCGCGCGTTCAGCGCGTGCAACAGGCCCGCCTCTCGCACTTCGTTGAATGACCGCAGCCCGTCGCACAGACCACGGAGCGTTTGGCGAACGAACCCGTCGTCTGGCGTTGGGAACTGCGCTTCAGGAAAGGCCGACCGGAGTGCCTCGACCCGGCACACCCACATCGACAGGGTGGCTGGCTCGATGAAGGTCGCGGGGCCCGCAGAGATGGCGGCGTCGGCGAGCACCTGGGTGGTCTGCTCCGAGGCGGGAGCCGGTTGGCGGGTCTCTTCGAGCACCACCTGGCCGTAGGTCATTCGGGTCACCCGTTCGACGCGGTTCGAGTCTGCGTTCCACTGGTGGGCATCGAGCTCGCCCAGGTCGTCGGGGAACAGGTCGAGCAGCCACTCCGGCTCGACCTTGCTGGCGAGGCGCACGAAGACGCCGCCTCTGCGCTCTTCGGCGTCGACGGCGACCATCAGCTCGGCCTCGTGAACCACCGATGACGGGTCGAGCGTCGCCGAGCCACCGCCGCTCAAGACCAGCTCGGGCGACTTCGGTCTGCGCCTGCGGGCGACGCGATCTGGTGACCCCGCCAAAATCGAAATCAGCACCGCGTCTTCACGGGCCTGGTCTGACGAGGGCTTCGGCTGCCGGGTGTCGGCGATGCGCAGCAGCTGCTTTCGCACCCGGTCGACCGCGCTCATCGCGCCTGATTCGAGGCCCGCTGCTCGTGCGCCGGTGGCTTGGCCTTCTCGAAAGCGCTCCAAGAGCTCGAGCAGGTCAGAGGGGCCCGACCAGACGTTTTTCGCTGCGTCATGGGGCCCGAAGCGAGACCGGGCCTCGAGGCGAATCTCGCGTTCGCCGATCAACGCGGCGATGGTCGCTCCATCGTCGGCGACCCCGCGGCGCTCGGCTTCGACCAGCACCCGCGCTTGCCGGGGGTGGAGCGGAAATTTGAGCAGCCGCTCGCCCAATGACGTCAAGGCTCCGGCCTTCGAAATAGCGCCCAGGCGCCGGAGGAGGTCATCGGCCGCGACCAGGCTCGACGCGGCCGGGGCCTCGAAGAAGGGAAAGGTGGTCAGGTCAGTCGCTCCCATCGAGCGCAAGGCGAGGGCTGACTCGGTGAAGTCGAGGCGGCGAATCTCAGGTGCATCGGCGGCCGGCCGGCCCTCGTAATCGCCGCGGGTATACAGCCGTACACACACACCGGCGCGAGTGCGGCCAGCGCGGCCCGCACGCTGAATCGCAGACGCTTTCGAGATCTTCGCGACTTTCAACGTGGGCAGGCCACTCCACGGTGAATGCGAGGCAACACGTGCAAGGCCCGAGTCAATCACCGCTGCGATGCCGTCGATCGTCACCGAGGTCTCGGCCACATTCGTAGCGAGAATCACCTTTCGCTTCGCCGATGGGCGCAGGGCGCGGTCTTGCTCGGCGGGCGGTAAGTCGCCGTGCAGCACGTGCAGCTCGAGCCCTTGCCGCTGGGCGAAGTCGCCGCAGGTGTCTTGTGCCCGCCGAATCTCTGAAGCGCCCGGCAAGAAGACCAACACGTGCCCGTCGAGGTTGCTTTGCACCAGGCGCTTCAGGGCCGCCAGCACCTGTTGATCGAGGTGGCGATCATCGTCGCGTTCGATGTTCTCGATGGCGACGTCGAAGCGCCGGCCTTCAGAGCGCAGTGATGGCGCGTTGCCCAACCAGGCGGCAATCGGCGCGGCGTCGAGCGTGGCTGACATCACCACCAGTTTGAGATCTGGCCGCTTGGTCAGCTGAAGCTGCCGAAGCATGGCGAGCGCGAGGTCTGAGGCCAGGTGACGCTCGTGAAACTCGTCGAGCACGACCACCCCGACGTCGCGGAGCAGCGGGTCTCCGACCAGCCTCCGGGTGAGAATGCCTTCGGTCACGAACCGAATGCGGGTCTTGGCCGACGTGACGTCGTCGAAGCGCACCTGGTAGCCGATGGTCTGGCCGGGGGCCTCTCCACGCTCTTCGGCGACACGGGTGGCGGCCAGTCGGGTCGCCAGGCGCCGCGGCTGGAGCACGACGATCTCTTTGCTGCCCGCGAGCCCCGCCTCGAGCAGGGCAGGGGGCACCCGGGTGGTCTTGCCCGCCCCCGGAGGCGCCTCGAGCACCAGCGCAGGCTGCGTGCGCAACGTCGCGACGATCTCACCCAACAGCGCGTCGATGGGCAGCGAAACGGTCACTGCTCGTTGGTCGCTTCGACGTCGACTGCCTTCTTCGACTTGCGAGGCTTTTTGGGGGCGGCGACTGCGGCGGCGGCCTCGGGCTCGGGCGGCGCAGGCGGGCTCAGCTCGGCGCTCAGTGACTCGGCTTCGGCGAGATCGCCCATCGACTCTTCGGTGAGCTCGCGGTCTGCACTCTCGGTCACCGAGGGCTTGGCCAGGCGTCGCTTGGGCCGGTTCGCCAGCCCTGATTCGTCGAAGGCGTTTCGCAGGGGCGCCAGGGCTGCTTCGGCCAGCGAACGAGCCTGGCGCATCGGCAGCTCCAAACGCCGCGAGAGCCCCTCGAGCTCGTCGCGAATGGCGGTCTCTTCAGTGACTGGCAACCGTTCGGCCGAGAACACCGCGCGCCAGGCGGCAAACGCTGCGCGCACCTCGTCGAGCACCGGCCCCGCGAACTGAAACGGTTGGTCGGCGAACATGCGCTTGCAGTACGACGAGCTGAGCCGCTTCTCGAAGTCGCTCGCGAAGCGCTCGAAGTCTTCTTTGTCGGCGCGGCGAATCACCGGGTACTTGAGCTTGCCGAACAAGGCTTCGAGAATCGGAGCCCGGGCGCCCACGTGAAAGGTGATGCCGGCCTGCAAGCGCTCGATCGAATCAACCGCGGCTTGTTGGAGGGCCCGTGCATGGTCTTCGCGCAACCCTTCGAGCTCAGGCAGCCGCATCGCGCGCGTGAGCACGTCGCCGATGCCGTCACGGGCCGCCGTGACACGGTCGACCGCCTGCCCGAGCCACTCTTTCTCGGCTGCGAGCCCCTGCTTTCGCGAGAGCTCAGCCGAGGCTGTGTGCAGACGGGCGAGCAGGGTTTCTGACCACGAAATGGAGTCGAAGGCGTCGAGCAAACCAGTCGTCATGAGGTGCGCGGTGTAGCACCGTTTCGCAGTGAAAGGAGCGCTGACGCGAAGTCTGCCGGGGTGGGGGCCTCGATGACGGAGGCCGTGCCGACTCGAAGTTGTCGTGCATGCAGGGCCAGCCGCCCCAGCTGCATCGCCGCGGGGTGCACGCGGGCCTCCTTGGGGCCGTAGATCGGGTCCATCAGCACGGGGTAGCCGAGCTCTGAGAGCTGCACGCGAATCTGGTGGGTGCGCCCGGTGTCGAGCGCGATCTCGAGCAGCGCCGCATCGGCGAAGGTCTCGAGGGTGCGAAAGGTCAACCGCGCTCGGCGGGGTGAGGCGACGGTCGTCGTGTATTTGCGCGGGTTGGTGGGGTCTCGAGCATAGGGCGTATCGCAGGCACCCTCGGCCGGAGGGGCTCCGAGCACCAGGGCCCAGTAGGTCTTCTCGATGGTCTTGTGCTCGAAGCCCAGCTCGAGCTCGCGCTGCCCGTCGTCGGTCTTCGCGAAGAGCAGGCACCCGCTGGTCTCTTTGTCGAGGCGGTGCACCACCCCTGGCGCCGCCTGGCCCCCCACGTGAAAGGGCCCACGCTGCGTGGCCACCAACTCGAGCACCGAGATCTGGTGCGGCTCGGGCTCGACGACCAGCCCAGGCGGTTTGTTGACCGCGAGCCAGTGCGGCGTGTCACGCAGCACCTCGATCGCCACGCCTTCGACTCTTTGGAGCGCGGGCGGGTCGGGCAAAGACACCTCGACGGCCTCTCCGCCCCAGAGCTTGCGGTTGGGCTTCGCGACCTTGCCGTTGACCTTCACCAGCCCCTGGCTGAGCAGGGCGCGCGCACGCTCGATGCTCAGGTTGGGTATCGCGTTGGCGAGGTACCGGTCGATCTTCGGGGGCGCATCGTCTGGCACGGTGACACGGCGAACAGGCATCGGCGCGCATTGTCGGCTAAACGCGCACCGATATGTCTGCGATTCGCATTCGATTGGCAGAACCTCGCGACGACGAGGCAGTCGGTGAGCTCCTGGTTCGCGCCTTCATCGACAAGTACTCGCAAAAGATGCCCGAGGTTCGCATCACCGGGGAACGCAAGGCGAGCCTCAGGGCGGTCGCCGCGAAGAGGCGCGTGGCCACGGTGTGGGTCGCGGAGCGCGACGGGTCGGTGGTGGGCACGGTCGCCATGTTTGCAGTCGGAGCGTCGGGCAACGAAGCGTGGTTGCCTCACGCTGTCGACCTGCGGCACCTCGCGGTCGATGCGAGTCAGCAAGGGCAGGGTGTCTCGCGTCTGCTGATCGACACTGCCGAGGGGTGGGCCCGAGCGCAAGGCGCGAAGGTCATCTGCCTCCATGTGCGTCGTGGCGCGGTAGGCGTGAGAACGCTGTATGAGCGTCGAGGCTACGTCGCTGACCCGACTGGTGATCTCGATCAGCTGCCCCACGTATATCTAGAAGCGTTGGCGTTGCGCCTGACCTGACGGCAGAAAGTCGCCCTCGCCCTCGCGGTCGGCCTTGCCGTCGAAGTCGTCGTCGGAGCGGAAGTGGGCTTTGCCATTCGCGCGCCAGGTGATCAGGTCGACCGCCCCATCGGCATTGCGGTCGGTGAGGTGAGCGACGTGCTTGTGGCTTGGGCTGACGGTTGCGAAAAAGGCACCGTCGAAGCTCGCGGTTCTGTCGCCGATGACGATGACGTCACCGCTCTCGAGCTGTTGATCGATCAGGTGCACGAGCCCGTCGGTACCGCCGTAGATGACGAAGTTGCCTTTGTCGGGGTTGGTCTTGGCTGAGCGTAAGATGATGTAGGGCTGGCCCTGCAGCGAGTCGTCGGTACGCGTGAGGTCGGCGACTCCGTCGGCGTTGAGGTCGTAGTCGGTTTCTTTCGCAGGGCCCTTGGTTCGCTCTTCGAGCTTGCGCGCCGAGCCGGGGATGACGGTTTCGATCGCTTCACCAAGGCTGATCAAGCCGAGACCAGGCACTTTGAGCTTGGTCTTCAGCTTCGAACCGATGCGGGGCAAGCCTTTGAGAATGGTGGCCATGCGCAGAGTGTCGGCAGCCGGGCACCTTTGGGGGCGACACAGGAGGTCACGGGGGGCGTCACCGATGCGTTCTCCGCGCCCGGGAAGACATCAGATGAGACTTTCTACGCCAACCAGCTGCGGAGCCGGGTCTTGACCGCGCTGGTCAGGGTGCGCGCCTCCTGTATGGGCAGCTTGGCGAGCTCGGCCGATGCCTTGAGCCCCGCGACCAGGGCGCTGAGCCCGGGCACCGCCTTGCCCGCCGAGACCGCGGTCACCACATCGAGCGACTCGGGAGTCGCCAAGGCCATCTGCTCGAGCAGCCGCCGTGAGGTGGGGTTTCGAAACACCGAGACCAACGAGGTGCGCGCCAAGATGTCGAGCCCTGTTGGTGAGCGCGCGAAGTGCCCGCGCCAGTCAGTGAATTCGAACGAGTGCTTTGCCAAGCGCTCGATCAGGTACTTCGCGGCGATCGCACCGCTCGAGATCGCCTGCGCGATACCTTCGCCCAATAACGGGTCGACTCCGGCCGCTTCGCCGACCAGCAAGACCCGGGGCGCCGCCATCGGCCGATGAAGCTCGAGGCCTCGTACGGCGAAGCGCTTGAAGCGCAACCCCGCCCGCTCAACGCCTGCGGCTGACAGCTGTTGCTCGAGCCGGAGCCCGACATCGACGCTGTCACCGCTCTCCCAGTCGAGCTGGTATTGCCCGCGGCACGCGAGCGCCTGACCATCAACCACCGTGGGAAAAACCCACCCGTAGCCGACGCCCTGTTCGCGCAAATCGAAATGCAAGACGTCGCGCGGTGGGTCGGTGGGTACGGCGTGGGTATCGACCTCGACCGCCTGCGCGGTCATCGACCCTTTGGCTACGCCGATCGCCTGACGAACCGCGCTGCTGACGCCGTCAGCGCCGATGACCACGGTGGCACGGCGGTCTCCCGATGAGGTCTCGAGGGTGACGTGAGAGGCCTCGAGCCCAAGCTTGGTCACTCGTACGCCCTGCGACACCCGAATGCCGCGGGCGAGCGCAATTCGAAGCAGCCCATGATCGAACTCGCGGCGGCGAACGACCCGGCCAATGGCTCCCACTTTGCGGGTGGTCGAGCCATGGGTGAAGCGCAGCGAGACTCCGTCAACGGGAGCGGAGGGGACGTCGACGGCCACTCCAATCGACTCGAGCAGTTTTTCAGCGCGTGCACCGATGGCGCCAGCACAAATCTTCTCACGGGGAAATTCGGCCCGGTCGATGACCTCGATTCGGTCGGTCAATTCTGGCGCGAGGGCGGCGAGAAACAGGGCGGTCGACACCCCGGCTGGCCCGGCTCCGACGATGACGATATCTCGCTCCATCGGTTCGGGCCTTACCACCGGGGCGCGCATTGCGGTAAGGGCCTCGGCATGAATCGGCGGCCGACCATCGCGATCATCGGAGGAGGCGTTGCGGGGCTTTCGTGTGCGCACGAGCTCCGCGACAGTGGGGCTGAGGTCACGGTGTATGAAGCGGGTCACGCCCTGGGTGGCAAGGCGAGGTCGCATGCGATGCCCGGCACCGGCACCGGTGGGCGGGCCGATCTGCCCGGCGAGCACGGTTTTCGCTTTTACCCCAGCTTCTATCTGCACCTGACTCAGGCGATGGAGCAGATCCCCGACCCGCTGAGCCCGACGGGCACGGTCGCGGGGAATCTGACCGCCGCGCCCGAGGCGGGAGTGACGGTTGCGGGGCATGGGGTGATGACGTCTCCGCGGCGGCCGAAGACCCTCGCTGATCTGAAGCGGGTGATGCGCTCGGCGACGGCCGCAGGTGCCACCTGGCGAGACATCTCTCGGTACGTGCTGGCGCACGTGCAGTGGCTGACGTCGTGCGAAGGCCGCCGCGACGATGAGCTCGAGCACGTGCCGTGGGCGCGCTTCGTCGGCATCGAAGACCCGGGGCTCTACAGTGAGAGCTTTCGAAAGGTGCTGCTGTCGACGACCCGAACCATGGTCGCGATGGACGCGGAGCACAGCTCGGCGAGAACGGTGGGGTTGGCGTCGACGCTGCTGATGCTCGACACCGTGCAAGGGGGCGAGGCCATCGATCGCACGATGATCGGCCCCACCAGCGACTGTTGGATAGACCCATGGCAGCGAGCGCTGGCGAGCAAGGGCGTTCAGTTTCGCTTCGGCCACCGGGCGGCTGAGCTCGAGCTGATGCCGGGCACCCGCGAGCTGCGCCGGGTGGTGTTTCGCCGAGACACGGGTGCGCTGGTCGAGGTGAAAGCCGATGTCTTCGTGCTGGCGGTGCCGCTCGAAGCGTCGATGTCATTGGTGACCGACGCATTGGCGAAGGTGAGCCCGGTGTTTTCTGAGCTCAGGGCCCTCGACGTCGACCGCATCACGAGCTGGATGACAGGCGCCCAGTTCTATTTGAGCGAAGACATCCCGCTGGTTGAGGGGCATGTCTTCTTCCCCAGCACGCCGTGGGCGCTGACGGCCATCTCGCAGGCCCAGTTTTGGAATCGGGGCGCTCGCTCGATGAAGACGTTCGGAGACGGGCGGCTCAAGGGCATTCTGTCGGTCGACATCTCGAATTGCCACGTGCCCGATGAAGACGGAGTGTGCCTGGTCGATGTGACCTCTCGCGAGGGCATCTTGCAACGAACACTCAAGCAGCTGGTGCAATCGCTCGACGCGAGCACCGGCGCGTTGCTCGAACGCTCGGTCTACGCGGCGCACCTCGACGATGAGCTCAAAGTCGGGCCGGGCGGAGTGCAGAACAGCGCGCGTCTGCTGATTCACCCTCCCGGGTCGCGGTTCGCGAGGCCCATCGCTGACAGCGGGCTCGAGAATCTTTTTCTGGCGGGCGACTACGTACGCACGGAGGTCGACCTGGCCAGCATGGAGGGCGCGAACGAATCAGGGCGGCGCGCTGCGTTGTGCGCCATGAACCGAGTCGACCTCGACGCGAGTCACGTTCGGTTCTTCGAACATGAGCCATTGAAGCGCTTCGCGGCGCTCCGCAAGGTCGACGAGCTGGCGTGGCGGCTCGGCAAGCCTCACCCTTTTGATCTTGCGCGCTCAGTGATGGCAGCTCGGTAGCAACGCCCCAGGCGGTCGTTCAGTCGACCGGCAACTTGAACTGGCCGAGCGCCTTGATGAGCTCAGGGAGTTTTTGCACCGGAGCGCGCAGTGTGACCTTGGTTCGTGTCACGGTCGCAGTCGCGCCCTTGATGCCCGAGTCTTTCACCGCGGCAACAATGGCTTTCGCGGCTGGCCCCTCGTGAGCAGGTCGAAACCCCTTGGCCTGGGAGAGTGCCAATCGAAGTTCAAGTATCGATGTTCCCAGGAGCGGTTTGTTGACCAGCTTGCGCTTGGCTTTGAACTGAATATTGAGCTTGGCGAAGTCTATCGACTCGCGCCCAGCAACAGGCTGCTTCGTCGTCGCCTCGACGTAGGCAATCGCGAGGTCGAGGCGCGACGCCGTGAACCTCGCGACTTCCTCCCGAGTCGCGAGCTTGGCGACGCGCAGATTGCGGCTGACGATCTGACGCGACTCCCCGAGCTCAGCTGCAAAGAAGGCTTGGTCGGTCGCGAAGCCTCCCGCCAAATAGAGTGGCGGGGCGTGCTCCACGATCGCGGCGACTGCATTGTATTTGTCGTGCCACGCGGCCGCTCCCCTGTCTTTGGCTCGCTTCAGCCTCGCCATGACCTGGCTGTACTGAGCCTTGAGCTCTGCATCGATTCGAACGACCACACCACTGAGATCCTGAAATTGACGAGTCACACATACTCCGAGAGGCAATGCCGGCCAGAATGGCCCGCTGAACGCGTTTGGCGAGGTCGACGTAGTCAACTCTCGTGCCAATCGAAGTGTCTGGAATCGTTGGTCGACGCCCGTGAGAAGCGTCCGCGACATTCCGAAGCGCGAGACGGTTGAGCTGTTGCTGGCCGCACCCTCGATGCGTGCGACGCGAGCCGGTCATGTTACAGATGGAGTTACAAAAATGTCCCGACAGTCGGGACATATTTGTACGACAGGTGCCCGATGACTCCTGGCCGACCTTCACCCAGCGAGCAGGCGCTCGGCTTCAACGGCGAGCGCTCGCCCGGTCGGGGCGCGGCCTCCAGTGAGCGAACGTTCTCTTGGGAGGCCGTCAACTGTTGCTCGAGAGGCCGCGAGTCAGCGCGAAAGCGAGCGCCCCACCGCCCGCGCGATCGTTGAAGGAATGCACGGCCCCGGTCATTGACTTGAATGAAAGCAGTTGCAGAGGTGACCCTTTGGCGAGCGCGCCGAGTAGGGTGCGGCCCTTGCCCCTGACCATCACCAGCTCCCGCGCACGGCTCTTTATGCTCGCCGTTATCGCAATGACCGCCTGCTGGGGCGCGATCGGCGAGCAGGGGCCCGATGGGGGCTTCAGGCCTGATTCAGGCCAAGTGAATCGTGATGCTGGCGGGGTCGATGCCGGCCGTGATGCTGGAGGCGCTTTCTCGGAGCTCGACGCATCGGCCCCCGATGGCGGGCGCGCCGAGGCCGACGCCGGTATGCCCCAACTGCCTGACTCCGGTGAACCCGACGCGGGTCGGCTCGACGCTGGTTCGCCCGACGCAGCGGTCATCGACGGCGGGGCTCCCGATGCAGGCGTCGCAGACGCGGGCTCGGTGTACTTCGCCGACGCCGGCACGCAATGCACCGGGTTCGTCGCCCCGCTTGTCTTCGACCAGACGCCCACCGTGATCGCGACGTGCCGAACAATCTCAGCTCCAGGCGTCTACCGGTTGAGCACTGACCTCAGCGCGACCACCGGGTGCCTCGTCATCTCGAGCACCAACAGTGTCAAACTCGACTGCGGCGGCCACGCCATCAAAGCCACCACGCCGCTCGACATCTCGAACGTCGAACGTTTCGAGGTGACGAATTGCCGCTTCGACATCTCAACTGGGTATGGCAGCGTGAGCATCACCGACGCAGGCACTGGGTTCTTTCACGACAACGCGATCGATGGCGGCATGGTGAACGTGTGGCTCGGTCACAACCTCCACGCCTACTCGAATGACTTCTTCAGCTTCTGGCAGCAAAACAACACGGTCGACACCAGCGTGTCGTGTAACTCGATGGTGAGCCCGACGAACACCTCGTTGATCACGGCGTTGATCGGCTCGAACTCAGGCCACCACAACCGCTTCGAGCGAAACACGATTGACGGGCGATGGAGCCAGGTGCGGTCACCCAGCGTGGAGTACGTTGGAGCCGACGACGGCATCGCCTTTCAAGACGAGCACGACGACGTGATGCGCACCAACACGATCACGCGCGTCTTCGATACGGGCATTGAATCGCTCGGCGCGATCTCGAAAATCACC
>JANLPS010000429.1:0-12826 GCA_031367385.1 Archangium sp. | reverse complement strand
CGCAATTTTTTCACGGTGATGATGGTCAGCGCTGGCACGCCGCTGCTGTACCAAGGCGACGAGTGGATGCGAACACAGCTCGGCAACAACAACGCGTACGGCACCCTCGCCGACAACGAGTTCAACTGGATGGATTGGGGCGTGTACGAGGCGCAGGATCAACGCCAACGAATGAAAGACTTCGTGAAGCAGCTGATTCGCTTTCGCAAAGCCCACGCATACGCACTGGCGCCCCTCGAGTACGGCAAGGCCGCACATTTCGCGTGGCGCAATGCATCGAACACCGGCGAGCCAGATTGGGAATCGAGGAATTTGATGATGCACTTCGACGACCCGACCGCCGGGCCCGAGCTCGCGATCTGCATCAACGGTGAAGAAACTGACGTCGAGTTCAGCTTGCCCCCCGGCCACTCGTGGAAGCGCCTCGTAGACACACAGTCGTACTGGGATCTTCCCGAGACACTGCAATCGCTCTCGCGGCCCACGCGCCTCACCAGTAACGCCACACTCGACTCACCTGAGGCAGTCACGACCACCTACACGCTGAAAGGGCGAACGGTGGCGATCTTCGAAGCACGTTGAATGAAATGTCGGTGCGTCCTGCAGGTTGCATTTCGACATTCGCCGTTGCACTCTTGCCCGCGGCGGATGGGGGAACACATGACAATTGAAACGTTCGTATCGAAGTACCAAGACTCGTATTCGCAGGCGCGACGCTTTTCTCGAGTGCCTGCCACCTTCCCAGTTTTCATTCGCAGCGATGACTTGCGAATGGCCGATCAGGCGCTCGACCTTTCAGAGGGCGGAGTTCGCGTCGAGACCGATGCGCCCCTGCCGACGATGTCGCTGGTCGCGCTGCACCTCGAGCTGCCTCGAGGCGATTCGGTCGATGTGATTGGCCGCGTGATGTGGGCGCAGAAGAACTCGATGGGCATTCGCTTCGAGCAGCGTGACCCCCTGTTACTCGAGACCGTCGAGCGGCTGCGACGAGAGCTCGACACCATTTAAGACCCGGGGAGCAGCACTGGGGGCTTCCATCGCGCGAGAATCGTGTATGTCAGCGCCCGCCCGTGCGACCCTTTTTCATCACTGCGTTCGCAATGCTTACTGCGGCGACCGCCCACGCCCAGGCTCCTGACAGCCGCTTCAGCGCCGGCGGGTACTACCGCATCATGGCGCGCCCCGATTTTCAGGGCGGAGACGGCCGCCTCGGCTACGGCAACCTCTACGGCCGCCTGATGAACGAGGGCCCGTACGTCGCCCTCGAAATGAAGCTCGACCTGCTTCAAGCACCACCCGGTACCACCGACATCTGGGCCAGCATTCACGCCCGGCTCGAAGGCGGCACGGTCTTCTCAGCCGATTCATCGAACGGCAGCCTCGCGAACTTTCGCATCAGCCAGCTCTACGCCCGCGCCGGCAACATCATCGCGCCCAAGGTCGTCTGGCAGCTGGGCACGCAGCAGTATTACTTCGGCGACCTGGGCCTCTACGACATTCGCCCCGCGCAGCTCTTCGACGACACCATCGGTCTCTCGGCCCGCTACCTGGGCGACGCGGTCGACGTGCTGCTCACGGTCGGTGACTCCGGGTTCGCGAACCGGGGCGTGCAGTACGTGCCCTTGCTCACCGCCGGCGGTGCGATTCGAGCCCGCTTCGGAGGCCACTTCGAGCTCGGCGCCGGAGCCCAGGTCGCGGTCGAGCCGTTCATCGACGGCAATCGCAACAGCAGCTACGTCACTCCGGGCGTTCGCTTCGAAGACTTCGTGCGCAAAGAAGTGCTGCGCCGCTACCTCGAAGACAACCCGCTCGGGTTCAACCAGTTTCCACTGCCTGAAGAATCGAAGAGCACGAGCAGCTCGTACCGCTTCGTCGGGTACCTCGGGTTTGGCGCGTTCGGTCCAATCCGGTGGAACAACTTTTTCGCCCGATTTCAGCGCCTGCACCCTCAGAACAATTACACCGACACCGACCCGGCGAGCGGCCGCTCGGTGCAGATCTACATCGCTGATCTCACCCGCGAGAAATACGTGTTGCAGGTGGGCAACGAGCTGCAGCTCAAGCTCATACCCGACCGGCTCGATGCGTCGTGGGCGGTGCTGTACAGCCAGAACCGCAACTTCGCGAACTCGATTCAGGCCTCTGAAGAGAACCGCACCGCGCTGTCGACTGTGCTGCGATTGCAGCTGTATTTCACTCGCACGCTGCACTTGCTGATCGAGTCATCGCTCGCACAAGAGACCTCGCTCAACGGCAACCTGTACCGCGCGAACTTCGATTCGATCTTCGCGAGCACGCAAGGGGCCTCAGATGCCCGGGGGCTCGAGCTCGGCGACTCGAAGACGCGCAACACCTGGCAGTTCAAGACCGGGCTCGTGCTCAACCCGACCGGCTTCGGCATCTACGCGCGGCCGTCGATTCGACTCTTGTACGGCTTTCAGTACTCGAGCCAGCACGCGGCCTTTGGCAACGCCTTCGTTCAGCAGCTCGATCAGTACGACGCCTTCAGGCCCAGGAGCACCATCTCGTGGCATCACTTGGTTTCGCTCGAGTCGGAGGGTTGGTTTTGAGGCAGGCGATCGTGCTCGCGGCGGTGCTGCTTGGCGCCGGGTGCATTCCCCGAATTCCCGTGCAGCGACTGCCGAAGCTGACGCCGATCGCGGTGGCCTACGTGGCCGACCCGTCATTCGCTGGAGACTCGACGACCGCGCCTGACAAGCTCAAGGCGGCGATCGCCGAGGTGCTGGCCGAACGAAACCTGCAGCCAGTTGAAGTGCCCCTCGAGACCGTCAAGAACACCAAGCTCACCGACGCCCGAATGGCCTCGATTCGCGAATCGCCGGGTCCCGCGCTGAGCTCGGGTGGAGCCCAGAACTCTCATGGTGAGCCTGTCGAACCACGAGCCTCAGAGCCACCCTTCATCCTCCTCATCGAGCTCCGCGTTCACTTCTTCTCTCAGCTCGACGGCCGCTACCGCTGGGAAGTCGGCACCGCTCTCACCGTCGAACGCCGCAATGGCACGCAGGTCAAAGACGCCTTCGAAGTGCCCGTCGTCTTGATGTTCGATCACGAGAAGCAAGAAGCAGCAATGGTCGCCGCGACCCCAGACATCGGCAACCGCCTCGCCGTACTCATCGACGGCTTGCTCGCCTCGCCCGGAGGCCCAGCAACGAAATCGGCCAGCACCGGCCCGAGCTCGATTTACTTCGTCATGGTCGACCGATTTCTCAACGGCAACCACACCAACGACGCCGACGCAGACCCGAGTGACCCCACCGCCTTTCACGGCGGAGACTTGGACGGCCTCATCGAGCGCCTCGACTGGCTCCAAGGCCTCGGCATCGACACCCTCTGGCTCTCACCGCTCTTCGCGATGCGCACCGAAAAATACCACGGCTACGGAGCCTTTCACGGCTACTGGACCTACGACCTCAACGCCGTCGAGCCGCGCTTCGGCACGGAACAGACGGTCAAGAAGCTCTCAGCCGAAGTGCACAAGCGAGGCATGAAGCTCATGCTCGACCTGGTGCTCAACCACGTCGGGCCCGACGCGCCGCTGCTCACCGCGCACCCGACCTGGTTTCACACGCAGGGTGGGGTGAAAGACTGGCACGACGCGCAGCAGCTCGAGAACGGCGACGTGCACGGCCTCTCAGACCTCGCGCAAGAGAACCCCGAAGTGGCCGCTTACCTCAGCGCCGCCACGCGGAGGTGGCTTCGACCTCGCCGAGCCTGACGGGTTTCGCCTCGACGCCGTCAAGCACGTGCCGCTGTCGTACTGGGCCGAATTCAATAGAGAATTCGGTAAGCCGGGCCGCATGTTGCTCGGTGAAATGCTCGACGGAGACCCCTCGCAGGTGGCCCGAGTCTGGCGCGACGGGCACTTCACCGCGATGTTCGATTTTCCACTCGCGTTCGCGATCGCCGATGTCTTCTGTCGAGACCAACCCCTCGCGAAGTTGGCCGCGGTGCTCACCAATGATCGCCGCTACCCCGACCCGTCGCAGCTTGTGACGTTGGTCGACAACCACGACCTCCCTCGAATCGCGTCGCTGTGCGGGCACGACTCGAAGCGAATTCAGAATGCTTTGAGCTTTCTGCTGGCCAGCCGCGGCATTCCCTCGCTCACCTGGGGCACCGAAATAGGCCTCGACGGAGACAAGGAGCCCGACAACCGCAAGTCGATGCGCTTCGTACCCACGCCGCTCAAAGCCGAGCTCACCAAGGCCCTGACTCTGCGAAGTGAGAACCCGGCGCTCAGCGATGGCAGCTCCACCGTGCTCTTCGTCGACGCTCAACATCTCGTCATTGGCCGCGCACACCCAAGCGAGCTCTCGGTCATCGTCGTCAACCAATCGTCGCAACCCTTTGACCCACGCATCTCCGAACCTTGGCCGCACGGCCCAAGCTCACCCGGTGTGAGCGTGTTCAACACCCACGGTGACTTCACCGGGCTCTCGAAAACCCTCGCTGCTCAGTGGCGCACCGGAGCGAAGACCTCCCCCGTCACCTTCACCAGCAAGGCCCCCGGCAAAGTCGTCGGCTCTGGCAGTGAGCTCGGCGACTGGGCCCCCGCGAAAGGCGTGACCCTGCCAGCCACCCTCGACCTGCCCATCGGAGGCGTCTTCGAGCTGAAATTCGTGGCTCCTGACGGCACTTGGGGGCAGGGAGAAAACCACGTCGTCTTCGTCAAGGCCGAGCCGCAAACCGTCGAATTGCCGTGATATTCGGCGAGCACGTACTCCTGGAGGAACTTCACATGGCGCAGGGCTCCACCGGCCGCAGAGTGGCCATCATCGGAGGGCTTCGAACGCCCTTCGTCAAAGCAGGCACCGTCTTCGCCGAGCTGAGCGCGCTCGATCTCGGCCGCATCGTCGTGCAAGAGCTCGTGCAGCGCTACGACCTCGACCCCAAGGCCATCGACTCGGTCGTCTTCGGTCAGGTCATCCCCGGGCTCACGGCAGCGTCAATCGCTCGCGAGGTCGTGCTCACCAGCGGCCTGCCGCGAAGCATCGAGGCCTACACCGTGGCCCGCGCCTGCGCGACCAGCATTCAAGCGATGATCAACGCCGGCAATTCAATCGCCCTCGGCACCTCTGAGGTCGCGATCGCAGGCGGCACCGAGTCGATGTCAGACCCTCCGATCTTCACCAGCAGGCCCCTCGCGCACGCCCTCGTGCACGCCAGTCGCGCCAGAAATCTGCCCGAGAAGCTGAAGCCGTTTCAGCGCCTCAAGCCCAAAGATCTGCTCCCCGTGCCTCCCGCGATCGCCGAGTTCACCACCGGCATGTCGATGGGCGAATCGGCCGAAAAAATGGCGAAAGAAAACGGCATCTCACGTCGCGAACAAGACGAGATCGCCTTCGCCTCGCACCAGAACGCGTCGCGCGCGTGGCAGACCGGCAAGTTCAAAGACGAGGTGATGTCGGTCCCGGTGCCTCCCAAGTACGCGGCCACGGTGAGCACCGATAACATCGTGCGCGATGACACCTCACTCGAGGCGATGATGGCGCTCAAGCCGGTGTTCGATCGCAAGTACGGCACCGTCACCGCGGGCAATGCGTCACCGCTCACCGATGGCGCCGCCGCGTTGATTTTGATGAGCGAAAGCAGAGCCAAAGCGCTCGGGTATGCGCCGCTCGGGTTCCTCCGCGCACACGCCTTCGCCGCCACCGACCCTGCTGATCAGCTGCTGCAGGGCCCCGCCTACGCCACGCCCCTCGCGTTAGACCGCGCGGGCATGACCTTGAAAGACATCGACCTGGTCGACATGCACGAGGCCTTCGCCGCGCAGGTCGCCTCGAACCTGCAGGCCCTCGCCTCGCAGAGCTTCGCCGAAAAAATGGGCCGCTCAGCGCCAGTCGGAGAAGTCGATCGCACCCGCCTCAACGTCAACGGCGGCTCAATCGCCTTGGGCCACCCCTTCGCGGCCACCGGCGCGCGCATCGTTCATCAGATGCTGCGTGAGCTCAAACGCCGAAACCTCAACACCGGCCTCGTCACCGTCTGTGCCCAAGGCGGGCTCGGCGCCGCCGTCGTCCTGGAGCGCGCGTAACATGAGCACCTCGAAAAACTTCTCGTACGTGGTGGAGCAGGGCGTCGCCGTCGTCACCTTCGACATCGAAGGCGAAGCGCTCAACACCTTGTCTCCGGCCATCTCGGCTGAGCTCGAGCAGATCATGACCACCGCCGCGGCTGACTCGAGCGCGAAGGCCGTCGTGTTCATCTCGGGCAAGAAAGACTCGTTCATCGCCGGCGCGAAGATCGACTTTCTTTCGACCATTACCGCCGCTGCCGAGGGCGCTGCCATCTCACGACAGGGCCAGGCCGGGTTCGACCGCCTCGACGCGTTCGAAAAACCAGTCATCGCCGCGATTCACGGCTCGTGCCTCGGCGGAGGCCTCGAGTGGGCCCTCGCCTGCGATTACCGCATCGCGACCGATTCACCCAAGACGTCAATCGGGTTGCCTGAGACCCAGCTCGGCCTCTTGCCCGGCGCCGGCGGCACGCAGCGCTTGCCTCGTCTGGTCGGCGCGCAGGTCGCGCTCGATTTGATTCTCGCGGGCAAGACCCTCAAGGCCAAGAAGGCCCTCAAGCTCGGAGTCGTCGATGAGCTGGTGGCGCCCCCAATCTTGCGCGAGGTCGCCAAGCAACGCGCCATCGAGATCGCCGAGGGCACCTTCACCGTCGATCGCTCACGCGGCATGTCGAACGTCACCAAGAGCCGCACCCTCGGCGCGTTGTTCAAGGGCCTGACCGATCAAAAGGCCTGGGCTGAGCTCGCCCTCGAAGACAACCCGCTCGGTCGCAAGGTGCTCTTCGACCAGGCGCGAAAACAGCTCCTCAAGAAGACTCGCGGCAGATACCCGGCGCCCGAGAAAGCCCTCGAGGCCATTCGCATCGGCCTCGACAAGGGCATGAAGGCCGGCCTCGAAGCCGAAGCTTCGGCCTTCGGAGAGCTCGTCGTCAGCGACGTCTCTCGCCGCCTGGTCGAGATTTTCTTCGCCACCACCGCGCTTCGAAAAGACAACGGTACCCAAGACCCGAAAGTGAAACCTCGCGAAGTAAGCAAGCTCGCGATTCTGGGCGGCGGGTTGATGGGCGCTGGCATCGCCTACGTCACTGCGTCGCACATGAAGGCGCAGGTTCGCATCAAAGACAAAGACGAGAGCGGCGTCGCCAAGGCCCTCGGCCACGTGCGCAGCTTGCTCGACGACCGGGTGAAGAAGAAGTCGGTCACCTGGCGTGAGGCCGAGCGCACCATGTCATTGGTCTCGGCGACCACCGACCTCACCGGGTTCAAGTCGGCCGATGTCGTGGTCGAGGCGGTGTTCGAAGACCTGGGCCTCAAGCAGCAAATGGTCAAAGACATCGAAGCGTTGGGCGCCACCGAGGCCATCTTCGCGTCGAACACCTCGTCGATACCCATCACCCAGATCGCCGAAGCCTCGCGCCACCCCGAGACCGTCATCGGCATGCACTACTTCAGCCCGGTGAACAAAATGCCGCTGCTCGAGGTGATCACCCACAAGGGCACTGCCGATTGGGTCACCGCCACCTGCGTCGAATTGGGCAAACGCCAGGGCAAGACCGTCATCGTCGTCAACGACGGGCCCGGGTTCTACACCTCGCGCATCTTGGCGCCGTACCTCAACGAGGCCGCGTTCTTGCTCTCAGAGGGCGCTGACATCGCTGACATCGACAAGGCACTCGTCGACTTCGGCTTTCCCGTCGGGCCGATCACGTTGCTCGACGAGGTCGGCATCGACGTCGGCGCCAAGGTCGGCAAGATCATGCATGGCGCGTTCGGTGACAGAATGAAGCCTCCCGCCAGCACCGATGCACTCGTGGCCGACGGGCGGTTGGGCCGCAAGGTGAAGAAGGGGTTTTACCTCTACGCCGACCACAAGAAAAAAGAGGTCGACGAGTCGGTCTACGCACTGCTGCCGCCAGGCACCGAGCGCAAGCGCTTCGACCGCTTCGAGATCATCGAGCGATGCGTGCTGCAGTTCGTGAACGAGGCGATTCGCTGCTTGGGCGAAGGCGTTCTGCGCTCACCCCGCGACGGCGACATCGGGGCCATCTTCGGCCTCGGGTTTCCTCCGTTCTTGGGAGGCCCGTTTCGGTACGTCGAGGCCCAGGGCCTGGGCAAGATTCTCGAGCGCACCGAGCACTACGAGGAGCGCTTCGGCAAGCGCTTCCAGCCCGCTCCGGCGTTGCTCGAGGCCGTCAAGGCGAACAAGAAGTTCTACGCCACGTGATCTGGTGGCCCGACACCCTGCGGGTGTTCGACTCGCTGCCATTGGCCGAGCGCCTCTTCGTTCGGGCACGCGCTTTTTCGGCACCGCTCGAAGCCCTCGTTCACCGGGCGCAAGGCCGCGACGTCGTCGATGTCGGCTGCGGTCACGGCGTGCTGGTTTCGATGCTCGCCGCACGCGCAAATCGCCAGGTCACCGGCATCGACCCCGATACACGCAAGATCGAGTGGGCTCGAAAATCAGTCGGCCAGCTGCCCAACGTCTGCCTGAAAGTCGCTCGCATCGAAGACCTGGGCCCGGCCTCGTTCGACACCGTGTGCGTCGCCGATGTCTTGTACCTGCTGCCTTCTGCCGCATGGCCGGCGTTCTTTCACGCCGCCTTCACCTGCCTGCGCCCTGGGGGCGTGCTGCTCCTCAAAGAGGCCGAAGACGATGGCTCCTGGAGAGCCACCAAAGCCCTGTGGCAAGAACGCCTGATGGTGACCCTCCTCGGGCGCACGCAATCGAGCGGCGCGGTGCAAGTTCCCTCGAGAAAAGCCATGGTTGACGCAGTGCGGTCGGCGGGGTTCGAGGGCACTGAGGCAATTTCGCTCGGGCTCGGGTTCACCACCCCGCATCTGCTCCTCGTCGCCCAAAAACAGGACAAGGCGATTCGTGCCAACCGCAGTACACGGTCCCTCTAGAAAAGTGCACTCCAGAGGTTTTCCTTCACTGGAGGACTGCCTATGGTGCACCAGCTTTTTTGGAGGCTCTTTCATGCGTAAGCCCATTCTCATCATGGTCTCGGTGTTCGTCGTTTCATGTGGGTCGTCTGCGAAGTTGTGCACCGCTTCGAGCGAGTGTGACACCGGCCAAGCGTGTGTGCAGGGGCAGTGTCGCGGCACCGTGGGCGGCACGGGCGGCGGCAACGGTTCGAATGACGGCGGCAACACCGGCACCGGCGGTGGCGGCGGCTTCATCATCAGCACCGGCTGCGCCAGCACCAACCCCGACAACGCCACCCGCGACACCGACTGCGACGGGCTCTCAGACCTCGAAGAATACGGCACCCTCTACGGCGGCAAGCACACCGACCCGTGCAACCCCGACAGCGACGGCGACGGCCTCAGCGACGGCCAGGAGCTCGGCAAGACCACCAGTGTTCGCTCGACCTGCAACATCACCGTCGACGCCGACCCGAAGAGCAAGACGGTGCCCACCAACCCCGACACCGACGGCGATGGCATCAACGATGGCGACGAAGACGCCAACCGCAACGGCCGCCAAGATGGTGACGAGACCAACCCGACGCGCGCTGACTCCGATTGCGATGGGTACTCCGACAAAGACGAACGCGACATGGCGGCGGGGTGCGCGACCAGCCCGCTCAAGCGCGACACCGACGGAGACGGCCTGCAAGACGGCGTCGAAGGCGGGTTGATCGGCCCCGGCGCTGACCCCACCAACTGCAAGTATGCGGTGGGCATCACCTTCGACGCCGACCCGACCACCAAAACCAAGGCCTGCGTCGCCGACAGCGATGGCGATGGCATTCTCGACGGCGCCGAAGACGGCAACTTGAACGGCAAGGTCGACCCTGGTGAGCTCGACCCCAACAACGCAGGCGACGCGACCGGCCCAGCGACCCAAGCGTGCTCCACCGCGAATTTGCGCCCGATTACGTTGTCGGGCAGCGGCGTGTCTGACGTGCAGGTGGCGTTGGCGACCGAATTCAGCGAGCTGACCAAGCCCACCGTGGCCGGCATCGAACGCGGGTTTGCGTTCTACGACCCGACCACCAAGGTGGCGGGGCTGGCGTTCACCGCGCCTCCGACCGGCGCAGATGGCCCGGCTGAAGAGGCCGCTGATCGCGCCAAGCTCGGCTCGACCTCGAACGCCCTGCTGCAGACCTTCACCACCTGGGACGGCTTCGCCACCTCGGTGCACGGCACCTACGACCTCGCTGGCGGCGGTGACCTCAAGACCGCGCTCAACGCCATCGCGACGAACTTCTTGCCCGGCGCGACCGGGTTGTTGGCCGGTACCGCTGGCGTGACTGGCCCGTTCAAGTTGCAGGCCGAGTTCGTGCGCCGCTCGAATGATCGCTCGGTGATCGTGATTGGCCTGGTCCCGGTGTCTGCGTACGCAGGGGCTCCGTTGTTCCGCCTCGACGATGCGACCAACGGTACGCCGCTGGCCCAGTTCGGCGACTTCGCCGGCACCCAGTGTGAGGTCTTCAACGCCACCGTGAATCAGAAGGTCGACTTCTTGTGGGTCGTCGACGACAGCTGTTCGATGGCCAGCTCGCAGACCGCGGTCTCGACCGTCGGTTCGCAATTCGGAGCCAAGCTCGCCGGCGCAGGCCTCGACTGGCGCGCCGCAGGCGTCAGCACCGCATACCGGGCGGGTGGGGGCTGCAATTTCTTCGGCAATAATTGCAAAGACTTCTACGGCTATTCCGGAGCCGGCTCCTTCCGCGATTGGACGAGCGACATCGGGGTGATGACCAGCTGGTTCTCGGGCTCGACCGCCTTCGGCATCGCGGGAGACGGCAAGGAAGAAGGCTTCGAAGGCGCTCGCAATTTCGTCGAGCTCAAAGGTCAAAACACCTTTCCGACTGCGTTTCGCACCGACGCGCAAATTCAATTCATCTTCATGAGCGACACGTGGGACCAGTCGAACGACAGCCCTTCGGCGATCAAAGCGCTCGTCAATGGCAAGTACCCGGGCCAGACCTTCATGAGCCACGGCATCGTCTGCCCCGAAGGCCAGACCTGCGGCACGAAAGAAGACCCTGAACAGGCGGTCGGCAAATACGCGACCCTGGTGCGCAACACCGGCGGCGTTCTGGGCAACATTCTGACCTTCAACCCGCCGAGCCCGAACGCGACCCAAAAGGCACAGCAAGCCGCCATCATCGACGCCATCTTGAGCGCGGCGATCGGTGGCACCGGTCACCAGCTGCAGCGCCCGCCCATCTCGGCGACGATCAAGATCGCCCTGGCCAGCACCCGCGGCACCTGCGCAACGGCCGACGTGCCCCGCGACCGCACCAACGGGTGGGACATCGACCCAGCGACTCGCCGCATCGTCTTCTACGGCAACTGCATCCCCAGCGCGGGGGGCGTCAAAGTCGCGGTGTCGTACAAGTATTGGAACGATAACTCGACCAACGCCAGCGGCGACGCGTGCGGAGCGACCTGCGTGTCACCTCAGGTCTGCGACCCGAGCACCAAGTCGTGCGTCTGCGCGGCCGACTGCGGTGGCTGTGCCAAGGGCCTGGTCTGCAACACCCAGAGCTGCACCTGCGACCCTCAGATCAACTAGCGCGAAGTTAGATGCTCGTCGCACCCGGCTTGGTCGTCGCCGGGGTCGCGCCCTCGATGAGCATCTCTTTCGTCGCCTTGAAGATCTCTTCGTGCATTCTCTCGATGCTGGTGCTGATGCAGTTGTCGAGCTTGTTCGGGCACAGCTCTGAACGGGCTTTGCCAGCGAAGGGCATGAGCTGCTTGCCAGTACCGGTCTCGAGCGCGCCCCGGTACCGGAGCAGGCTCACGCACCCCACGTTCTGCAGGCACTCGAAGGTCGGCTCGACATCGGTCAGCGAGAGCTGAAGCGCTCCCTTGTCGCCCTGTTTGGCGCCGGGAAAACCGTTGAGAAACCCGCGCTTGATGTCGCCACGAAAGGTCGCGAGCTGCGCCGTCCAACTCGCGGTGATCTCGACCTTGGTCTCTTGCTTCACCTTCTCTGCCAGTACCAACACCGCGACCGGAGGCGAGCTCACCTCGGGGATGTTCGGGCGAGGGTTCAGCCCCTCGATGCCGTAGACGCACCCACCAGCCGAAACGCAGAGAACCACCATCGCGACGCGCACGCCCGTTTGCATGGCGGCGTCCGTACAACCGTCTGACTTCACAAGTCAAACCGGGCGCTCAGGTCAGTGGTGGTGGTGGTGGTGATGGCCGTGGTGATGCGACACGTGGTGACTGCCGCCCCCAGAGCTGTGCGAGGTCGACGTTCCGCCTCCGCTCGAGGTGCCACCGCTGGTGGGTTCTCCCGAGCTGACGCCGCCGTCGGGCAGGTGAACACGCACGTCAGGCAACTCGAGCGGGTGCAGCCCCCCGACCAACAGCGCTCCGTCGTCGTTGAGGGCCGCCACGGCCGACTCGGTTCGATCGCTCTGCGCCACCGAGCCAAGCTGCGTCCACTGCGAGGTCGCGTCTTCGAAGCGGTAGCTGGCTTGGCCGGCGACGATCAGCACCCGCCCGTCTTTGAGCAGGCAGGCGTCATCGGCATCGAGGGCCGCTGCCGGGGCCACCACGTCGGCCCAGGTGTCGGTGCCCACGGTGTAGCGCTCGGCAGAAAAGAGGGCGCTGTCACTCTGGCCACCGAGAATCAGCACCGTGTCGTCGAGCAGCTGAGCCGCAAACGCATCGGCGTGCGGCAGCTTCGTCTCGGCCAGCGGTGACCAGGCGTTGGCGGCCGGGTCGTACACTTCGACACTCTGGGTCAGCACCAGCCCGCCCGCACCGTCGCTGCCTTCGCCCGAGGCCACCAACACCCGCCCGTCTTTGAGCAACGCGGCGGCG
>JANLPS010000396.1:0-2385 GCA_031367385.1 Archangium sp. | reverse complement strand
CCCACGTTGAGCCAGAAGCGCGAGTTGCCCAGCAGCTCGAGCCGCGCGTTTTCAGCCAGGTCGGGCCCCGCGGCCAGCCACACTTCGCCCCGGCCGACGGGCTTGACCCACAGGGCCGGCGCCATCGTCACCGCCACTGCGTCGGAGACCTCGATCAGGTGATCGCCCGCGACCCGCAGCTCGGTGATGCCGGTGGTCAGGCCAGTCTGGGTGGTCACTTTCACGGTCGCTCCGGCGGGGTCTTGCAGGGCCGGGCTGTCGTCGAGCTCCGGCAGTGCGCCGCGGGTGACCCCGAGCCAGTGGTTCATCGGCGTGCTCAATGAACCTCGTGGCACGAGGTAGACCAGGGTGCCGCCCGCGCTGACGAAGCGTTCGAGCGAGTCGACCTCGGCCTGGGAGACGCCCTGCGCCCTCGGAGCGGTCACCACCACCGTACGCACGGCCGGGTCGATGACCAGAAAATCGTCGGTCTTCATCGACACCGCGACGCCGTTTTCAAAAAGCCAGGTGAAGAGCACCTTGGCGCCTGTGGGAGCCGCGTTCTCGACCGACAGCGCCGTCGACTCGCTGGCAGCACCACCCGCGGCGATGCCCAGGGTGAGCGCGATGCTCAGCAGCAGCGCGAACACGGCCCATGTCCTCCACGCGGTCACGTGGCGATCATAGCCGGGGCGCGCGACCTGTTGTGGGTCGCTGTGCGGCGCTGACGGCCTGAATTTCTTTCACCAGCGCATCGACAGGCACGCCCTCGAGTTGCCGTCGTCGCAGCTCAAACAACCACGCGACGTGGTCGACATCTGAAGCGCGCTCGACTGGAGCGGTGACGAAGTCGCGACTGTACCGAAAGGGTTGCGCGAGCTTTGCTTTGACCAGCGCATCTCGCACCGCCGCTGTCTGTGCGACGTGCGCTTCGGCATCGAGGTGAAGATGCCCGAGCTCGTCGTCACCGAGATAAAAGTCGGCACCATCAACCACCGATTCGTCTCCGAGCAACCAGTGCGTTCGCGCTTGTACGCGGGGCCACTGGCCAACGCGTTCACTGACCTGCTGAGCAAACCGCGGGAGCTTCGGTGGCGGCGCGTAGTGGCCCTTCTCTGCGAGCGTCATCGTCATTCGCATCGCCTTAACGGTCACAGGCATGCTGCGCCCGACTTCTTAGAGCCCGAGTGAATCGACGTCGTTGATGAAACGCTCGGCGTCTGGCCGGGTCACTGGTGCTCTGGAGTAAAACGTGACGTCGTACCACCGGAGCATGCTGGTCACGGTCGCGGCGAGGTCCTGTGGGGCTCCACGCGTGGGCAGCTCATGGGCCAATTCACGGTTGGTCTTGACCCGATCTGGGCGGGCCCAGCGGCGCTGCTCGAGCAGCGAGAGCAACCCGTACAGCCCCTGGCGAATCGCTTCGCGCGGGTCACTGTCGAGCAAGCGCTTGGCCCGGGTGAGGTGCGCGGTGGGGGCCTCGAGCTGCAGTGGCGAAGGGTCAGTGGGACCTTGCCCGGGTGATGCGCTGCGACGCCGTGAACGAAGCCGAAGGCCCGCCCAGCCCGCGACCAGGAGCGCCACCACCAGCACCGCGATTCGAGTGACGTTGGAGTACGTCTGCGCGCCCGAGGTCTCGAAGAGTGATTCGAGCCACGTCTGCAAGCGGCTCAGCAACACCTTGAGGGTCACTCGGGTACGGTGCCGTGACGCGGCGAACTCAGGCCGCGCGTACACGTCGCTGAGCGGTACGGCGATGGCGGGCTCAGCCCCGTGCTCCTCGGGAGCCGCAGTTTGCATCGCGAGGACCAAGGCCAGCAGCATCGCGACACGATACCCAGGTCTGGCGCACATGTCGCACTCGGGAGGCGGTGCAGGCCTTCTCGGTGCCGACGCCCAGCTGCACGGAGGTGGCGCGTGAATTGCTAACCGCGCCGCCATGAGAATCGTTCTACCGACTGCACTGATGATCACCACCGCGTGTGGCTTGCTCGGCATTCCGACGCACGTGGGTCACTGCGACGACATCGCGCTGGGCACCGATGTCTCGACCTTGCCCGTCACGTCGAGACCGCCGCAGGCCCTCGTCGCGCCGAACCGAGGGAGCTCTGGCTCGTGTTCGCCGCCCGATGGCGGAGTCACCACTTCGCAGCACACCTGTTCCATCGAGGTGAGGGCTCCCTACGGCGGCACGTGCCATGACTCGGGTGGCGAAGGAGGCACCTGGGTGTGCGCGATCTGGGTTGGCCCCGACGGCAAAGTCACCGGCGTGGGGACCGACTGTTACAACTGATCAGCTGCGCGGGGTGATCGCCAGCTCGAGGTCGAGGCCTTCGCGGCGCACGCGCATGTCGAGGTAAAAAATCACCTGAAAGACGATGTACAGCGGGTCGATCATCGCGCTTG